>DASPPM010000289.1:0-17487 GCA_035625535.1 Alphaproteobacteria bacterium
GAGATGGTGATGCCGGGGGACAATGTGGCGATGGAGGTCGAGCTGATCGCCCCCATCGCCATGGACGAGGGCCTGCGCTTCGCCATCCGCGAGGGTGGGCGCACCGTCGGCGCCGGCGTCGTCGCCAAGATCATCCAGTAGCAAGGAGAGCCGCGGCGCCGGTCCGGCCGTCCGGACCGAGGCCCCTCAGGTACGGGACAACAAGATGGACAGCCAGAATATCCGGATCCGCCTGAAGGCGTTCGATCACCGCGTGCTCGACCAGTCGACGAGCGAGATCGTCAATACGGCGAAGCGCACCGGTGCGCGCGTGCGCGGGCCGATCCCGTTGCCGACGCGAATCGAGAAGTTCACGGTGAACCGCTCGCCGCACGTCGACAAGAAGTCGCGCGAGCAGTTCGAGATCCGCACGCACAAGCGGCTGCTCGACATCGTCGATCCCACGCCGCAGACGGTGGACGCGCTCATGAAGCTCGACCTCGCCGCGGGCGTGGATGTGGAGATCAAGCTCTGAGGGATTTGGTTCGATGCGTACCGGGCTCATCGCGCAGAAGGTCGGCATGACGCGCCTCTTCACCGAGGCCGGCGACCATGTTCCGGTCACCGTGCTGAAGGTGGAGAGTTGCCAGGTCGTGGCCCAGCGCACGGTCGAGCGGGACGGCTACACGGCACTCCAGCTCGGCGTCGGCACGGCCAGGGTCAAGAACGTCTCGAAGCCCCAGCGCGGCCACTTCGCCAAGGCGAAGGTGGAGCCCAAGCGCAGGCTCTTCGAGTTCCGCGTCAGCCCGGAGGCGCTCATCGAGGTGGGCTCCGAGCTTACCGTCGAGCACTTCGTGCCGGGCCAGCTCGTCGACGTGAGCGGCACCACCATCGGCAAGGGCTTCGCCGGCGTCATCAAGCGCCATCATTTCCGCGGCTTGCGCGCGAGCCACGGCGTCTCGATCTCGCACCGCAGCCACGGCTCGACCGGCAACCGCCAGGACCCGGGACGGGTGTTCAAGAACAAGAAGATGGCGGGCCACCTGGGTGACCGCCGCCGCACCACCCTCAACCTCAAGGTGGTGGCGACCGACGGCAGGCGCGGCCTTCTCATGATCGAAGGTGCCGTACCGGGGGCCGCGGGCGGCTATGTGCTGGTGCGCGATGCGGTCAAGCGGCCGGCACCGAAGGACCTGCCCTTCCCGGGGGCGGTGCGCAAGGCCGCCGAGGCGGCAGCCGCAGGCGAGCCCGCGGCCGAGAAGAGCGAGGGCAAGGCGCCATGAAGACGCCCGTGATCGATCTCGACAACAAATCCGTCGGTGAGCTCGAGCTCGACGAGGGCGTCTTCGGTCTCGTCCCGCGCAAGGACATTCTCGCCCGCGTGGTCAACTGGCAGCTCGCCAAGCGCCGCAGCGGCACGCACAAGACCAAGGGCATCTCGGAGATCAGCGGCACGACCAAGAAGCCCTATCGTCAGAAGGGTACCGGCCACGCGCGCCAGGGCAGTCTGCGCTCGCCCCAGTTCCGCGGAGGTGCGGTCATCTTCGGCCCGGTCGTACGCAGCCACGCCTTCGATCTCCAGAAGAAAGTGCGCAAGCTCGGCCTCAAGATGGCGCTCTCCGCCAAGCTCTCCGAGGGCAAGCTCACGGTTCTCAACGTGGCGAAGCTCAAGGAGCCGAAGACGCGGCTCTTGGCCGGCAAGCTCGACAAGCTCGGCTGGGGCTCGGTGCTCATCATCGACGGCCCGGAGCTCGACGAGGGCTTTGCCCGCGCCGCCCGCAACATTCCCGGCGTCGACGTGCTGCCGCAGCAGGGGGCCAACGTCTACGACATCCTGCGCCGGGATACGCTCGTGCTGACCAAGGCCGCGGTCGAGAAGCTGCAGGAGAGACTGAGATGAGGCAATACTCCGGCAAGGCCACGGTGAGCCGGGAGCGCATGTACGAGCTCGTGCGCTCGCCCCTCATCACCGAGAAGTCGACGCGCGGCTCGGAGCACAATCAGGTGACCTTCCGCGTCCCGCTCGACGCCACCAAGCCCGAGATCAAGGCGGCGATCGAGGGGCTGTTCAAGGTCAAGGTCAAGGCCGTGAACACCGTCCGCGTCGCCGGCAAGCTCAAGCGCTTTCGCGGCCGGCTGGGCGCGCGCTCGGACTTCAAGAAAGCGATCGTGTCCCTCGTCGAGGGACAGACGATCGACGTGACGACCGGCATCTAGAGGACGGGAAACTCGCAGAATGGCACTCAAGACCTTCAATCCGGTGACGCCCTCGCAGCGCGGCCTCGTCATGGTCGACCGCTCGGAGCTGTGGAAGGGCAAGCCCGTCAAGCGCCTGACCGAGGGCAAGAGCTCGACCGGCGGGCGCAACAATCACGGCCATATCACCGTGTGGCAGAAGGGCGGCGGGCACAAGCAGCGCTATCGCGTCGTCGATTTCGTGCGGCGCGCCAAGTGGGGCATGCCGGCCACGGTCGAGCGGCTCGAGTACGACCCGAACCGCACGGCCTTCATCGCGCTCATCCGCTACCAGGACGGCGAGCTCAGCTACATCCTCGCGCCGCAGCGCCTGAGCGTGGGCGACAGCGTGGTGGCCGGCGAGAAGGAAGACATCAAACCCGGCAACGCCATGCCGCTCGCGAGCATCCCCGTCGGCACCATCGTGCACAATGTGGAGATGAAGATCGGCAAGGGCGGCCAGCTCGCCCGCGCGGCCGGAAGCTACGTGCAGCTCGTCGGCCGCGACGCCGGCTATGCGCTCTTGAAGCTCGGCTCGGGCGAGGTGCGCATGGTGCGCGCCGAATGCATGGCCACGATCGGCGCCGTGTCGAACGCCGACCACGCCAACATAAAGATCGGCAAGGCGGGGCGCTCGCGCTGGCTCGGCCGCCGTCCCATCGTGCGCGGCGTGGCGATGAACCCGATCGATCACCCCCACGGCGGCGGCGAGGGCCGCACCAAGGGCGGGCGCCATCCGGTCACCCCCTGGGGCATCAAGACCAAGGGCAAGCGCACGCGCAAGAACAAGGCGACGGGCAAATTCATCGTGCGCCGCCGCTATCAGAAGTAAGGGAGCTGGAGCGTGGCTCGATCAGTTTGGAAGGGGCCGTTCGTCGACGGCTATCTCTTGAGGAAGGCGGAGAAGTCGCGCGAGTCGGGGCGCAAGGAGGTCATCAAGACCTGGGCGCGGCGCTCGACCATCCTGCCGCAGTTCGTCGGCCTGACGTTCGGCGTCCACAACGGCCATAAGTTCATTCCCGTGCTGGTGACCGAGAACATGGTCGGCCACAAGTTCGGCGAGTTCGCGCCGACCCGCACTTTCTACGGCCATTCCGCGGACCGCAAGGCGAAGAGGGAATAGCATGGGCAAGAAGGCAGCCGAGCGGCGCTTGGCCGACAACGAGGCGATGGCTTTCGCGGGCAGCATTCGCACGAGCCCGCGCAAGCTCAACCTCTTGGCCGAGGCCATCCGCGGCCTCACGGCGGAGAAGGCGCTCGCCGAGCTCACCTTCTCGACCCGGCGCATCGCGGGCGAGGTCAAGAAGGTGCTCGTCGCGGCCATCGCCAATGCCGAGAACAACCACCAGCTCGACGTCGACCGCCTCTACGTCGCCGAGGCGAGCGTGGGCAAGGCCCTCGTCATCAAGCGCTTTCACGCGCGCGCCCGCGGGCGCGGCGCGCGCATCGAGAAGCCGATCAGCAACCTCCGCATCATCGTGCGCGAGCGCAGCGAAGCCAAAGCCGAGGAGACCGCCTGATGGGTCACAAAGTCAATCCGACCGGGCTCCGGCTCGGCATCAATCGGACGTGGGACAGCCGCTGGTTCGCGGATCACGACTACGCCCATCTGCTGCACGAGGACTTGAAGCTGCGGAACTACCTCCACGACCGCCTGGCGCAGGCGGGCGTCGCCCGCGTGGTGATCGAGAGGCCCGCGAAGAAGGCGCGCATCACCATCCATACCGCGCGCCCCGGCGTGGTCATCGGCAAGAAGGGCGCGGACATCGAGAAGCTGCGCCAGGACCTCGCCAAGATGACCTCGAGCGAGGTGCACCTGAACATCGTCGAGATCCGCAAGCCCGAGCTCGAGGCGCGGCTTGTCGCCGAGAACATCGCCCAGCAGCTCGAGCGTCGCGTCGCCTTCCGCCGCGCCATGAAACGCGCGGTGCAATCGGCCATGCGGCTCGGGGCCCAGGGCATCCGCATCAATTGCGGCGGGCGCCTCGGCGGGGCCGAGATCGCGCGCGTGGAATGGTACCGGGAGGGCCGCGTGCCGCTCCATACGCTGCGCGCCGACATCGATTATGGAACCGCGACGGCGAAGACCACCTACGGCACCTGCGGCGTCAAGGTGTGGATTTTCAAGGGCGAGATTCTCGCGCACGACCCGATGGCGCAGGACAAGCGCCTCGCCGAGCAGCAGGTCGGGCGCTGAGCGGAGTGAGGACGGACGATGCTACAGCCGAAGCGAACGAAGTACAGAAAGCAGCACAAGGGCCGCGTGCGCGGGCCGGCCTCGGGCGGCACCGCGCTCAACTTCGGCGCCTATGGGCTCAAGGCGGTCGCCCCGGCGCGCGTGACCGCGCGCCAGATCGAGGCCGCGCGCCGCGCCATCTCGCGCCACATCAAGCGCGTGGGCCGCGTCTGGATCCGCGTCTTTCCGGACGTCCCGGTGAGCAAGAAGCCCGCCGAGGTGCGTATGGGCTCGGGCAAGGGCTCGCCCGAGTTCTGGTGCTGTCGCGTGCATCCTGGCCGCATCCTCTTCGAGATGGACGGCGTGCCGCGCGAGATCGCGCTCAAGGCGTTGGGGCTCGCCGCGGCCAAGCTGCCGGTCAGAACCAAGTTCGTGGCGCGTCTTGGCGAGGAGCACTGAGCCATGGCGGAGGCGGAGGACCTGCGGTTGAAGACCACGGACGAGCTCAAGGAGCAGCTGATCGGCTTGCGCAAGGAGGCCTTCAACCTGCGCTTCCAAAAGGCGAGTGGCCAGCTCGAGAACACGGCGCAGATGCGGCGCGTGCGGCGCGACATCGCGCGGATCAAGACGATCCTCGGTGAGCGGCACCGAGCCGCGAAAGAGAAGCCCGCGCCGCAGAAGAAGGCGTCTTAGGAGTAGGAGGATGTCGAGACGAGTGATGCAAGGGGTGGTGGTGAGCGACGCCGCCAACAAGACGGTCGTCGTGCGCGTCGACCGCCGGGTCCAGCACCCGATGTACAAGAAGTACGTGGTGCGCTCGAAGAAGTTCATGGCGCACGACGAGGCCAACCGCTTCAAGGTGGGCGACGTCGTGCGTATCCGCGAGTGCCGGCCGCTGTCCAAGCGCAAGCGTTGGGAAGTGGTGGCGGACGGCAAGCCGCCGGTTGCGCCGTAGCCGCGGGCGTAAGGAAGGATCGAGACAATGATCCAGATGCAGACGAACCTGGAGGTCGCCGACAATTCGGGCGCGCGCCGGGTCCAGTGCATCAAGGTGCTGGGCGGCTCCAAGCGGAAGTTCGCCTCGGTCGGCGACGTCATCGTCGTTTCCGTCAAGGACGCGATTCCGCGCGGCCGCGTCAAGAAGGGCGACGTGCACCGCGCGGTGATCGTGCGCACGGCGAAGGAGATCCGGCGCGCCGATGGCAGCGCAATCCGCTTCGACCGCAACGCCGCCGTGCTCATCACGCCCCAGAATGAGCCGATCGGGACGCGCATTTTTGGGCCGGTAACGCGCGAGCTGCGCGCCAAGAAGTTCACGAAGATCATCTCGCTGGCGCCGGAGGTGCTGTGATGGCGTGGAAGATGAAGAAGGGCGACGAGGTGATCGTGATCACGGGACGCGACAAGGGAAAGCGCGGCAAGGTGCTCAAGGTTCTGCGCGAGGAGAACCGCGTGCTCGTCCAGGGCGTCAACGTGGTCAAGCGCCATACGCGGCCCTCGCCCAAGAGCTCCGGCGGGATCGTCGAGCAGGAGGCGTCGATCCACGTCTCCAACGTGGCGCACCTCGATCCGAAGGACAACAAGCCGACCCGGGTGGGATTCAAGATCCTCGAGGGCGAGCGCAAGGTGCGCTACGCCAAGCGCTCGGGGGAGATCATCGATAGGTAGGCGAGCGCCATGGCTGCAAGGCTGCGAGAGCATTACGAGAAGGTCGTCAAGCCGGAGCTGATGAAGCAGTTCCAGTACCGCAACCTCATGGAGGTCCCCAAGCTGGAGAAGATCGTAATCAACATGGGGGTCGGCGAGGCGATCGGCGACAGCAAGCGGATCACCGTGGCAGCGGACGAGCTCGCGCGCATCTCGGGCCAGCGCCCGGTGATCACGGCGTCGCGCAAGTCGATCGCGAACTTCAAGCTGCGCCAGGGTCAGAAGATCGGCTGCAAGGTGACGCTCAGGCGCGAGCGCATGTACGAGTTCCTGGACCGTCTGGTGACGATCGCGCTCCCGCGCGTGCGCGACTTCCGCGGCCTCTCGGACCGCAGCTTCGACGGCCGCGGCAACTATACCCTCGGGCTCAAGGAGCAGATCGTTTTCCCCGAGATCGACTACGACAAGATCGAGCAGATCCGGGGAATGGACATCACCATCGTGACGACGGCAAAGACGAACCGGGAGGCGCTGGCGCTCCTCAAGGGGTTCGACATGCCGTTCGCAGGTTGACCATCACGGAGGTCTGAGCATGGCAAAGAAGAGTGCGGTCGAGAAGAACAAACGGCGCGGGCGGCTGGCGAAGCAATACGCGGCCCGCCGCGACAGGCTCAAGGCAATCGCGAACGACGAGCAGAAGCCGAGCGAGGAGCGCTTCGCCGCGCGCCTCAAGCTCTCCGAGCTGCCGCGCAACAGCTCGCCGGTGCGCGTGCGCAACCGCTGCGAGTTCTCTGGGCGGCCGCGCGCCTACTACCGCAAGTTCAAGCTGTCGCGCATTGCGCTCAGGGATCTCGCCGCGACGGGGCAGATCCCGGGCATGGTGAAGTCGAGCTGGTAGAGGAGAACGGTTGATGTCGTATGGCGATCCCATCGGGGATATGCTGACCCGCATCCGCAACGGCCAGCGCGCGCGCAAGCCGATCGTCTCGAGTCCGCATTCGCGGCTCCGGACCAGCGTGCTCGATGTGCTGAAGCGGGAAGGCTATATACGCGGTTATGCGGAGCACGAGGACAAGCCCGGCAGCGTTGCGCTCGAGATCGAGCTCAAGTACCACGAGGGCGAACCGGTCATCCGGGAGATCCAGCGCGTCTCCAAGCCGGGCCGCCGGGTCTATTCCAAGATCAAGGATCTGCCGCGCGTGCACGGGGGGCTCGGCATCGCCATCCTCTCGACCCCGCGCGGGGTGATGTCGGATGCGGACGCGCGCGCGGCCAACGTCGGCGGCGAAGTGCTCTGCCAGGTGTTCTAGGAGCGGCCATGTCGCGCGTCGGCAAATATCCCGTGGCGGTGCCCGCAGGCGTCGATGTCCAGATCGCCCGCGCCCAGCTCACGGCCAAGGGCAAGCTCGGGCAATTGAGCCTCGCCATCCCCGACGACGTCGAGGCGACGCTCGAGGGCGGCAAGGTGTGGGTCAAGGCGCGCGCGGAGGGCAAGCGCGCGCGCATGATGTGGGGCAGCTATCGCAGCCTGATCAACAATATGCTGAACGGGGTCTCGAAGGGCTTCACGGTCAGCCTCGAGATCCAAGGGGTGGGCTACCGCGCCGCGGTCGTGGGCAAGAACCTGCAGCTTCAGCTCGGCTACAGCCACGACGTGATCTATCCCATCCCCGCGGGCATCACCATCAAGTGCGAGAAGCCGACGGCGATCTCGATCAGCGGCACCGACCGCCAGCGCGTCGGCCAGGTCGCCGCGGAGATCCGCGCCAAGCGGGGCCCCGAGCCCTACAAGGGCAAGGGCATCCGCTACGAGGGCGAGTATGTTCGGCGCAAGGAAGGCAAGAAGAAGTAGGGGCGGGCCATGAAACCCTTGAGCGATCATAGCGGACGGCGCAAGCGGCGCGTTCGCACCCGGCTCGCGCGCAAGGCGGGCGGCCGGCTGCGCCTGAGCGTGCATCGCTCGAGCAAGAACATCTATGCCCAGGTGATCGACGACACCAAGGGGGTGACGCTCGCCGCGGCCTCGAGCCTCGACAAGGACTTGAAGGAGCAGATCAAGAAGGGATCGGACCTCGAGGCGGCCAAGGCGGTGGGCAAGCTCATCGCGGCGCGGGCGATCGCCCAAGGGGTCAAGCAGGTCGTGTTCGACCGCGGCGGCTATCTCTATCACGGCCGGGTCAAGGCGCTCGCCGAGGCCGCCCGCGAGGGCGGATTGGCGTTCTAGGACCGGCTTTCGCGAGCTCGCGGAGTCGGCAGAGATTTGAAGTGTCGTGCCTGCTTGCAGGCTTCGCGCCAGGTGGCGCGAAACCCTCCAAATAGGCACCGGGAAAAGGGAAAGCGATGGCAAGAAACGTGGCCCAGCGCGAGGGGCGCGAAGAGAGCGAGCTGGTCGAGAAGCTGGTGAGCATCAACCGCGTCGCCAAGGTGGTGAAGGGCGGCCGGCGCTTCGGCTTCGCGGCCCTCGTGGTGGTCGGCGACGGCAAGGGCCGCGTCGGCCACGGCGCGGGCAAGGCGCGCGAGGTGCCGGAGGCGATCCGCAAGGCGACCGAGCAGGCCAAGCGCTCGCTCGTGCGCGTGCCGCTGCGCGAGGGACGCACGCTGCACCACGACGTGATCGGCCGCTACGGGGCCGGACGCGTGGTGGTGCGCTCGGCAGCGCCCGGCACCGGCATCATCGCCGGCGGTCCGATGCGGGCGATCTTCGAGTGCCTCGGCGTGCAGGACGTCGTCGCCAAGTCGGTCGGCTCGACCAACCCGCACAACATGATCAAGGCGACCTTCATAGCCCTGGCCAATATCATGGCGCCGCGGCTGGTCGCCGCCAAGCGCGGCAAGAAGGTGAGCGAGGTCATCGGCCGGCGCACGAGCGGAGCCGAGGCGGCGGCGAAGGAGTAGGCGATGGCGGACAAGAAAAAGACCGTCAGGCTGACGCAGATCGGCAGCCCGATCGGGCGCCGGAACTACCAGCGCGCCACGCTTATCGGCCTCGGCCTCAACAAGATGCATCGCACGGTCGAGCTCGAGGACACCGCGGCAGTGCGCGGCATGATCGAGCGGGTGCGCCACCTCCTCCGTGTCGAGGATGAGGGGCGGCGCTCCAAGCATTGAAGTGGTGCCGGCCGAGGCCGGTTGAAAGACGCCTGAAGGCAGGACAAGCCCATGAAATTGAACCAGCTTTCCGACAATCCCGGGGCCCATAAGACGAGCAAGCGGGTGGGGCGGGGGATCGGCTCCGGCAAGGGCAAGACGGCGGCCCGCGGCGGCAAGGGCCAGACCGCGCGGAGCGGGGTGTCGCTGCTCGGCTTCGAGGGCGGCCAGATGCCGCTTTACCGGCGCCTGCCCAAGCGCGGCTTCTACCAGCCCTTTGCCAAGCGCTACAGCATCGTCAATCTCGGCCGGCTCCAGCAGGCGATCGAGGCGGGCAAGCTCGATGCCGCGAAGCCGGTCGACGCGGCGGCACTCCAGGCGGCCGGCATCATCAAGTCCGCGCGAGCCGGCGTGCGCCTCCTTGCAAAGGGCGAGTTCAAGGCCAAGATAACCCTCGAGGTCGCCGGCGCCTCCAAGACCGCGATCGCGGCGGTCGAGAAGGCCGGCGGCAAAGTGATCGTCGCTCAGGCTAAGTCGGAAGCCGAGGCCGGGAAGGCCGGAGCGTCCGCGGGGGCTTGACCCTCAGCAGCACGCCGGGAGCAAAACATGGCTTCTGCCGCTGAACAACTTGCTGCCAGCATCAACTTCGGCGCCTTTGCCAAGGCGACGGAGCTGAAGAAGCGCATCTGGTTCACGCTCGGCGCGCTCATCGTCTACCGCCTCGGCACTTACATCCCGGTGCCGGGCATCGATCCGGCCGTGCTGGGCGACGTGTTCAACACCAACTCGCGCGGCCTGCTCGGCATGTTCGACATGTTCTCGGGCGGAGCCTTGAGCCGCATGAGCATGTTCGCGCTCAACGTGATGCCGTACATCTCCGCCTCCATCATCATGCAGCTCTTGACCTCCATCTCGCCCACGCTCGAGCAGCTCAAGAAGGAAGGCGAGCAGGGCCGCAAGAAGATCAACCAATACACCCGCTACGGCACGGTGATCCTCGCCGCCTTTCAGGCCTACGGCCTGGCCATCGGGCTCGAGGGCATGACCGGCAGCCATGGGCCCGCGGTGCTCGAGCCCGGCCTCTACTTCCGTCTCACCGCCGTGCTCTCGCTCACCGGCGGCACGCTCTTCCTCATGTGGCTCGGCGAGCAGGTGACGGCGCGCGGGGTGGGCAACGGCGTCTCGCTCATCATCTTCGCGGGCATCGTCGCGCGGCTGCCGACGGCGATCGCCAACACCCTCGAGCTCGGCCGCACCGGCGCGATCTCGAGCCTCGTCATCATGGCAGTCCTCGTCATGGCGGTGGCGGTGGTCGGCGCCATCGTGTTCATGGAGCGCGCCCAGCGGCGCATCATCGTGCAGTATCCCAAGCGCCAGATGGGGAGCCGCGTCTTCGGCGGCGACAGCTCGCATCTCCCCCTGAAGCTCAACGCCTCCGGCGTGATCCCCCCGATCTTCGCGAGCTCGCTCCTCCTGCTCCCGGTGACGGTCGCGGGCTTCTCGGGCGCCCAGGGCCCCGAATGGCTCGCCGAGATCACCGCCTATCTCGGCCACGGCCGGCCCCTCTACATGGTGGGCTATGTCGCCCTCATCGTCTTCTTCTGCTTCTTCTACTCCTCGATCGTGTTCAATCCGAACGATACGGCCGACAACCTCAAGAAGTACGGCGGCTACGTGCCCGGCATCCGTCCCGGCAAGAATACGGCGGATTACCTGAGCTACATCCTGACCCGGCTCACCGTGATCGGGGCGATCTATCTCTCGGTGGTCTGCATCCTGCCGGAGTTCCTCATCTCGCAATACTCGGTGCCGTTCTACTTCGGCGGCACCAGCCTCCTGATCGTGGTCTCGGTGACCATGGACACGGTCGCGCAGATCCAGGCGCATCTGCTCGCGCACCAGTATGAGGGCCTGATCAAGAAGTCCAAGCTGCGCGGAAGACGCGGATGAACCTGCTGCTGTTGGGCCCGCCCGGCTCAGGCAAGGGTACGCAGGCGAAAAGGCTCGAGGAGAAATACGGCCTGATCCAGCTCTCGACCGGCGAGATGTTGCGCGCGGCCGCCAAGGCGGGCAGCGAGATCGGCAAGAAGGCCGAGGCGATCATGAAGACGGGCAAGCTCGTCCCCGACGAGGTGGTGATCGCCATCATCGCGGAACGCATCGACCAGCCCGACTGCAAGCGCGGCTTCGTGCTCGACGGCTTCCCGCGCACCACCGCACAGGCCGAGGCGCTCGACCGCATGCTGGCGCAGAAGCACCTCACCCTCGATCACGTGATCGAGCTCAAGGTGGACGAGGCGGCGATCACCAGGCGCATCGTCGGGCGCTACAGCTGCGCCAATTGCGGTGCCGGCTACCACGACGAGTTCCAGAAGCCGAAGACGCCCGGCGTGTGCGACGTGTGCGGCGGCACCAGCTTCACCCGGCGCGCCGACGACAGCGCGGAGACGGTCGCCTCGCGCCTCGCCGCCTACCATGCCAGCACGGCGCCGATCCTGCCGTATTACGCGCAGAAATCGGTGCTCAAGCGGGTCGACGGCATGGCGCCCATCGACCAGGTCACCAAGGAGATCGAGGCCATCCTCGGAAGAGGCGTCAAGGGCGCATGAGGAGTTGACTGGGCCGGATTTCGACCTATAATCCGTGCTCCCCCTCCTGGCAGCGGGCCAGGAGGGGTGTTTCGTTGTGGGCAAAACGGCCTTGAGGAGAGCGGTTAAGTGGCGCGAATCGCGGGCGTGAACATTCCGACGCAGAAGCGGGTCCAGGTGGCCCTCACCTACATCTATGGTATCGGCCCGACCAAGGCGACGGAGATCTGCGAGAAAGTGGGCATCCCGAGCCAGCGCCGGGTGAGCGAGCTGACCGAGCAGGAAGTCATCCGCATCCGCGAGGTGATCGACCGCGAGTACCAGGTCGAGGGCGACCTCAGGCGCGAGGTGGCGATGAACATCAAGCGCCTGCTCGACCTCGGCTGCTACCGCGGCCTGCGTCATCGCAAGGGGCTCCCCGTGCGCGGCCAGCGCACCCATACCAACGCGCGTACCCGCAAGGGCAAGGCGCGTCCCATTGCCGGCAAGAAGAAGGCCGTTTGAGCTAGAGTTTAAGGATCAGGTCCGATCATGGCTAAGGCTGCAGCCCCGCGGCGCCGCCGCGAGAGGAAGAACATTACCTCGGGCGTCGCGCACGTGAACGCGACCTTCAACAACACGGTGATTACCATCACGGACGCCCAGGGCAACGCGATCGCCTGGTCGTCCTCGGGCTCGCAGGGTTTCAAGGGCTCGCGCAAGTCGACCCCCTACGCCGCCCAGATGGCGGCCGAGGATGCCGGCAAGAAGGCGATGGAGCACGGCATGAAGACGCTCGAGATCGAGGTCAGAGGGCCGGGGGCGGGCCGCGAGTCGGCTTTGCGCGCGCTGCAAAACGTCGGCTTCACCATCACCGCGATCCGCGATGTGACGCCGATCCCGCACAACGGCTGCCGCCCGCCCAAGCGCCGCCGGGTGTGACGAAAGCGGCCGTCGGGAATGCGGCCGCGCCGGGCCGGGGACACGCTCCGGCCGGCCAGGACTTTGGAACGGAATGCGGAGCGAGCTCCGCGCTAGCACGGAAAGGTTGCTCCCGTGATTCAGAAAAATTGGACTGAATTGATTAAGCCCTCGAAGCTGGACATCCAGTCGGGCCCGCGTGCCGATCGCTCGGCCACGGTGGTCGCCGAGCCGCTCGAGCGCGGCTTCGGCTTGACACTCGGCAACGCGCTCCGGCGCGTGCTGCTCTCCTCGCTCCAGGGTGCCGCGGTCACCTCGGTGCAGATCGAGGGCGTGCTTCACGAGTTCTCCTCCCTTCCCGGCGTGCAGGAGGACGTGACCGACATCGTCCTCAATATCAAGTCGATGGCGCTCAGGATGCACGGCGAGGGGCCGAAGAAGATCCATCTGCGCGCGAGCGGACCGGGCGAGGTCACCGCCGGCCAGGTCGAGACCGGCCACGACATCGAGGTGCTCGATCCCGACCATGTGATCTGCACCCTCGATCAGGGCGCCAAGATCTCGATGGAGATGACGGTCGAGAGCGGCAAGGGCTACGTCGCGGCGGGCACGAACCGCGCGGCGGACGCGCCGATCGGGCTCATTCCGGTCGACGCCATCTTCAGCCCCGTGCGCAAGGTCTCGTACAAGGTGGAGAACACCCGCGTCGGCCAGGTGACCGACTACGACAAGCTCTCGATGACGGTGGAAACCAACGGCGCGGTCAAGCCCGAGGACGCGGTGGCGCTCGCCGCGCGCATCCTGCAGGAGCAGCTCAAGCTCTTCATCAACTTCGAGGAGCCGGTGCACGCGCGCGAGGAGGAGCGGCCCGCCGAGCTGCCCTTCAACAAGAACCTCCTGCGCAAGGTCGACGAGCTCGAGCTCTCGGTGCGCTCGGCCAACTGCCTCAAGAACGACAACATCATCTACATCGGCGACCTGGTGCAGAAGACCGAGGCGGAGATGCTGCGCACGCCCAACTTCGGGCGCAAATCGCTCAACGAGATCAAGGAAGTGCTTGCCCAGATGGGCCTCCATCTCGGCATGGAGATCCCGGGCTGGCCGCCCGAGAACATCGAGGACCTCGCCAAGCGGCTCGAGGAGCCCTACTGAGGCCCGGGCGCGAGAGGAGATCGAGGGATGCGGCACAGGATCGGCGGGCGCAAGCTCAACCGCACCAGCAGCCACCGCAAGGCGATGTTCGCCAATCTCGCGGCGGCGCTGATCAAGCACGAGCAAATCACGACGACGCTGCCCAAGGCCAAGGATCTGCGGCCGGTGGTGGAGAAGCTGATCACGCTCGGCAAGCGCGGCGGGCTCCACGCGCGGCGCCAGTTGCTCGCCGCGATCAAGGACCGCAAGCTGGTCGAGAAGCTGCTCGGCGCGTTGGCCGAGCGCTACAAGGGCCGGGCCGGCGGCTACAGCCGCGTGTTGCGCGCGGGCTTCCGCCACGGCGACGCGGCAGCGCTTGCGATCATCGAGCTGGTGGATCGCGACACCGCTGCCAAGGGCCAGGATTCCGGGCCCAAGCCCGAGGCCGCCGCCGAGGCCGAGGCCGCCTGAGGGCCGAGAGCGGCCGCGCGGCGGGAAAGGGGCAGCCCGGCGAGGCTGCCCGTTTGCTTATGAATTGCTGCATTAACGGCACCTCTGGCCCCGACGCGCGGGACTTTGCCAGACCATAGCGCAACCATGACATTCAAGACCGCTCGGCTGATCTTCGCTCTCCTCGTCCTCGACCTTGCCATGGCGCCAGGTGGGCTCGCCAAGGTGGTGCCCGAGGCGCGCGAGCAGGTCAGCTACAGCTTTGCCCCCGTGGTCAAGAAGGTGGCGCCCGCCGTCGTCAACATCTACACCCGCACCATCGTCGAGCAGCGCAGCTCCCCTCTCTTCGCGGACCCCTTCTTCCGCCGCTTCTTCGGCCAGAATTTTCTCGGCGGCGAGCCCGAGCGGCGCGTCCAGACGGCACTCGGCTCGGGCGTCATCGTGGGCAGCGACGGCACGATCGTGACCAATCATCACGTGGTCAAAGGGGCGGATCAGATCACCGTCGTGCTGGCCGACCGGCGCGAGCTCGAGGCCAAGCTGGTGGGCACGGACGAGCGCGCCGACATCGCCGTGCTCCACATCGACACTCACGGTGAGCGTCTCCCGGCGCTTGAGTTCGGCGACTCCGACGCGGCCGAGGTGGGCGATCTCGTGCTCGCCATCGGCAATCCCTTCGGCGTCGGCCAGACCGTGACGAGCGGCATCATCTCCGCCCTCGCGCGCACCGCACTCGGCATCAACGATTTCAACTTCTTCATCCAGACCGACGCGGCGATCAACCCGGGCAACTCGGGCGGCGCCCTCGTCACCATGGACGGCAAGCTTATCGGCGTGAACACCGCGATCTACTCGGGCTCGGGCGGCTCGATCGGCATTGGTTTCGCCATCCCCTCGAACATGGTGCGCACGGTGGTGCGCGGCATCCTCTCCGGCGGCAAGCTGGTGCGGCCCTGGTTCGGCGCAGAGGGCCAGACGGTGAGCGCCGACGTAGCGAGCTCGCTCGGGCTCGCGCGTCCGATGGGGGTGCTCGTCAACGACGTCTACAAGGGCGGGCCGGCCCAAGCAGCCGGTCTCAAGCCCGGCGACGTCATCCTCAAGATCGACGGCCGCGCGGTCGACGACGCGGAATCGCTGCGCTACCGCATCGCGACCAAGCCGCTCAACGGCAAGGCCGATCTCACGGTCTACCGCCAGGGCCGTCAGCTCGAGCTCACGATCGCGCTGACGGCGCCGCCCGAATCGGTGCCCCGCGAGGCGACGCGGCTCGAGGGTCCCTCCCCGCTCACGGGCGCCACGGTGGCGAACCTCTCGCCCGCGGTCGCCGACGAGCTCGGGGTCAATTCCTTCGAGAAGGGCGTGGTCGTGACCCAGGTGGCGCCCGACACGCCGGCCGCCAATCTCGGCGTCAAGCCGGGCGACGTGATCGTGCGCATCAACGGCACCGACACGCATACCGTCGAGCAGCTGACCGCGGCCTTGCGCCGCCAATCGGGCACCTGGCAGCTCAGCCTGCGCCGCGGCGAGCGCGTGCTCAACGTCGTGGTCCGCAATTGAGCGGGCTCTTCGAAGCCTCGGCCCCCCGTCCGCTTGCCGATCGGCTGCGGCCCAAGAGCCTGGAGGAGGTGGTGGGGCAGGACCATCTCCTTGGGCCCGACGGGCCGATCGGCCGCATGGTGAAGGCGGGCCGGCTCGCCTCGATCATCCTCTGGGGGCCTCCCGGCTCGGGCAAGACGACGATCGCGCGCCTCTTGGCGCAAGTCAGCAAAATGGACTTCGTGCTGCTCTCCGCCGTGTTCTCGGGCGTCGCGGACCTGCGCAAAGTGTTCGATGCCGCAAAGAAGCGGCGCGAGATGGGCGAGGGCACGCTCCTCTTCATCGACGAGATTCACCGCTTCAACCGCGCTCAGCAGGACGGCTTCCTGCCCTATGTCGAGGACGGCACGGTGACGCTCGTGGGCGCCACCACGGAGAACCCCTCCTTCGAGCTCAATGCGGCCCTGCTCTCGCGCTGCCAGGTTCTCGTCCTGCGCCGGCTTGACGACGCCTCGCTCGAGACGCTGGTCGAGCGCGCGGAGGCAGTGGAGGGCCGCAAGCTGCCGCTCGCTCCCGAGGCGCGCGCCACGCTCCGCGCCATCGCGGACGGCGACGGCCGCTACGTCATCAACCTGGCCGAGGAGCTCTTCGCCCTCAAGCCCGCGGCACCGCTCGACACGCAGGCGCTCATGCACGCGGTGCAGCGCCGGGCACCGCTTTACGACAAGGCCCAGGAGGGCCACTACAATCTCATCTCGGCGCTGCACAAGAGCCTGCGCGGCTCGGACACGGATGCCTCGCTCTACTGGCTCGCGCGCATGCTGGCGGGAGGCGAGGACCCGCGCTACGTGGCGCGCCGGCTGACGCGCTTCGCCGTCGAGGACGTAGGCTTGGCCGATCCGCAGGCGCTTCAGCAGGCGCTCGCCGCCTGGGAGACTTACGAGCGCCTGGGCTCGCCCGAGGGCGAGTTGGCGCTCGCCCAGCTCGTCATCTATCTCGCGACCGCGCCCAAGTCGAATGCGGCCTATGTCGCAATGGGGGCCGCGAACCGGGCCGCCCGCGAGACGGGCTCGCTCGCCCCCCCCATGCACATCCTGAACGCGCCGACGCGGCTCATGCGCGATCTCGGCTATGGCAAGGGCTACGAGTACGACCACGACACGCCGGAGGCCTTTTCCGGCCAGAATTATTTCCCCGACGGCATGGCGCGCGAGACCTTTTATGAGCCCGCCGAGCGCGGCTTCGAGCGCGAGATCAAGAAGCGCCTCGACTATTGGAGCCGCTTGCGCGAGAGGAAGGCGAAGGACGAGGCATGACGGCTGCCGTCGCCACCCTCGTCGTCACGGCGGAGGAGGCGGGGCTCCGGCTCGACCGCTGGTTCAAGCGCCATTTCCCTGACCTCGGCCACGCGCGGCTCGAGAGGCTCCTGCGCACGGGCCAGGTGCGCATCGACGGCAAGCGCGCCAAGGCAGGGGCGCGGGTCGTGGCCGGTGAGAGCGTGCGCATTCCTCCGCTCGGCGAGGCCCCGGAACCGCGCGCGCGGCCGCGAGCGGGCGTCGCGACCGAGGACCGGCAGCTCGTGCAGACCCTCGTGCTCTATCGCGACGACGAGGTGCTCGCGCTCAACAAGCCGCCGGGGCTCGCGGTCCAGGGCGGAACGGGGACCGTGCGGCACCTCGATGCCATGCTCGATGCCTTGCGCTTCGGTTGTGCGGAGCGGCCGCGCCTCGTCCATCGCCTCGACCGCGACACGAGCGG
>DASPPM010000290.1:0-7104 GCA_035625535.1 Alphaproteobacteria bacterium
GAGCTTGGACAGCGAGAACAGCACCCGGTCCGTAGCGATCGGTGAGCCGCCCTGTGTCTGGGCGAATAGGTATGTCGCGTAGGTGTGAACAACGAACTGCCAGGCCATGTTGGCAAAGTCCTCGCCCAGCGCGAGCCTTCCGCCGCTTTGAATGACCGCTGGTGCCTCGTCGGTGACGTAGTTCTGGATCCACAGGAGGAGATCCTCGAGGAAGATCTGCGGCAGCGGCGCCAGTGTTCCCGTCATGGGATCGGTTATCAAATTGGCGAGCTGCAACGTATATGTCTTCCTCTCCGCCGGGCCGAGGAATACGGAATCGAGGACGAAGCGCACCTCGTCGACCGTCTCGCTGATGACGCCGAGCTGGCGCGAGATGAGGACCAGTTGGGTCCCGAGGAAGGGGGTCGCCGTGTTCAAGAAGAAGAACTGGAAGCTGTTCTGCCAGCTGTTCAGCAGCGAATTCGTGTAATCGACGAGAATGCGGAAGTTCGTGACGTTCTGCTCATCCGCGACGGTATTGATGTAGCTCCGCTCCTTGTCGGCCTTCCGTGTCGGCTCGGCAAGACCGAGCTGGTCGCGCATATTGCCCAGTGTGCCCAGAACTCCGTCCGGATACGTCCAGTAGTTCGCAACTGGGTGTGGTGGCGGACGCTCGCCAGGGGGAAGATGCTTCGGCATTTCGGGGGTGATCGACACTGGCGTGTTTGGGGTGGCCGGGTTGATCTTTATCGTGATGCCCAAGAGCATCTGGAAATACTGATGGACGCGCATGACGCGCGGCCCGCCGAGGTAGGCGAGCTCGTTGACCAGCTCGGTGAGCTGGCTGTTGGCGAGCTGCTTCAAGGCCGCGACGTATTCCGCGTCGGCGGCGGGGTCGAGGGCATAGAGCCCGTCGATGATCGGCAGCGCCTGATCGAGCAAGGTCTTGGCCAGGCTGTAGAGGCTGGCCTGTGCGCCGCTGATGCCGCCGGCGAGATCGCTTGCCACGGCATAGCTTCGCGGCGTCCATTTTGATTCGACGTGGCCCTCGACCGTCGTCAGCTGGAAGGACTGGTTCAGGGCCCCGACGAAGCCCTTGGGATCGTCGCCGTTGATCTTCCAGCCAAGCACGTCCTGGAGCGCCTTGGCGACGATTGGTCCGAGGGCGGCGCCGCGTCCGGTCGTGGTGCTGCGCGAGGTTTGCGTTCCGGCGTTCGCAACCGGCGAGGGTGGATAGCCCACTTCCTCCGTCAGAATGGGGTAGGCGGGAATCGGGCCGCCGCCCGGAGGCACCGGGGGCGCCGACGGATAGGAGCCCGCGCCCCAGGGTGCCCCTGATAGCGGCGGTGTCTTACCGGTGCGCGGTCGCCGCGGAGGGCTGGAGCCAATGGGTAACACTTTACCCTTCCTCGTTTTACGTGCAGCCATCTTGGCCTCCTGAATTCTCGCCTCGAAGTGATCCGGCCTTATAACTTGGTGGCGGGCCCGGCGTGCCGCCCCGAGCCCCACGCGCGCGGCCAGTCAAGTTACGGCGTCGGAGCGAATGTCCATTCTATCATGGGCCCCCGCGCGCGGCTCGAGCGCCGCCGCCGAAATCTGCTGCCCGATATTCGTTGTCTGCAGCGAGAGCGCGCTCGCGCCGAGCCGCTCGGACAGCTCCTGCCAGCCGAGCAAGAGCGCCTCGTCGAGCTCGCGAAGCGGAGCGCGGCACTGATCGAGGGCCTGGATGACGCTTCCGGTCCATCCGAGCCATTCGCGCCCGCGCCGACGCCCGAACCGCGTGAGCTCGCTGATCCCTTCATAGGATACTCCCTCGGAGAAGAACTTGTATTCGAGCCGGATGAAGCGCTCGTTGGCGAGCGCGAGCGCCTCGCGGGCGCGATAGCCGTCGAGCGGATGGCGAACGGCCTTCTGCGCATCGGCGGCGGCGGCGACCGCTTCCTCGAGCCATCCCTGCATATCGTCGACGGCGTTGCCCAAGCGCTCGACGAGCAACACCTCGTCTCGCAGCGGACGGTCCTCGATGGCGGTCAGGCGGAGACTCTCGAACGCCTCGCGCGCGGCGCCGAACTTGTTGACCAGATTCTGGAAGGTCGCCTCGATCGGCACCGTCATCTCCTGACCAGCTCTTTGTAGAAATTCTCCGCGAGGACCCCCGGACGGGCATGGCGGGCATCGACGGCGACGCGCGCCGCGCCGATGAGGAAGCGCGCGGGAATGATGCCGGGATCGGTTCCAGCCGCGAGCCGCCGCGCCGCCTCTTCGATCATCTGCTGCTCCTTGGCGCCGAAGCGGATGACCTGTGCCAGGCTCTTGTTGCCGAGCGAGGGATAAGGCTGCAGGCACATCGCATCGACCGCAAGCGCGCAGGCTTTCGGAAAGGTCTCGAGGATCGCGTTCGGGATCGTGCCGGCGCGCGGGTTCGGGTAGATGCTCGTCCAGGTGCGCCGATAGCGCTCGGCTTCCTCGACGAAGCCCATCCGGCGCAGCAGCTCGACGCTGATCAAGGTCCTGAGATAGGGCGTCGGATGCGGCACGCGCGGGCTGTAGGCGAACACCATGGCCGGCGACCGTCCGACGACGTCCATGAGCGCGCCGACCATCTGCGGCCCGCCCAGGAGCAAGGCGGACATGTCCGCGAACATCTCGCGGTTCCAGCGGGCCCACACCCGGGCGACCTCCGGGGGCAGATCGGCGGCAAGGAGCCGCCGCGCGATCGTGCGCGGGACGTCGCGGCTGAGCCCGAGGTCGCTGTGCAGGTTGTGGCTCGTCTCGTGCAGCATCGCGCCGAGCGTCCACGGGTTGATCAGACGGTGATACGGCAGCTGGACCAGGGGAAACGGGTTGAGCTGCCGGCCGAGGCGCCGAAGCGGGATGCCGCGCCGGAAGGTCGCCGGCGCAAAGCCGGTGCGCATGTAGCAAAAAGGGGGCGGCGCCGGGACCGGGCGCGCCGCACCGAGGCCGGTATAGGCGGCCTGGTAGCAATCGAGCGCGATGCGGTCGCAGCTCAGCAGCCAATCGCCATAGATCGATTGACGCTGGCCGAAAAGCTCGAGATAGAAATCCCAGATGCGCTCGATCCCCTGCACCCAGCGCTGCGCGCGCTCCTTGTGCAGCATCGTCGTGGTGAGCCGGGGCGAGCTCGGCTCGGCCATCGCGGCGCGCGCCGCTTTGCCGACATGGGCCGTCTGCTCCAGCAGCCCCTTGCGCAACGATACCATCAAAGTGTTGACGGCCTGGATGTGCCCTTCCGACGGCGCGGAGGCGCCCGTGCCGAACTCTTCGCGCTTGAAAGGGCGCAGGGCCGCGGCGTGGCGCGTGACGTTGATCGCCTGCGCGCGCAGCCAGGGGAGCATCACCGGCCGCGACCTCGGCGGCCGGCTTGTGGCCGCGCGGCGGGTGGCGGCGCCGGGGGCTGTGCCGACCTCGCGATCGATCGTGGCGGCACCAGCGTCCATTGCTATCTCACCACCACGACCGAGCAGCCGCGGCCGCCGCCTTGCGTATGCACCGTGGTGGTGCCGCAGGTCGGGCACCTCCGCGCCATGCCGGGACCGGCGACCATCCTAGGACCGCCGACCATTGCGCCGCGGCCAGGGGCAGCGGGCATGCCCGGTTGCCAGACGCCGTTGCGCCAGCGCCAACGGTAGTGCCGGCCTCCGGCTGGAATGCCCGCCAAGCGGTGATAGCGCCCATCCATCAGGTGCGAGCGGCGCATCACTCGGTTGACGATTTGCGGGTTGCTCAGGACGCGATGGTTTTGCTGCGCCAAGATCCGTACGGCCTGATGCGGCGCCACCGGCCGCCCTGCCGCGGCCTGCCTGGCGATGCTGGTCACGGCGCGCCGCGCAATGCTGGGTACCACGCGCAGCAGCGGCCGCGTCTGGGGATGGCGATAGAGCGTGCGCGCGAGATTGCCGACGCTGCGCGTCAGATGCGGGGTCACGCGGCTGACCGCGTGCGCAACGCGCGGCAGTACCTTGCCGGCGATCTGCGGCGCAACCTTGCCGGCGATCCGCGGCAGCGCCTTTGCGGCGAGCGGAAGAAGCTTGCTCGCCACCAGCGGAATGAGCGGGAGGAAGCCTTCGGCGGCTTCGAGCTCGCTCTCGGCTTCCATTGCGGAATGGCCGAGATGCTCCATCATTGCATCGGGGTAGACACGCGTGACGGGGCTGATCTCGCCCAGACCCTCCAGCTCGAGCTCGGACTCGAGCTCGGATTCGAGTTCCGATTCCCGCCATTCCGGCGGGATGGCCGCGGTTCCGGCCGCCTGAGCCGCCTTGCCGAGGGCCTCGCCTGTCGTGCCGCCGAGGGCGCTGCCGATCGAGGGCGCTGCGGCGAGGATCGCGCGGTCGGCCGCACGAACCGCCCTATTCTGCCACGACCCCGGCGTATTGATTGCGCTCCACTGGCTCTTGGCCCAGTTGGCGACGTCACCCCATCCGAACATTTCGGGCATTTCCTGCTCGAATTCTTGTTCGAGTTCGCCTTCGAACTCGCCCTCGAATTCACCGAGACCCTCCAGTTCGAATTCGCCAAGTTCGGCGGCCATCGTGATCTCTCCCTCTGGGTTGGAAGTCGCGCCGTTGCCGCTCGATCGTCATCATCCGCGCATGGCGCGGTAACGCGAGGGACGCGCGCGCTTGACGGCCCTGCCGGCACGAATATTGCGCGCGACCGCCGCACCGAGGCAACGATGGCTGCCGAGCACGCGGCGCACCTGGCGCGCCGCGGTCCTGCCGGCGGCACGGCGGGTGATCGGCTGGCCGGCGGCCGCTTGGCGCTTCAAGGATTTGACGGTGCGCCGCATGATCGTGGGAACGGCGCGCACCGCGGGACGCGTGATCCGGCGCCGCCGCAGGATGCGCGTCAGCACCGCGGCGCCTTTGACCAGACGTGGAATCAGTCGCCGCAGCGAGCGGCGATCGCGCGGCGAGAGCACCGTCATCACCGCCGCTCCCGCCATGGCTTCGGCCTCACCCTCGCTCGCCTCCTGCGAGGCGGCCTCAGCCATCATTTCCGCGAGCGCCTCGTGCATGGTGAGTTCGTGCGACGCGATCTCTTGCGCGGCTTCGTACTCGCCCTCTTGCTCGGTTTCGAGCTCGCCCTCGTACTCGCCTTCGAGCTCGCCCTCGTACTCGCCTTCGAGCTCCTGTTCCTTCAACAGGTTGGAAGCCAAACCGCCGAGCGCCGCTCCGAAGGGTCCGCCGACGGCGGTGCCGACGATCGGCGCGGCGACTCTTGCAACCTGTTTGAGGACGGGCGCCGCCTTTTTCAGGAATTTGCCTATGCCGCCGAAGAATTGCTCGCCGCTCTCCAATTCGTATTCCTGCTCGAGCTCGAGCTCGCCTTCGAGCTCGCTCTCGAGCTCGCCCTCGCCCTCGTACTCGAGCTCCGACTCACCGGTCGACTCGCCCTCGCCGAGGAGGCCGCCCAGGACATTGCCTATCGAGCCAAGAATTCCCTCTTGCTCGCCCTCGAGCTCACTCTCGAGCTCGAACTCGGATTCCAATTGGTGCTCTTGCATGGTCATGGTGAAGGCCTCCTGCTGAATGGCGGCGTGCTTGCGAAAAATTACTTGAGTGCTGCGGCGCGACGCGAGTCGCATCTTGCGGGGACCCCGTCGAGGCTAGCTTGGGCGAGCGTCGCATGTTTGAGCGAGCCGCGAGGCCGCGGACGGGATCAGTCGGTGTCAGGCATGATGCGGTGCGGCGCAGGCATCGCGGCCGATAGGGGCCGTAGGGTCGCGCGGGCAATTTAGCTCAAACAAGCGACTCGATTCTGGTCTCGGCTATGATCTATGATGTCTCCTTGCCCGCCGATTGCGGGGCGCGCGACGTTGCGCTCCCGAGATCGATCACGGCTTCGCCACCAGGGGCGACGGACCGGGCCAACGACAAATTTGGTTCCAGGTGCCGCGAAATGGCCGAGCGTTTTCTACGTCAAAGGCCACACCTGATGATTGCAGAAAGTTGTCATAAATATGGGAAAAGACGAAGGCCGCCCGCCCGGAGCGAGGAAGGCGCGCGCTTGCAGCAATTGATGCGCGCCATTCTTGCCATGACTCAGCCCATCGGCGCATCCGAGACCGTGCCGCAATCGTACTGCGACGCCGAGCACGTCCTCCTCGACGCCGACATCGACGGCGACAGGTATTTATTGATCAAAATGCCGCAGGCCGAGCGCAAAAGTCTGCCGCTGAGCCCTCGAGAGCTGGAGATCGTACGAATGGTTGCCCAGGGCCACCAAAACAAGGCGATCGCCGTGGTGCTGAATATCAGCTCCTGGACCGTATGCACGCATCTGCGCCGGATCTTCGCCAAGCTTAGCGTGAGCTCGCGCGCGGCCATGGTCGCGCGCCTCACCGAATTCGGTGCGATGGTGGAGCGTAAAATCAGCGTCGAGCAAACGGTTGTTCGGTCGGGGACAAAATCGACTGCGGCCCCGCGTGACACCGGCCCTGCCGAGCCGTCGACCGGGCCGCAAACTCGGTTGGAACCGGCCCAATCACGACCTCATCACGCCGCGCGCTCCCATCCGGTGGCGGAAACCGGTACCGGGGCTGTGCGCCGTTCCCCGATCGGGAGCGATCCCACGTCCGTCGACCGCCAGGGATCGAAGGCTCCGGCTTTGGCGGTGACCAGGTCGCGCTAAATCTCCTTGTTGCGCCCCACAACGCTCGCTCGTCACTGCCGTGGGTTCGTCACACCATTGATCAGCCACGACGGCGAGACGGCGAACCATCCTGCCGACCCTCATGAATGTCACCCAATGGACGAGGCATTTGTGTCCCCGCCCGCGGGGGCGCAATTTTCAGTGCCCCTACCCGTCCGCTCGTCGACCATCGCCGATCCTTCCTTCTCCTCTCACGCGCTGCCGCGCAAGCGAGCCGGCGCGCGCGGCACATACGGCGCCTCGAGGGCGGCGATCTCCTCCTTGGCCAAGCGAAGACCGATCGCGGCGAGGGCATCGTCGATGTGCTCGAGGCGCGTGACGCCGATGACCGGTGCCGCGACGACGTCCTGGCTGAGGAGCCAGGCGAGGGCCACCGCCGCGGGCTTGGCGCCGTGCGCCTTGGCCGTCGTCAGCACGCGATCGAGCACGTCGTAGTCGGACGCACGGAAG
>DASPPM010000291.1:0-7214 GCA_035625535.1 Alphaproteobacteria bacterium
CCGCAAAGACCGCCGCGAGAGCTGCAGCCACGGCACCGGTGCCGGCGCGATGCCGCAGGCGGTGCCGCGCGACCTTGTCAGCGCGCCCTGTCTTGATGCCGGTGAGGCGGTGTCCTTGGGCCGGCTGCTGCGCAAGGCCGAGGACATTCTCGGCATGCCGGTCGAGATCGAGTGGGCGCTCGACGATCATGGTTTCAAGCTCGTTCAGGCGCGCCCGCTTCATGTCGAGCCCGCCGCTGTGCCAGACGAGATCTGGCTGCAGCAACCGGGGTTGAACGGCCATCCGGCCGGCATCGGCTGGGGCTCGGGGCGCGCCGTGATCGTCAATTGCGAATGCGAGCTCACCCGCATCGCACCGGGCGACATCCTGGTGACGCGGGTCGCCGGCCCGGCGCTCAGCCACATCCTGCCGCGCGTCGCCGGCGTCGTCGCCGAGCTCGGCGGCTCGACCTCGCATCTCGCCTCGCTCGCGCGCGAGCGCGGCATCCCGATGGTGCTTGGCGTGCTCGACGCCACCACGCGCATCCCGGACGGCTCGCAGGTCGCGGTCGACGGGGTCGCCGGCATCGTGCGGTGGATCAGATAGTACGCCCGCGCATCTTCATCACCCAGCCGATCGGCGAGAGCGCGCTCGAACGGCTGCGGGCGGTGGCCGAGGTGAGGATCAACAAGGATTCAAGCCGAATTCTCGAAAGCCAGAAGCTGATCGCGGCCGCCAAGAAGCACGACATCCTCTTCACGCTTCTGCACGACAAGATCGACCGCGCGGTGCTCGCGGCCAACCCCAAGCTCAGGGCGGTGGCCTCGATGGCGATCACGCCCGACGGCATCGACCTCGCCGGCGCCACGGCGCGCGGAATTCCGGTCACCGTGGTGCCGCCGATCGTCGCGGAGGCGACCGCCGACATCTGCTTCGGCCTGATGATCGCGGTCGCCCGCCGCATGATGGAAGGCGACCGGCTGGTGCGCGCGGGCGGCTTTCCGGGCTCCCAGTCGAACCATCTGGCCGGCGCCTGGGTATGGGGCAGGACCGTGGGGCTCGTCGGCGGCAAGGGCCGCATCGGCCGGGCGGTGGCGCGGCGGGCGCGCGGATTCTCGATGCGCGTGCTCTATTGCGGCCCGCACCGCCTGCCGGAGGCCGAGGAGCTGAGCCTCGGCATGGAGTACCGCCCGCTCGACGAGCTGCTAGAGGAATCCGATTTCGTCTCGCTGCATCCGCCGCTGCGGCCGGAGACCCGCCACATGATCGGCGATCGCGAGCTCGGCCGCATGAAGCCGACCGCGTTCATCGTCAACACCGCACGGGGTGCTGTCATCGACGAGGCGGCGCTCGTCCGCGCGCTTAAGGCGCGCAAGATCGCGGGCGCCGGCCTCGACGTGTTCGAGCACGAGCCGAAGGTCGCCTCGGCACTCCTCAAGATGGCGAACGTGGTCGCGTTGCCGCACCTCGGCAGTGCCGTGCGCGAGCTGCGCGAGAGGATGGCGAACATCGTGGTCGACAACATCCTCGCGCTCCTCGACGGCAAGCGTCCGCCCAACATCGTCAATCCGGAAGTCCTCGCGCGTTGACCGGCCGAGGGCGCGTTGCCGCCCCGCGATCGGGTGCGCTCGATCGAGCCGGGTTCTTCGCCGGGTCGGTGTGAAATTCGATTTGGCCGTTCTCGCCCGCTTGCAGGCGCGTGACCACGCGCCAGCGCACGTCATCGGTTTCCGGATAGTCGAGGCGAAAGTGGGCACCCCGGCTTTCCCTGCGCTCGAGACAGGCGGTGGCGAGGATGCGCCCCAAGAGGGCGAGGTTGCGCACGGCAAAGGCGCTCTCCAGCTCCTCGCCCAACACCTTGCGCGAGCTTCGCGCCTTCTCGTTCAGCCGCATGGCGGGCACGTCTTGGCGCTCGATGCGCTCGTACTCCGCGAGCGCCTCCTTGAGCGTTCGTTCCTCGCGGATGGGACCGAGCTTATTGTGCGCCAGCATGCGGCAGCTCATGCGCACGTCCGCTTGGAAGGGGCCGCTATTGCGGTCTTTCAGGCGCAGAAGCCACGCGCGTTCGGCTTCGGGGACGGCGTCGTCGCCCGCCCGTCCGGCCAAATCTATGCGCGCGTCATTGACGAGGGCCGAGGCCTTTCTGCCCGCGCGCCGGCCGAACACGAGTGAGGCGGCCAGCGCCGAGCCGCCGATGCGGTTGCCGCCGTGGATGCCGCCCGCGGTCTCGCCGGCGGCGAGGAGGCCGTCGACCGGGGTTCTTCCGTCGACGTCGATCTCGAGCCCGCCGAGCCAGGTGTGGCTTCCCGGTGCCACCTCGAGCGGCGTCTTGGTGATGTCGATGCCGCGGTACAGGCAGGTCTTGTAGACGTGCGGGATCTGCTTTTGGATGACTTCCAGGGGAACCTCGGTCGCGTCCATGAAGATGCCGCCCGTGGAGCCGGCGCGCCCGGCGTGGATTTCCTTGGCCATGGCGGTAATCACTTCGGAACGGGTCGATTTTTCCGCGGTGTCGGGGAAATAGCGCTTGAGAAACGCCTCGCCCTGCCGATTTCTGAACACGGCACCCGCATTGATGAAGCCGGTCGGGTGCGGCGCGAAGCCGAACAGCTCCTTGGGCGAGCAGCACATCGCCTGGAAGTCGATCATCTCGATGCCCAGGAGCGGCGCGCCGGCACGGAACCCCAGCACGTAGCCGTCGCCCGTCACCTGCGGCGGGTTGTCGTTGACATAGAAGAGGCCGCTGCCGCCGCCGGTAGAGAGGATGACTTGCTGCGCATGATAGACGACGAGCGCGCCCTTTCCGTAGTCAATACCCCAGGCACCGACGACGCGCCCGTCCCGTTTGATGAGATCGACGACGCTCGTGAACGAATGCTTCTCAATGCGCGCGTCGGCGCGCAGCTTCTTGGACAGCACCTTGGTGATCATGTTGCCGGTGGTGTCATAGTGATGACACGCCCTGGCTCTCGAGTGGCTGGGGAACATTTTGAGGTCGAGCCGGCCGTCCGCGCCGCGGACGAACTCCGCTCCCCAGGACTCGAGATCGTGAACCACGTCAATAATGTCGTGCACCCAGACGCGCGCGAGCGCGGGATCGATCAGCTCGCCGCCGTGCATGAGGATGTCCTCTAGATGGAGCTCGGGGCTGTCGTCCTCGCCGATCGCGGCGGCAAAGCCGCCGCGCGCCACCGTGGTCGTGCCGCTGGTGGCGCGGCCCTTGGTCGCCTGGATGACCGAAACGCCCGCGTCCGCGCATTCGAAGGCGGCCATGGTGCCGGCCGCACCGCCGCCGACGATCAGCACGTCGCACTTGTGGCGTCGGACGGGAATTCCGACCTGCTCGGGCCTGCCGCGCCCAGTCATCGTCGGCGTCCGGTCTTGTCGATCTCGACGAATGCGTCCACGCAGGCGTCGGCAAAGGCGCTGTCGTTTATGTGGAGCGCCAGCTCCTCGACGCGCGCGGTCTCGAGGTGCGCCTTGAGGGAGTCCGCGAAAATCCGGTAGTCCTCGGGATGCTTCCAGGGGCCCTTGTCATTGCCCTCGAGGTCGTAGGCGCGATGCCCGGTATGCTCGCTGAAGCCTTCGAGCGGAACAAGAATGCGCACCGGCCCCTTGGCCGCGTTGATCCGATGAGCGAATTCGCGGCCCAGTTTCCTGAACTCCTCGGCGTCGGTGCGCATAAGCAGGTTCTGCGCGTTGTACTGGAAGAACTCGCGCGCCATGTACCGCTCGGGCGTCCGGCCCACCCAGAAGTTGGCGTGGTCGATCGCGCCGGGCACGATCACCTGCGGAAGGCCGGCCGCGCCCGCGCTGTTGAGGCGAGTCTCGCCCGCGGAATAGACGCCGCCGACGATCAGGTCGGTGATCTCGTGCGTCGTGACGTCGACGACGCCGGAGAGCTCGCCCGAGGCCGCCAGACGCTCGAGAGATCTGCCACCGATGCCCGAGGCGTGGAACAAGATGACCTCGTAGCCCAGGCTTTCGAGGCGCCGGCGCACGCGCTCGACGCAGCCCGACGTGCCGCCGAACGACGAGACCGCGACGAGCGGGCTATTTTCGCTTTTGGCTCCCTCTTTCGCCGCCCAGTTCCTGGCGGCCGCGGCCACCGCGAACGCCGCGTTCTCCATCGCCGATTTGGTGATGCGGTTGAGCGCGATGTCGCCGATCGAGGGATACATGGCGATGTCGCTCTCGGCCACGTACCATTCTACGGCCGCCGTGGCGGCGACCGTGCTGACCATGACCTTGGGCAGGAGGTAGGGCAACGCGCGCATGATTGAGCAGGCGAGGCCGGTGCCGCTCGCCCCGCCGAGCGCGATGACGCCGGCGAGCCCGCCCTTGACGAATTTCTCGAGCAGAATCCTGGCCCCGCCTTCGGCCATCACCGCGGCGGCCTCCTGGCGCGTGCGTCCGTCGAGCGCTCGCCAGGAGGCGCCGGCCGCCGCGGCGACGTCGGCACCCGCCACGTCGGCACCGGGCACCTCGTGCGCCTTCAAGGATAGGTCGACGAGCCACGGCCTCACCCCTGCGCGCGCCAGCGCATCCGCGACGAAGCGGGCCTCCTTGCCCTTCGAGTTCATCGTCGCCAATATCGCCACGGTCGGTTGCGAAGCGCTCAAGAAGACCTCGAAAGACCAATGCCCCGGATTGCTAACGTTTCAAGAGCGGGCTGCCGTAAAGGCCCGTCGGCTTGACGAGGAGGATCAACAGCATGATGGCAAAGGGCGCCATCTGCGCCAGAGGCGCGTAGACGAGGGAGCCCAGCGAGACGACCTGGCCGACCAGGAAGCTCGATACGAACGTTCCCTTGATGCTCCCGAGGCCGCCGATGATCACGACCATGAAGGCGAATGCCAGCAACTCGATCCCCATCTGGGGGTCCACCATGATGAGCGGCGCATGCAGGCCGCCTGCCAGCCCGGACAGGCCTCCGGCGATGATGAAGGTGATGGTGAAGAGCCGGTATACGTTGATGCCGAGTCCCTCGACATGCTCGACGTCCTCGATGCCGGCCCGGATCGCCTTGCCTATGATCGTCCGGTTCAGGAACAGCCAGATGCCGACATAGACGAGCAAGGCGATGGCGACGACGACGAGGCGATAGACGGGGATATCTGTTCCGAGAATGTCGATCTGGGTATCGATCGGGTCGGGTACCGGACGGGGAACCAGCCCCCAGAAGTACTTTATGACCCCGACACCGCCGATGAGGATGCCGAAGGAGGTGATCATGCTGAAGGTGATATCGCGCTCGTAGATGCGCAGGAACACCAACCGTTCCGCGGCAAAGCCCGCGGCAGCTCCGGCGGCCATCCCGGCGAGCACGCCGAGCCAAAGGTTTCCCGTCGCCAAGCTGATCGAGTAAGCGATGTAGGCGCCGAGCGCGTAATAGAGCAGCTGGTCGAGGCTGATCACGCGCATCAGGCCGAAGCAGAGCGAGAGCCCGACCGTTATGAGGAAAAAGATGCTCCCCATGCTCAAGCCGAAGATGATCCCCGAGATCAGCAGGTGCGCTTGCGTCATGCGCTCGTCACTCCATCGCGGCCCGTGCCGCGCGCAGCGCTCGCGCGGAACAGCGCCTTTCTGAGGAGCGGCTCGAGCGTGCCCCAGATGCCTTTCTCTCCGGCGAGCATGACGAAGACCAGCAGCGCGCCGATGATGAGCTCCCAGTTGCCGATGACCTTGCTGATCAGGTCCTTCATGCCGGTGTAGGCGATGGCGCCGACGATCGGCCCGTAGAGCGTGCCCGCCCCGCCGAGTATCGTCACCACCACCGGGTCCGCGGCGCGCGACGGGCTGCTGATCTCCGGGCTCACGAAACCGAGGTAGACGGCATACATCGCCCCGGCCAGAGCGGTCGTCGTATTGGCGATGACGAAGGCGACGAGGCGGATACGGAAGTTGCTGTAGCCGAGAAATCGCAACTTGTCGTCGTTGATCTTGGCCGCCAGGCAGCAGGCACCGAAGATCGAATCGCCGAGATATTTGTAAAACGCCCAGAGCGCAAAAGCGACGAGGAGCGAGAAGATGAAGAACTGGTCCGGCCTGGACAGATCCAAGACCGGCGTGGAAGAAAGGTTGGTCAAGAACCACAAGCCATTGTCGCCGTGGGTCACGTCCGCCAGGACCTTCTGCATGAGATAGTAGATGATCACCGCCAGCGCGAGATTCACCAGAGCGAAGTAGTCGCTGCGCAACCTGACGAAGAGCGCGCCGACGGCAAGCGACACGACGATCCCCGCCACGACGCCGATCAGGATGCCGAGATAGGCATTGGCGCCGAAGTAGTAGAGATAGAACGCCGCCGCATAGGCGCCCACCGCGAGATAGGCGGGCTGGCCGAACGATATGAGGCCGACGCGTCCGAGAAGAAAGTTGCAGCCCATTGTGTAGATCGAAAAGATGATGACCTCGTTGGCGAAGGGGAGCGGCAGGAACACCCGCAGGAGCGCCAGGAGCGAGAACGCCAGCAACAGGCCCCACCACCATCTCAGGACGCTCATCGCCCCGCTCCCCCATCGGGCCTCTCGGTTACGAGCGTGGGAAACGCGCTGTTCCATGCCGGACCCAAGAGTGCCGGGCCGCCTCTTCGAAACATGCTCGGCCCTGCCAAACCCGACTGTCCCCGATCGTTCATCGCACTGCCCCGGCGTCTCTAGAGATACTTTTCGCAAACCTCGGGCCTGATCCATTCGCGCTCGGCGATCTCCGCCATGACCCGTCCCTCGTTCAAGGCGTACACCTTGTCGGCGATCGCGCACACCAGAGGCAGGTTCTGCTCGATGATCAAGAGAGCCGTGTTCTTGCTCAAGTCCCGGAAGACCTCCTCCAGATGCGCCACGACGCTGGGGGCCAGGCCCTCGGTGGGCTCGTCGATCAACAGCAATATGGGGCTGCCGAGTATCGCCCGGCCGATCATCAGCATCTGGCGCTCGCCGCCGCTCAGATATCCCGCCTTGCGATCCATGAGCGCTTTCAGCTTGGGGAAATACCCGATGACCCGATCCCAATTGTAATCCTTCGTCGCGTAGCTCCCGAGCTCGAGATTCTCCCTCACCGTCAGATCGGAAAACACTTTCTTGTCCTGGGGAACGTATTTGATCCCCATGCGGGCGACGGCGTAAGGCGCGAGCCCCACGAGGTCGGCGCCCTCGCACGCGATCGCGCCCGACGTCGGCGTAAGGAAACCGGCGATCGATTTGAGCAAGGTGGTCTTACCGGCCCCATTGCG
>DASPPM010000292.1:0-8799 GCA_035625535.1 Alphaproteobacteria bacterium
GGAGGCCGCGAAGCGGCCGTCTCGAAGGGTGAGGTGAAAGCGACCCGCCAGCGAGGCAGTACCACGCATCCTCTAGCCAACCGCGCCGACTTCCTCCAGATTAGGCCGAGCGCCGCACGCATGGGGGCGTTTTGCGGCGGCGGGTCCGGGGAGGAAGGTCAAAACGGTGTCGCCCTTTTCGCCAGCCGGCTGCGCGCGCCGTCCGCGCGGACGCCAGCCATGAGCTTTCCCTTCGAGCTCCTCGTCAATGCCGCGATCTCCGGGCTTCTTCTCGGCGGCTTCTACGCCGCGGTGACGGCCGGGGTCTCGATCTCCTTCGGCATGCTGGACATCGTCAACATAGCGCACCCCGCCTTCATCATCCTCGGCTCCTATATCGTCTACATCGTCAACGCCTCGCTCGGCATCGATCCCCTGCTGACCAGCGTCATCATGGCGCCCGCCTTTTATTTCCTGGGGGCCGTCATCTATCAGGTCTATTACCTCTCCTTCGAGAAGCGCGGGCAGGAATCCCTGAGGGGTCTCGCCTTCTTCTTCGGTCTCCTCTTCATCACGGAGGTCGCCCTCGTCCTCGTCTTCGGGGTCGACTACCGCTACGTCGAGGCAAGCTATATCGGGCCCAGCCTCCATCTCGGCTTCGCCGTCGTGCCCCTCAGGATGCTGGTGCCCTGCGTTGTTGCGCTGGCGCTCTTGGGCGCACTCCAGCTTTTCCTCCAGAAGAGCTTCGCCGGGCGCGCGATCCTCGCGGTGTCGCAGGACGCGCTCGCGCTCCAGCTCATGGGCGTGAGGCCGAGCCGCATCAAGCGCCTCGCCTTCGGCATCTCGATCGCGACGGCCGGCGTCGCCGGCGCCTTGCTCATCATCATCCAGCCGGTCGAGCCCTCGATCGGCCGCGACTACATCGGCCGCGTCTTCGCCATTTGCGTGCTCGGCGGCATGGGCAGCCTGCCGGGCGCCCTCGTCGCCGCCATGCTGCTCGGCATCGTCGAGAGCATCACCTCGACCTTCTACGGCCCCTCCTGGTCGCCGGCGATCGCCTTCGGCTTTCTTCTCGTGACGCTCGCCGTGCGGCCCATGGGACTCATGGGACGCTAGAGCATGGGCTCGCGCGTCTTCATCCTCCTCGCCATCGCCGTCGGCGCCGCCGTATTCGCGCTCTCGCTCCTCGTCCACAACGAATATTTCTTCTTCGCCGGCTACGTCGTCCTGCAGTACGTCGTGCTCGCGACGGCGTGGAACATCCTCGGCGGCTACACCGGCTACGTCAATTTCGGCACGGCGGCCTTCTTCGCGCTCGGCGCCTACAGCTCGGTCGCCCTCTATAAGCTGGTGGCCCTCCCCTTGCCCGTGCTCATGGTCATCGGCGGCGCCATTTCCGGCCTGGTCGGCCTCGGCACCGGATATCTGACGTTGAGATTGCGCGGCGTCTATTTCGCGATCGCGACGCTCGCGCTCGCGATCGTGGTGCAAACGCTCATCGTCAATTGGGACTTCGTCGGCGGCTCGCGCGGCGCCTACATCATGCGCCCCCAGCAGGTGCCGATCGTCGGCAACTACATCGAGTATCTCTTTCTCGTCATGCTGGCGCTCGCGGTCCTCGCGCTGGCGACCGCGCGCGCGGTCGAGCGCTCGCGGCTCGGCTATGGCTTCTCCGCAATCCGCGACGACGAAGTGGCGGCCGAGGCCTTCGGCGTGCCGACGCTGCGCCTGAAGCTTCTCGCCACCACCTTGAGCGGGGCGTTCATGGGCATGGCAGGCGCGCCGCTCCCCTATTACGTCACTTATCTCGATCCCGCCTCGGGCTTCAGCCTCGCCTACGCGGTCAACGCCGTCGCGATGCCGCTCGTCGGCGGCACCACGAGCTGGCTCGGCCCGCTGATCGGCGCGCTCTTGCTCGGAACCGTCCAGCAGGTGGCGACCGTGACGATCTCGTCGGCGGCCAACCTGCTCATCGTCGGCCTCTTGCTCGTGGGTTTCGTGATCGCGGCACCCGACGGCATCGTCGGGTTGATCGAGAAGCACTGGCGCGCGAGGCGGGCGTGACGAGGCGCCCGCTCCTCGAGGTCGAGGATCTGAGCAAGCGCTTCGGCGGCTTCGTGGCGCTCGAACAGGTCAATATTGCGGTCAAGGAGGGCGAGCGCGTCGGCCTCATCGGCCCCAACGGCTCGGGCAAGAGCACGCTCGTCAATTGTCTTTGCGGAACCTTGCGCAACGAGCAGGGCAGGGTCCGCTTCGAGGGGCAGGCCATCGACGGGCTCTCGGCGCACCGCCGCATCCGCCTCGGCATGGCGCGCAGCTTCCAGCTGCCGCGGCCCTTCCGTAGCCTCTCGGTCGGCGACAATTTGCGCATCCCGCTCCTCTATGCCGTGAGCGCGCGCACGGGCGTGCGGCTCTCCCATGCGGAGATCGGCGCGAGATGCGAGGAGCTCCTGCGCATGGTTGGCCTCGCCGACAAGGCGGCGCGCAATCCGCTCGAGCTCTCCCAGGTCGAAATGCGCAAGCTCGAGCTCGCGCGCGCCATCGCCGCCGAGCCCAAGATCCTGATCGCGGACGAGGCCATGGCGGGGCTCTCGCACTCCGAGATCGACGACATCGTGGCCCTTCTCAGGCGGCTCAACGAGGGCGGCATCACCATCATCCTCATCGAGCACATCATGCGCGCGGTGCTGAGCTTCTCCGAGCGCGTCATAGTGCTCGTCGCCGGCCGCAAGATCGCCGACGCCGCGCCCGAGGAGGTCGTGCGCGATCCCGAGGTCGTGAGGGCCTACCTTGGCGAATAGCCTCTCCATCCAAGGGGTGCACGCCGCCTACGGCTCGGTCCGCGCCCTCGAGGACGTCTCGATCACGGTCGGCACGCAGGAGACGGTGGCGCTCCTCGGCACCAACGGCAACGGCAAGAGCACGCTCATGAAATGCGTCATGGGCATCGTGCGGCCGAGTGCCGGCAGCATCACCGCCGAGATCGAGGGGGTGCGGCACGACCTCGCGGGGAGGACGACGGAGGAGATCGTCGAGCTCGGCATCACGCTCGTCCCGGAAGGGAGGCGCCTCTTCGCCAAGCTGACGGTCGAGGAGAATCTGCTGCTCGGCGCCTTTCGCCGGGCGGCGCGGGTGGGGATCGCGCGCAACCTCGCGTTCTGCTACGAGGCGTTCCCGCGCCTCATGGAGCGCCGGCACCAGCTCGCCGCCAGCATGAGCGGGGGCGAGCAGCAGATGCTGGCGCTTGCGCGCGCGCTCATGTCGGCTCCCCGCATCCTCCTCATCGACGAGCCCTCGGTCGGGCTGGCGCCGCTTCTCGTGCAGCACGTGATCGAGAAGATCAAGGAGCTCAAGGAGCATCACGGCCTCACCGTGCTCATGGCGGAGCAGAACTTCAGCCAGGCCATCCGCATCGCCGACCGCGGCTACGTCATCGTCCACGGCAAGATCGCCTTCGAGGGGCGCTCGACCGAGGAGCTCAGCAACAACGAGCTCATCCGGCAATTCTATTTGGGCGCGTGAGCGCGCGAGCGTCCAACGCGGCGCGCGAGCCGGCTCTTGGGGAAGAGCGCGCCGTGGACGAGCCGCGTGCGCGCCGGCCGGCAGGCCTCGATTTTGGGCGCGCCGATGGCCGCCAATTCCCCTCAATAGCCCCGCTTGGGGTCGACCCGGTTCTTCAATGCCTTCCCCGCCATGAGCCGGCGCAGGTTCGCGAAGACGAGGTCGAGCGTGAGCGGGAGATAGCGCTCCAAATCGTCCGATGAGCAGTGGGGCATGACGACAAGCTTGGGCGTCGTCCACAGCGGCGAATCCGCCCGCAGCGGCTCGGGATCGAAGACGTCGAGGACCGCCCCGGCGAGGCGTCCGCTTGCGAGCGCCTCCGCGAGCGCCGTGTAATCGACCACGCCGGCCCGGCCGACGTTCACCAGGCCGGCGCCGGGCTTGATCGCCGCGAGCGCGCGGCGGTCGATCAGATTGCGCGTCTCGGGTGTGAGCGGCGTCGCGACGAAGAGGAAGTCGGCGCGGGCGAGCGCTTGAGCGAGATGGGCGATGCCGAGCACCTCGTCGACGTAGCGGTGGGGCCGCGGCTCGCGGCGGACGCCGAGCACCTTGAGCCCGAGCCTCTTCGCCTGGCGCGCCGCCGTGCCGCCCATGTCGCCGAGCCCGACGACGACGATGCACTTTCCCGAGATCGAGGGCGTGAAGATCGGCTGCCAGCGCCGCTCGCGCTGATTGGCAAGGATCTCCGGCATGCGGCAGTTCAGCATGAGGAGCGCCATGGTGGCGAACTCGCCGATCTTCTCGACGTGCACGCCGCTGTTGTTGGTGAGCTGAACGCGCCGCGGCAGCCAATCGAGAGGAAGGAGCGGCTCGATGCCGGCGCCGATGATGTGGATCCAGCGCAAATTGGGGGCACGGCGCGCGAGATCGAGGCGCGGGAATTTCGCGTCCCTCACAATGTCGTTCGAGGTGACGAGTGCGGTAGCCGCAAGGAGGAGGTCCGGATCCTTGAGATCGGCGCCGACCGAGAGCCGCACCGAGTCCGGGCTGCGGTTGCGCGCCGCGGCCTCCTCGACGAGCCGCGGCGTGAGCTTGAACACGATAGGCTTGTTCTCCCGGGTTTCGAAGTGGATGTGCATGGCAAGCGCGCCTTGAAGGACGAGCGGCAAGGGGGGTGGATGGTTCCGAACGGCCTCCCGCGAGTCAAGGGCCGACCGGCGTGCAAGGGTCGGGCAGGGCAATCACACCTGGTGATTCCGCCCCGGATTAAGTCGGCGACCAAGCGCACGCCCGGCGCATCGATGCCGTGTCGGTTCCATGGCTTGCAGGTGGCCGTCTTGTGTTTCCGGCGGCTCGCGATAACGGAGGGAGCGCCGCTGTCGCCTCATTCCATCCGCGATCGGCGAAGTGGCGCGAGTCCTCTAAGGGGAGGAGAGTTGCTTGCAGGAGAAACAGGCGGAGGGCACGGCGGCTTTCGGCGATCTCCCTTCTCAATCGCCCTGGACTTCCCGTCGCGCTCTGCCGCGATCACGCTCGGCCGGGACGCATCGGTCGAGCCTGACCCTCCGCGCCGCGCGGCTCAATGTCACGCCGAGCTCCTGCGCGTCGACGCCATCGGCTTCCATCACCGCCTGAACCACCGGATCGCAAAGTGCCTCCGCGAGCTTCGGCTCGCCGCTCCAATCCATCGCGTCCTCCCGTTCGACCGCCGCCTGATCCTCAAATGATGTACGGCTCGAACGCGGCTGACCTGCGCATTGATTTTGGGCGTTTATGGGGAGGGCGCAGCGGGCATCGAGTCATGTCCGCGCGAGGTGCGAGCGCGCTGAGGCGGCCCGCCCCCTCATTTCGTCTCGATCGAGAGCGGCGCGCAATTCCGGCGCCCCGACATCGCGCAGTCTTGCAGATCCGACATCGCCTTGAGGCGGTCTATGATGAAGAGGCCGAGGACGACGAGAAAGGCCGCGACCGCCAGGCCGGCAAGCAACGTGCCGAACTGGGGGCCGTCCTTGTCGTCGCCGCCGCCGGGGCCGTCCATGCCGCACCTCGCCGATGATCCGACCGCGAGGATAGCTCGCGCGCGCAAGCGCTGCCAGGGGAGCCGGGAGCGGGAAGGTCTCTGCAATTGACGCGGCGGCGTGTTGGGCTAAGCTAGCGCCGGTCCGACGCTCGGCGCGAGGCGATCATGAAGCTCCCGGCATTCATCTTTTTCGTGGCAGCCATCCTCATGGCGGATGCCGCGCAAGCGCAAGTGGTGACCATCGAGCCGCCCGCCGCGCGCGTCGAGGTGATTCCGGCACCGCCGGGGCCCGGCTTTGTCTGGACACCCGGCCATTGGTGGTGGGACGGCCACCGCTGGCATTGGGCGCGCGGTCACTACCGGCGCATACCCCGGCCGGGCGCGGTTTGGATCCCGGGTGCATGGCGGCCCGGACCCGGCCTCGGCTGGCACTGGGTTCCGGGTCACTGGGCCTATCGCTGATCGGCCGCGCAAGGACGGCATAAGGCAAAGCCGCGCGGCGATGGGTGCGGCTGGAAGGGGCTGGAGGCTCTCGGCCGGCTCCCTTTTCAATCACCGTGGGCTTCCCGCCGAGCTGGCGAGGGATCGTTCGCCCGCACCTCGTAGAGGGTTTAACGCGAATCCCCTGAATATGGTTTCGCGATCTTTAATTGCTCTTCACAAGATGCGCCGCGAGGTGTGGCGCCGTGCGAGGGGCAAGGAGCGCTGCCTGCGCTTCGCTCGAAGCCTGTGTGCGCTCGGCCGCGGGCCGAAGCCTCCCTCCCTTGGCGCCCGTCAAGCGATGATCGCTCACTTGGCGAGCGGCGTTTTCCTGTAGAGCCGCAGGATGCCCATCCCGTCGTGCGCGCCGTGGAGATCAACGTACAAGGTACGGTAAAGTTGCGCCGCCAGCGCCGTCATGGGCATGGGGGACGTCTTGGCCTGACCGAAGGCGCAAGCGGTGCCCAGATCCTTGAGCAGCGTGGTGATCAGCCCCGCCGACTTGACCGCGGCCTTGGCCATGGGACGGGCGAAGTTCTGCAGGATGGTCGAATCGGCGTAGCCCCCCGCCAGGCACTCGGGCAGGCGATCGACCTCGAGGCCGCCGGCCGCGGCGAGCTGGAGCATCTCGGCGACGAGGGCCATGGTGCCGCCCACCATCATCTGGTTGCATAATTTGGTGAGCTGCCCGGCGCCCGCCGGACCCATGTGCGTGACGCGTTGGGAGACATGGGCGAGGATGGGGCGCAGTCGCTCCACGTCTTCCGCTCGACCGCCCGCCATGATCGCAAGCGTGCCCGCCTCGGCACCCGGCACGCCGCCGGTCACCGGCGCATCGACCCAGCCGGCGCCGAGCTCGCTTTGCAGGCGCTCGGCGATGCGCCGCGTGGCCTCCGGCTCGATGCTCGAATGGTCGACGATGAGCTTGCCTCGCGAAGGCCCCGCCGCGGCGAGCCCGTGCGGCCCGAACGTCACCTCCTCGACGGCCGCGGTGTCGAACACGCAGAGATGGACGATGTCGCTCGCGCCAAGCACTTCCGCGGGGCTCGCGGCCCGAGCGGCACCGGCTTCGACGAGCGGCGCCGTCTTTTCCCGCGAGCGGTTCCACACCGTGAGGGGATACCCCGCCGCCTTGAGCCGGCGCGCCATCGGCGCACCCATGGCTCCCATGCCGATGAACCCCAGGCGCTCCGCCATGGCTCGACCCCTCCCTTGGCCGCGCTGTCTCCGCCGGCCGACAGCCGCTCGACCCGCTTGGCGCTTATCCTGCGGTCGAGCGCGCCGCCAAGTCCAGGGCGAAGGCGCGGGATTTGCGCGCTTCGCCCTTGACTGCGGCCGGCGCTTCGGCACTCGATAGCACGCGGCCGGCGGCCGAGCGCGGAATGGAAGGGGATAAGGATGCGAAGTTACGACATCGCGGCCTTTGGCGCGCCTTTGCAGCGTTTCGATCGCGCGACACCGAAGCCCGCGGGGAGCGAGGTGCTCATACGCGTGGCCGCCGCGGGGGTCTGCCACAGCGATCTCCACATCTGGGAGGGATATTTCGATCTCGGCGGCGGCAGGAAGCTCACCATGGCCGAGCGCGGCATGAAGTTGCCGCACACGCTCGGGCACGAGAACGCCGGCGAGGTCGCGGCGCTTGGCCCCGAGGCCAGGGGCCTCAAGCTCGGGCAACGCGTTCTCGTCTATCCCTGGATCGGCTGCGGCAACTGCGAGGTGTGCCGGGCAGGGGAGGAGCAGCTCTGTCTCGCGCCGCGTTTCCTCGGCGTTCATCGCGCGGGCGGCTACAGCGACCATCTCTTGGTCCCCCATCCGCGCTACCTCCTCGATATCTCCGACATGCCGGCAACCGTGGCGGCCCCTTACGCCTGCTCCGGGCTCACCACTTACGCGGCCTTGCGCAAGTTCGGGCCGCTGCTCGCCGCGAAGCCGACCGTCATCATCGGCGCGGGCGGCCTCGGGCTCATGTGCCTCGAGCTGCTCAAGGCGATGAAGGGGCACGGCGCCGTCGTCGTCGACATCGATCCGGCGAAGCGCCAAGCGGCGAAGAAGGCGGGTGCCTTAGCGACCGTGGACGGCGCCGCCGCCGATGCGGCACGCGCGATCAAGGAGGCGGTAGGCGGAGCCGTATGGGCCATCATCGATCTGGTGGGCTCGCGGGCGACCGTATCGCTCGCGCTCGAGTGCCTCTGCAAGGCCGGCCAGCTCATCATCGTCGGGCTCTTCGGCGGCGATATCACGCTGCCGCTGCCCTCCATCCCGCAGCGCGAGCTCACCCTCCAAGGCTCCTATGTCGGCAGCCTTGCCGAGCTCACCGAGCTCTTGGCCCTCGTCCGCCAGCTGAAAGTGCCGCCCATCCCGATCCGCACCCGACCGCTCGAGGACGCCTCCGCAGCGCTCGAGGATCTCAAGGCGGGCCGCGTCGTCGGACGCACGGTGCTGACGCCGTGATACGCGTGCGACAACCTCAAGCAAAGACGTCCAGGAGAAAATGATCATGGCAACGCTCAAGATTTGGGGACGCAGGAGCTCCTCCAACGTGCAGAAGGTGCTGTGGTGCTGCGACGAGCTCGGAATTCCCTTCGAGCGCACCGACCTCGGCGGGCGCTTCGGGGGCAATGACGATCCGAAATACCGGGCACTCAATCCGAACGGACTGGTGCCGACGATCGACGACAACGGCTTCGTGCTTTGGGAGTCGAACGCGATCATCCGCTATCTCGCCCGCAAATACGGCCGCGGTGCGCTTTATCCCCGGGAGCCGGAGGCGGCGGCGACGGCGGAGCGCTGGATGGATTGGCAGCTCGCCCATCTCAATC
>DASPPM010000293.1:0-8420 GCA_035625535.1 Alphaproteobacteria bacterium
AGCCGCGCCGACGGCGAATCCGCGCGCTCGCGCGCGACCGGCAACCGCCAGATCGGACGTCCCGTGCGCTCGCGCGGGGCGACGGCCGGCCACAGCTCGACGAGGCCGGCGCGGCCCTCGCGGTTGGCGAAATGGCGCACCTCTTCGCCCGCGCTCACCACGCCGTCGGCCGCCTCGGGACGGCTGAAGACGGCGTCGACCGCGCGGAGGACGGCGGGCGTGGAGCGGAACGACACCTCGAGCGCGATACTTCGCCACTCGCGCTCCGTCGCCGCGACCTTGTCCGCGAAGTGCCGGCGCATCGCCTCGAAGGCGGCCGGATCGGCGCGCTGGAAGCTGAAGATCGATTGCTTGGCATCGCCGACCGCGAAGACCGTGCGAACGACCTCCCGCGCCCCTTCGCCCGCAAAGAACTCCTCGGCGAGCGCGGCTATGACCCGCCACTGATCGGGGTTGGTATCCTGCGCCTCGTCGATGAGGATGTGGTCGAGGCCCTGGTCGAGCTTGTAGAGCACCCACGCAGCGCCGCGCCTGGCGAGGAGCTGCTGCGTGCTCAAAATGAGATCATCGTAATCGAGAAGGCCCTCGTGCGTTTTGTGCTTCTCATAGGCCGCGAGCACCGCCGCACCCAGGCGGAGCAGAGCAGCACTGGCCTTGGCCGTGATCGCCGCCTTGAGCCGCTCGACCACGGCCACGAGCCGTGCCGCCTCCGCGCGCAGCGCCGGCTCGGCTTCCGGGCTCGCCGCGCGTACTGCCTTGGTCGCAAGCGTGCTGCGCGGCGTGACGTCCTTGGTGAGAAATTGCGACCGATAGGCGCCGAAGTGCCGGGCGCGCTCCGCAGGCGTAAAGGCGAGCCAGGTCGTGATCGCAGCCCCGCGCTCGCGCTCCGCGGCGGAGCCTTGGGCAAGCGCGGCCGCTGCCGCGTGGAGCGCTGAAAGGGCCAAGCTCTCATCCGCCGACGCCTTTTCCCGCACCGCTTCCGGGCTCTCGCCCGCTGTCAGGCCAAGCCGGCGGTAGAGTGCCTTTGTGGCCTCCTCGAGACCACCCGCCTTGGCGAGCGCGCGCGCGACACGGCCGCGCTCGTTGGCGAGCTCGGCCATGAGCGCGCCGAAATCCTCCTCGGAGACGTGACTCGTCACCTCGGCGAGTGCCGCCGCAAGTGCCGCATCGGCCTCCGGCTGCGCCTGGACGAGGACCTCGTCGCGCGCGCGCTCCATGAGCTCGGCGGCGCTGCGCTCGTCCAGCACCTCGAAATGGGGGACGAGGCCCGCTTCGAGCGGGAAGCGGCGCAGGAGCGACTGGCAGAAGGCATGGATCGTCGCGATCCTGAGCCCCTCGGGGGCATCCACCACCTCAGCGAAGAGCCGCCGCGCGCGCTCCAGCATGTCGCCCGCGGGTGTCGCGTCGCCGAGCTCGCTCAACCTCTTGGCCAGCAAAGGATCGGATATCGTCGCCCATTCGCCGAGCTCGCGCGCGACGCGGTTCGCCATCTCGGCCGCCGCCGCCTTGGTGAAAGTGAGGCAGAGGATGCGCTCGGGCGGCGTTCCGGCGAGCAGCAGGCTCAGCACCCGGTTGGTGAGCACGGTCGTCTTGCCGGTGCCCGCCGAGGCGGCGACCCAGACGGAGGCGGCAGGATCGGCGGCGAGGCGCTGGTCGATGCGCGGATCGCGCTGGCTCAAGGCAACGATGCTCATTCCCCGCCCTCGCTACCGTTCTCTCCCGTGGCCGACCATTCCTTGACGCGCTCGAGATGCTCGTAGTCGCTAAAGGCGGGCACTGCCTCGGGCCGCGGCCGCGCCTCATACGGCGTCGCCTCATCGTCGAAGCGCCGGATCAAGGCGATGAGACGCTCGCGCGCCGTCTCGGCGAGCGCCTCTGCATCCGCCTTGAGCGGTCTCTCCTCGCCGGGCGGCTCGCCGCCGGAAAGCCGCCAGAAGGCGAGCGATTTGACCGCTGACGCGGGCACCTCGCCGAACGCGCCTTCCATCGCCATGACGGCCTCAAGGGGAAGTTGCGGCGCGAGCCCTTGGGCGACCTCGGCGGCACTCGGCAGCCTGCCGGTCTTGTAGTCGATGATGACGAGGCCGCCCTCGCTCAGGCGATCGATCCGGTCGGCCTTGCCTTTGAGGAGGAACGGCTCGCCCCCAGTCGTGAGCGTCAAGAGGCCCCTGACCTCCGTGTGACTCGCCGAGAGACGCGCGCGCCGCTCACGCTCATTTGCCACGAACCACGCCGCGATGCGCTCGAAGCGCGGCCACCAGAAGGCGCGCACGCCGGGCCGCTCGAGCGCCGCGCCGAAGCTGCGGGCGCCGATCCTGAGCAGCTCCTCGACCGCATCGGCCGGCAAGGCGTCTCGGAAATTGCGCACGAAGCGGTCGAGGGCGGCATGGATGAAGCTGCCGCGCTCGGCGGCACCCGGGTCCGCATCGAGCGGCTCGAGCGCCTTAAGCTTGAGGACGTGGCGCGCGTAGATCGCATAGGGATCGCGCATCCAAGTCTCGATCTCGGTGACCGAGAGCCGGCGCGGCCGCGCGGCGAGCGGCGGCCGCGGCGCCGGCGGCGCCGCCGGCACGGGCGGCCCCGGCACCTCGTCGAGCGCCTTTTGCCAGGCGAGCCAGCGCGCAGGTGCCTCGGTCTCGAAAGTCGTGCCCGCGGCGTGCAGCAACGCCTCGAGGCGCAGGAGCCAGCGCGCCGGCACGGTCGGCGTGCCCTCCACCTTGAGCGAGCGGGTGAGCACCACCTCGCGCGCGGAAGAGGCCTGGGCGAAGTCGTGCGCCGAGAGCCCGATGCGCCGCTCCGCCTCGGGCAGGCCGAAAGCGGCGCGCATCGGCCGCGACATCCAGGGATCGACAGGCGGGGCGGCCGGCCAGGTGCCCTCGTTCAAGCCGCCGAGCACGACGAGATCGGCATGTTGGAGCCGCGCCTCAAGCGGACCCCAGATGAAGAGGCGCGGGTGGCGGCCGTAACGCGGCCGCACTTGGCGCTCTCCGAGCAGGCTCGCGAAGAAGGCCGGGTAGGCGCTGCCCTCGAGCCTACGAATGCGGAGTGCCGCACGCTCGAGCTCGTTCACGAAGCCCGCGGCCTCCTCGCCGGCCTCGCCCGCCCACAAGCGCTCCGCCCCTCTGAGCTGCGCCGTCGCCGCGAGCGCTTCCGCGGCCGCGATATGCGCTTCAACCGCGCGCGGTGCCGCGAGCGCGCGCCTGGCGAGGAGCTTGACGAGCGGGCCGAGTGCGGTCTCCAGGCGATCGATGAGCTTGGCAAGGGTTTTTCGCAATTCCTCGTCGCGAAGCGCCCTGAGCGCCGTGCGCAGGCCACGGATACCGGGTGCCGGCCGCGGCCCGCGCAGGAGCGCCAGCTCGAGGAGGCGGCCGAGGTGGCGAAAGGCGGGCGGCTCCTCCCCGCCTGCGGCAAGCGGGTGCTTGAGGAGGGCCACGAGCGGGAGAGGTGCCAGGCCTTCGGCCGCGGCCTCGGCGAGAAGGCGGAGAAAGGTCCCGGGCGGCGTCGCCGCGAGCGGCGTGCCCGCGGAATCGTCGACCTCGATGCCCCAGCGTTCGAGCTCGGCCGCGACCCGGCGCGCGAGCGCGCGATCGGGCGTCACCAGGGCCGCGGTGCGCTCGGGCGTCTCGAGCGCCTCCCGCATGAGAAGGGCGATGACGCCGGCCTCCTCGCGCGGCGTGGGACAGTCGATGCGCTTGAGGCCGCTGAGCGCCTCCGGCGGCGGCTTGGCGAGTCCGCGCCAGGCGTCGGTTGAGGCGGCGGGGAGCATCGCCGCGGCAATGAGGGCCGCGCGCGCGGGCGGCGAAGTCTCGAGCCCCTCCGAGGGCCAGTCCGCGACTTGATGCCGGGCGATGCCGAGGCGCTCGAGCAGACGCTTCAGCCCAAATTGCGGATGGCTCGGCTCGAGCCTCTCCCAGGCATCGCTCTCGGTATGCCGGTCGAGGCCCGGCAGCACGAGCCGGCCATTGGGGAGCGTCGCCACCAGCGCCAAGAGATCGGCGCTCGCGGGAATGCTCCCGGTCGAGCCGGCCGCGATCACGTCACCCTCGGGCGGCCGCGCGCGCCAAAGGGCCGCTTGGGCCTCGAGCAAGCGATTGCGCCGCTCCGCCGGATCGAGGGCCCCTTCCTCCGCGAGCACTTTGGGCCAATGCTCGGTGACGATCTTGAGGAACTCGAGCGTGATCTGCCAGTGCGCGGCATAGCGCTCGGGCACCAGGCTCGCGAGCCGCTCGAAACCGATGCGCTCGGTCGCCACCTGATCGATGAGCCGGCCGAGCTCGCCGGCGAGCTGCACCGCCTGCGCGAGCGTGTGACCCTTGAGCTTGAGGATGAGCTCGGCAAGCAGCAGACGACGGCGCAGCTCGGAGATCGCGGGGGGAATGTCGAGCGCGCTTTCGGCGAGTCCCGTCTCTTCCGCGGCGAAGGCGAGGGCGTCCTCGTCGATGTCGCCGATCGGCGTCATTCGCGGCAAGAGCAAGGCCTTGCCGCGCGCACGGCGCAGGAAGGCCTCGCGCAAGTTGCGCGCCGCGCGCCGGGTCGGCAGCAGGATGCTCATGCGGCTGAGCGCCAAGGCATCGTTGCAGCACTCCCGCAAGAGCTCGGCGGCCAGCGCCTCGAGGAAGGGGACCCCCGGAGGAATGGTGTAGACGTGCGGCGCGCGCGCGCTCATCGCGCGGCTCCAGCGGCGCCCTCACTCGGCCGCCCCTCATCGCTACCGGCAGCCGCGAGTGCCGCCTCGGCAAGGGCAATACCCGCGAGCGTGCCCACGTCGAAAGCGCGCCCCTCGTGCACGAGGCCAAAAAGGCGCCCCGCCGCAAGCGCTTTGTCCCACAGCCGGTTGAGCGAGAACTTCTCGATCTCGACGCCGTCGAAGAGCCCGGCCGAGAGAAGCTGGATGCCGATGTAGAGATAGGGCGCCTCTTTCTCCGCTTGGCGGCGGCGCAAGCGGCCGTCGGGTGCGAGGTTGAAGTCGCCGGGCCCGTCGTAGCCGGCAACGCCCTCGCGCGGCGCCAAAAGGAGGAGGCCGTCCATGCGGCCCTCGTCCCAGGCTTCGGCGAGACGGAGGAGCGTGTCGCGCTTGCCGTCGAGCCAGAGCGCGTCGCTGTTGATCGCGTAGAAGGGTCCGGGGGCCAGGAGCGGCAGCGCCTTCGCGATGCCGCCGCCGGTCTCGAGCAGCTCGGGCTCGTGCGAGAGGATGACGTGGGGGCGGTGGCGCGAGGCGAGATGGTGCTCGATCAGCTTCGCGAGATGATGGGTGTTGACCACAACCGTCTCGACGCCCGCGGCCGCGAGGCGGTCGAGCGCCCGATCGAGGAGCGTGCGGCCCGCGATGGGGACGAGCGGCTTCGGGATGCGCTCGGTGAGCGGCCGCATGCGCAGCCCGAGGCCCGCCGCGAGCAGGATCGCGCGGGCGGGCGCGGTCACCTCGCGGCCTCCGGCACCGGCACGCGGCGCATCTCGCGCGGCAGCTCGCGCGCGAGCCACTCGCTCACCGGCTCGAGCGCCGGGTGCGCCGTGTCGTGCTCGATGAGCCGCCAAAGGCGCGGGATATGGTCGAGATACCAAGGCTTGCCGTCGCGCACAGAGAGACGGGTGAAAACGCCGAGGATACGCAGGTTGCGCTGGGCGCCCATGATCGCGTAGGAGGCCGCGAAGGCCTGGCGATCGAGCGCAGGGAAGGCCGCGAGGTAGCGCTCGATGAGTGTCGCCTGCAGCTCGGCCGGCACGTCGCGCCGCGCGTCCTCGAGGAGCGAGACGAGATCGTAGGTGACGGGCCCGATCGCCGCGTCCTGGAAATCGAGGAGACCGCAGGCGGCGATACCCTCGCGCTCCCGCAGCAGCATCAGGTTGTCGGGAAAAAAATCGCGCAAGACCAGGCTCGAGGGTACGCCGCGGGCGCGCGGCAGGACGGCTTGCCACCTCACGCGATAGTCCTCGCGCGCGCTTTCGGCCACGGGCGCGCCGGTAAGCGCGGGGACGTACCAGTCCAAAAGGATCATCGCCTCGCCCAGCATGCGCGCATCGTCGTAGGCGGGCACGGCTACGGCACGCGCGCGCGGATGGCGGTGAAGGGCGATGAGCGTGTCGAGCGCGAGCACATAAAGCGTCTCCGCGTCCTCGGCGCGGCCCACGAGGGCGGCCATATTGGCGTCGCCCAGATCCTCGATGAGGAGCAGGCCGCCCGCCTCGTCGGCGGCATAAACGCACGGGGCGGAGAGGCCGATCGAGACGAGATGGCGCGCCAACGCGAGATAGGGCCGCACATCTTCGTGCGGAGGCGGGGCATCCATGAGCACAACGCTTGAGCCGGCAGCGTTGCTGAGGCGCTCGTAGCGCCGGAAGGAGGCATCGCCGGCGATGGGTCGGCGCTCAGCTCCCGCCCAGCCGTGGCGCCCGAGAAAACTCTCGATGAGGGCTTGGCGCGCGCTCACGCCTTGAGCTCCGCAAGCCGCTTGGCCCAGCGGCCATGCCCGGTCAGGCGCACGCGCCGGCTATCGCTCTCCTCGGCAAAGGCGAGCGTGACGTCGAGGCGCTCGGGCGGCAAGAGCGGGCCGAGCCGCTCCGGCCACTCGATCAGGCTCACGCCTTCCGCGAAGGCCTCCTCGATGCCGAGCTCATAGGCCTCCTCGGGCCGCTCGAGGCGGTAGAGGTCGAAGTGGTAAAGCGTGAGGGTGCGGAGCTCATAAAGCTGGACGAGCGTGAAGGTCGGGCTCGGCACCTCCTCCTCGCCGCCAAGGGCTCTGATGAAGGCGCGCACAAAGGCGGTCTTGCCGACCCCGAGGGGTCCTGCGAGCGCCAGCACGTCGCCCGTGCGCGCCAGGCGCGCGATCTCGCTCGCGAGCCGCTCGGTCGCCGCCAGGTCGGCGAGGTAAAGCTCGCGCGCAGGCGTGCCTCTTTGGAAGGCGTCGCGACGTGAAGCGCGGTACCCCATCCCTCACCCTCCCAGCGCTGCGCGCTGGGCCCCTCCCTCTCCCGCAAGCGGGAGAGGGGCGCTCCGCGCGCGCCGCTATGCCCTCATCATCAAACGCCGCATGCGGCGCTGCAAGCGTAACGGCGGCTCTTAGCACCCTCTGCCGCTTGCGGGAGAGGAAGGGTGAGGGAGGGCGGCGCCGAGATTAATAGCGGTAATGCTCCGACTTGAAGGGGCCGCTCATGCCGATGCCGAGGTAGTTGGCCTGGGCGGGCGTGAGCCTGGTGAGCCTAGCGCCGACCTTGGCGAGGTGAAGGGCCGCCACCTTCTCGTCGAGCGTCTTGGGCAGCGTATAGACCTTCTTCTCGTACTTTCGCGGGTTCGACCACAGCTCGATCTGCGCCAGCACCTGGTTGGTGAAGGAGGCGCTCATCACGAAGCTCGGATGGCCGGTGGCGCAGCCGAGATTGACAAGGCGGCCCTCGGCCAAGAGAAGGATGCGCTTGCCGTCGGGGAACTCGATTTCGTCGACCTGCGGCTTGACGTTGTGCCACTTGAAGTTCCGCAAGGCCGCGACCTGGATCTCGGAATCGAAGTGCCCGATGTTGCAGACGATCGCGCGGTCCCTCATCTTGCGCATGTGCTCGACGGTGATGACGTCGACGTTCCCCGTCGCGGTCACGAAGATGTCGGCGTGCGGGGCGGCCTCCTCCATGGTGACGACCTCGTAGCCCTCCATTGCCGCCTGGAGCGCGCAGATGGGGTCGATCTCGGAGACGATCACGCGCGCGCCGGCACGGCGGAGGGAGGCGGCCGAGCCCTTGCCCACGTCGCCGAAGCCGCACACCATCGCCACCTTGCCCGCCATCATCACGTCGGTCGCGCGGCGGATGCCGTCGACGAGCGACTCGCGGCAGCCGTAGAGGTTGTCGAATTTCGACTTGGTCACGGAATCATTGACGTTGATCGCGGGGAACAGAAGCCGGCCGTCCTCGGCCATCTGATAGAGGCGGCGCACCCCGGTCGTGGTCTCCTCCGTGACGCCGCGGATCGAGCGGCCGAGCGCCGAGTACCAACCGGGCTTCGCCTTGAGATGCCGCCTGATCGCGCCGTAGAGCGCCTCTTCCTCCTCGTTGCTCGGCTTGGCGATTACCGTGGCATCCTCCTCGGCGCGCGTGCCGAGATGGACGAGAAGCGTCGCGTCGCCGCCGTCATCGAGGATCATGTTGGGGCCGCCGCCCGAAGCCCATTCGAAGATGCGGTGGGTGAACTCCCAATATTCCGCGAGGCTCTCCCCCTTGTAGGCGAAGACGGGCGTGCCGGCCTCGGCGACCGCCGCCGCGGCGTGGTCCTGGGTCGAGAAGATGTTGCACGACGCCCAGCGCACCTCCGCACCCAGCGCCTTCAAGGTCTCGATGAGGACGGCCGTCTGGATCGTCATGTGGAGCGAGCCCGCGATGCGCGCGCCCTTGAGCGGCAGCGTCTTGCCGTATTCGGCGCGCACCGCCATGAG
>DASPPM010000294.1:0-14412 GCA_035625535.1 Alphaproteobacteria bacterium
TCGAAGCTGACATAGCCGCGGGTCGGCTCGCCCAGGTGGCGCGCGGCGCTGGGCATGCCCGAATGCTTGCCCGAGCAATTGTTGTGTGCCGCCGTCGGCGCCTTGCCGGCGCGCAGGAGTGCCTCGTTCGCCGCGAGCGAATAGGGCGCGTGCGCGCCGCACTCGAGATCCGCAACGCCGAGGCCCATGCGTGCGAGCCAGCCGAGGACCGCATCGACATGCTTCGGCTCGCCGCTGTGCGATGCCGAGGCGAGCGCCAGCTCGGCATCGCCAAGCTTGTAGGCCTCGGCGGCGCCGCTCTCGATCACGGCGAGGGCCTGCAGCGGCTTGATCGCCGAGCGGGGAAAGACCGGGCGCTCGATGTCGCCCCAGGCCGCGGCGAGCTTGCCGCGGCCGTCGACCACGGCAGCGGCGCCTCTATGGCGGCTCTCGACGGCGGGGCCGCGCGTGAGCTCGACCAAGACGGGATTTGCGCCGGGCGAGACGGCGCGCTGTGCGGGGGGAGAGGCTGGCATCGGCAGGGATCCTGGGTTTTCCGGTCAAACACCTTGCCTTGGCGCGGCTTGCGGTGCAAGGTGCGAGCCATGCGCGGCTATTTCGGAATCGGCGTCGAGGGCATCAGCAAGTCCATGAATCTGGGCAGCCTTTGGCGCACGGCCCATGCCTTCGGTGCCGCCTTCGTCTTCACCATCGGCGCCAATTATAAACAGGCCCAAGGGGAGCGCGCGGACACCTCCAAGAGCTCGGGCCAAGTGCCCCTTTACGAGTTTGCCGGCCTCGACTCGTTCCGCCTGCCGCGCGGCTGCGCCCTCGTCGGCGTCGAGTTTCTCGAAAGTGCTGTCGAGCTGCCGAGCTTTCCCCATCCGCGCCAGGCGGCCTATGTGCTCGGTCCCGAGCGCGGCGGCCTCAGCCCCGAGCTGCTCGCCCGTTGCGCGCAGGTCGTCAAAATTCCGACTAAATTTTCCGTGAATCTGGCGGTCGCCGGTGCGATTGTCATGTATGACCGTCTGTTGAGCCTCGGCCGCTTCGCCGAGCGGCCGCTCGTTGCGGGCCAAGCGGCAGCCCCTCTGCCGCAACCCGTGTTCGGGCCGCCGATTCGCCGGCGCAAGACGGCCGCGGCCTCTTGAGGCGGCGGCACGCGCGTCCTTGTCGCAATGATCATCAACGGAAGACGCTCATGAAAAAAATCGTCGCCCTCGCCCTCGGCCTCGCTTGCGGCCTCTATGGAATTTCCGCTTATGCCCAGCAGAAGCCCCCGGCGGCGCTGGAGAAAACGCAAGCGCAGCAGAAGGCCACGAAGATCGGCACTTACGCGGATTGGCAGGCGCTCACCTATAAGCAGGGCAACGTCGAGACCTGCTACGTCGCGAGCTATCCCAAGAAGTCCGAAGGTCACCTGGTCAAGCTCGGCGATGCCAATATTCTCGTCACCCATTGGCCGTCGCAGAAGACCTACGGCGTGTTCAGCGTGACCGGCGGCTTCGACTACAAGAAGGACAGCAGCGTCGAGCTCGTCGTCGGCGACGAGAAGTTCACGCTCTTCACGCAAGGGCCGCGCGGCTGGGCGCAGGACGGCGACGACGCCAAGATCGTCAAGGCGCTCAAGGCGGGCAAGGACGCCACCGCTTCGGGTATGACCGCCAGCGGCACCAGGACCAAGGATATCTACTCCCTCGAGGGCTTCACCAAGGCCTATGAGGAGGCGAGCAAGGCCTGCGGCGTGAAAGGCTGAAGCGCCCATTTATCGGGGCCGCCGCAGCGCCTATATAAAGGCCCTCACTAGCCTCTCGAGGAGCCTTGCGTGCCGTGGAGAGCGCTCTCGCGACGAAGGGCAGGAAGAACCTGATCGGCCTTAGCCGCGCCGAGCTCGAAGCCGAGCTCGCCGGGCTCGGCGTCGAGCGTTTCCGCGCGCGCCAGCTGTGGCAGTGGATCTATCACCGCGGGGCCGTGAGCTTCAGGGCGATGTCCTCGCTTTCGGCCCGGCTCAGGGACGAGCTCGCCGAGCGCTATACGCTCGCGCGGGCCGAGCCGGCGCGCGACCAGCGGTCGCTCGACGGCACGCGCAAGTGGCTCTTGAAGCTCGCCGACGGGAACCTGATCGAGACCGTGCATATCCCGGAGAAGGACCGAGGCGCGCTCTGCGTCTCTTCCCAGGTCGGCTGCACGCTCAGCTGCAAGTTCTGCCACACCGGCACGCAGAGGCTCGTGCGCAACCTCGAGGCCGGCGAGATCGTCGGCCAGCTCCTCCTCGCGCGCGATGCGATCGGCGAATGGCCGTCGCCCGAGGACAGCCGCATGGTCTCCAACATCGTGCTCATGGGGATGGGCGAGCCGCTCTACAACTACGACAACGTCGCCAAGGCGCTCCGCATCGTCATGGACCCCGAGGGCATCGCCATCTCGCGCCGGCGCATCACGCTCTCGACCGCAGGCGTGGTGCCGCAGATCCGCCGCGCGGGCGAGGAGCTCAAGGTCAATCTCGCCCTCTCGCTCCACGCCGTGCGCGACGAGCTGCGCGACGTGATCGTGCCGCTCAACAAGAAGTACCCGATCGCCGAGCTCATCGCTGCCTGCCGCGATTACGCGCGCCTCAACCCCAACCGCCGCATCACCTTCGAATATGTGATGCTGAAGGGCGTGAATGACAGCCCCGCCGACGCGAAAGCGCTCGTCCGTCTCATCCGCGGCATCCCGGCCAAGGTCAATCTCATTCCCTTCAACCCGTGGCCGGGCGCGCCCTTCGAGTGCTCGGACGAGCGCGCGATCCGCGCATTCGCCGAGATCGTGATGAACGCCGGCTATCACGCGCCCGTGCGCACGCCGCGCGGGCGCGACATCCTTGCCGCGTGCGGCCAGCTCAAGTCCGACAGCTTGCGCCGGCGCGCGAGCGCACGCGCGAAGGAGGTAGCGGCGCCGGCGATCGGCTAAGCGCGGCAAGCGAGGAACCCAACGCGGAGACGGCCGGCCAAGGCTTGCCCGCTGGCCTGATTTCCCTATACTGCCGCCTCCTTGCGCCCTTCCTCTGGAGCCGACCATGGCAAAAGACGTGAAGAAGGTCGTGCTCGCCTATTCGGGCGGGCTCGACACCTCGATCATCCTGCGTTGGCTGCAGGACACCTACCGCTGCGAGGTGGTGACCTTCACCGCCGATCTGGGCCAGGGCGAGAGTCTCGAGCCCGCGCGCAAGAAGGCCGAGCTCCTCGGCATCAAGCAGATCTTCATCGAGGACGTGCGCGAGGAGTTCGTGCGCGACTTCGTCTTTCCGCTCTACCGCGCCAACGCGCTCTACGAGGGGGCCTATCTGCTCGGCACGTCGATCGCGCGTCCGCTCATCGCCAAGCGCCAGATCGCGATCGTCGAGAAAGTGGGGGCCGACGCGGTCGCGCACGGCGCCACGGGCAAGGGCAACGATCAGGTGCGCTTCGAGCTCGCCTATTACGCGCTCAAGCCCGACATTAAGGTCATCGCACCCTGGCGCGAGTGGGACTTAACCTCGCGCAAGGCGCTGATCGACTACGCCGAAAGGCACCAGATCCCGATCCCCCGCGACAAGCGCGGCGAGGCGCCTTTCTCGGTGGACGCCAACCTCTTGCACATCTCGGCCGAGGGCAAGGTGCTCGAGGACCCTTGGCACGAGCCCGAGGAGTTCGTCTACAGCCGCACCGTCGCGCCCGAGGCCGCCCCCGATAAGCCCGAATACGTCGAAATCGAGTTCGCCAAGGGCGATCCTTGCGCGGTCAACGGCGAGCGTCTCTCACCGGCCGCTCTCCTGCAGAGGCTCAACGAGCTCGGCGGCAAGCACGGGGTGGGGCGCCTCGACCTCGTGGAGAATCGCTTCGTCGGGATGAAGTCGCGCGGCGTCTACGAGACGCCCGGCGGCACCATCCTCCAGGCGGCACACCGCGGCATCGAGAGCATCACCCTTGACCGCGGTGCGGCGCACTTGAAGGACGAGCTGATGCCGCGCTACGCCGAGCTCGTCTACAACGGCTTCTGGTTCTCGCCCGAGCGCGAGATGCTCCAGGCCCTGATCGACATGAGCCAGGAGAACGTGGAGGGCACGGTGCGGCTCAAGCTTTACAAGGGCCACGTGCGCGTGGTCGGGCGCAAGTCGCCGAAGTCGCTCTACAGCCTCGCCCACGTCACCTTCGAGGAGGACCAGGTCTACGACCAGACGGACGCCGCGGGCTTCATCAAATTGAACGCGCTTCGCCTGCGCCTCTTGAAGAAGCTCAGGGGGTGAGGCTCCGGCTCAGGCGCCAAGCGGGCTCACGCCGATGACATAGCGGTGGCCGTGGAGGAGCGCGTAATAGAGGAGGACGCCGGCGGCGAGGCGGCTGTAGCCGATCTCGCGCAACGAGAAGCGGGCGCGGCCTTGAGCCAAGGCGACAAAGGGGAAGAAGGACGTGGCCGCCGCGAAACGCTGCCAGGGGGCCCCCGCTTCGATCGCCTTGCGCCGCTCCTGTGCCCATGAGCCGGCAAGGGCCAAAAGCGCCGTCCCGCCCGTGAGGATCACCGTAGCGGCCTCGCCGTTCATGATCAGGTGGCCGAGCGCCCACAGCCCGATCCCCCAATTCATCGGGTGACGCGTGACGGCAAAAATGCCGCTGCCGACCTCCCGGCGCTGAAAGAGCGCCTCGCGGCCGACGAGCAAGGGATTGGGTGCCGCTAGTCCGCAGACGAGGAGAATCGAGGCCGGCAACATGAGGATGATGAGCGGCCAGCGCATCCATTCGGCCTTGCCCCAAAGCTCGCTTCGCGGTGCGGCCCCGTAGGCGAAGAGCATCCATGCGAAGGCAGCACCCACGAGGAGCGCATAGAGGGCGAGGAAACCCTTCTCGCCGAGGGCCTTGCGCAACGGTGCCCTCAGCGGGTGGGAGAGCAGAAAATGCCCGCCCACGAAGAGGGTGGTGGCGAGCGCCAATGCCGCGATCGAGCCGATCATCTCGCCCTCCTAAATCCCGGCAGCGCCATTGCTCTCCCTTAAAGGCAAGGGAGATATAGCGAGTGCGCTGACGATCTCCCGCCTCACGCGAAGGATCACGACGGAAGTGCTATTCCGGCCTGCCGGCAAGCGGCGGTCACGGTGTTGCGCAGGAGGCAGGCGATCGTCATCGGTCCCACCCCGCCCGGCACCGGGGTCACCGCGCCCGCGACCTTGACCGCCTCGGCAAAGGCGACGTCGCCGACGAGCCGCGACTTGCCCCCGCTTTCGGCCGCGACGCGGTTGATGCCCACGTCGATCACGGTTGCCCCCGGCTTGATCCAGTCGCCGCGCACGAGCTCGGGCTTGCCGACCGCGGCGACCAGGATGTCGGCGCGACGGCACTCGTCTCTGAGATCGCGGGTGCGCGAATGCGCGATCGTCACCGTGCAGCTCCGGCTCACCAGGAGTGCTGCTGTAGGCTTGCCCACGATGTTGGAGCGTCCGATCACGACGGCGCGCAGGCCGGCGAGCTGCGGCAGGTTGGCTTCCAAAAGGAGAAGACAGCCGAGCGGGGTGCAGGGCACCATGCCCTCGCCCCCCGTCCACAGCCGCCCCACGTTCTCGGTGTGGAAGCCGTCCACGTCCTTCCTCGGATCGAGGGCGTCGATCACCGCCGCCTCGCGGATATGCGGCGGCAAGGGGAGCTGGACGAGAATGCCGTGCACCGAGGCGTCATCGTTGAGTCGGCGGAGCTCCGCCAAGAGCGCGCCCTCGCTCGTCTCGCGCGGAAGATTGCGCTCGATCGAGTGCATGCCGACCTCGACCGTCATCTTGCGCTTGCTGCCGACGTAGACCTGGCTCGCCGGATTGTCGCCGACGAGGATCACGGCGAGGCCGGGGACGAGGCCGTGGCGTGCCGTGATCTGCCGCACCTGGTCTGCCACGCGGGCGCGCAAGCCTGCGGCGAAGGCCTTGCCGTCGATGATGCGCGCACCCCGCGCCGTCTCAACCATGAAGCCCCCTGAGCCAAGTCTCGAGCCGGGCGAGAAGCGCTCGCGGCTCGCCTGCGAGGTGAAGGATTTTGCGCCGCTCGCCGGCACCGCGGACGAGCGAGATGCTCGACTTGGGCAGCTTCCACGCCTTGGCGAGGAGCTTGACCAGCGCCTCATTGGCCTTGCCCTCGACCGGGGCCGCGCTGACGGCGCACTTGAGCGAGGGCGAGCCGTCCGCCTCGAAGGCGATCCCCTGGATGCGGTCCGTTGCCGCCTTGGGCGTCAAGCGCACCGCGACGCGCACGCCGTCCGCGCCCAAGCTGAAGGGCGAGCCCGACTCAGAGGCCAAGCTTGTAGCGGATGTTGCCAAGGACCATCTCGGCGAAATAGAGCACGAGGATGAGCACCACCGGCGAGATGTCGATGCCGCCCAGGTTGGGCAGGAAGCGCCGGAACGGTCTGAGCGCCGGCTCGGTCATGCGATAGAGGAAGTCGTTGATGACATAGACGACGCGGTTGTAGGTATTGACCACGCCGAAAGCAATCAGCCAGCTCATGATCGCGGCCGCGATCACCACCCAGATATAGAGGTGGAGCGCGATCTGCAGGACCGTCAGGAGCGGGTCAAGAATGACATCCATTGCTGCGCCTGATGTGGTTGACGGGCGGGGCGCTAAAACCTATCCGTTGTCAGAAGGCGAGGCAAGCCCGGCACCCTTTGGGTAGTGAGTTAATTTGGCTGGATCCTCATCCTTCGAGACGCGTCGCAAGCGCGACGCCCCTCAGGATGAGGACTTGGAGCTTGGGGCTCACCTCATCCTGAGGAGGCCGCGAAGCGGCCGTCTCGAAGGATGAGGTCAAACTGACCCGCTACCAGCCTTTGTCGGGCGCTGCGCGCGGGCAGCTGCCGGGCCGAGCCTTGACAGGGCCGGGGACGGCCCACATTATCCGGCCCACCCGAATTTCGACCCAGTCCCATGGGGGCCGTAGCTCAGCTGGGAGAGCGCCGCGTTCGCAATGCGGAGGTCAGGGGTTCGATCCCCCTCGGCTCCACCAAACTCCTGTGCAAATTCCCGCGATAGAGGACCGCTTCCGGCCGATGATCTTGCGCCGCACGCTGGGACGCGCCCGCGCTAGAGCGTGTGCCGTTGATTTGGAAGCGGCCCCCTCACCCTACCCTCTCCCCCTCGGAGGGGGAGAGGGTTGCGTAGGCTTAGCGAGACGAAGTCGAGCTTAGCCGGAGCTGGGTGAGGGGGTGATCCCGCGCCATCGGAACATGCTTTAGGGGCTCCGCGCGCCGTCGGGTCCGATGTAGAGCGTAGCAAGGATGAAGACCGGAGTGCGGACGATGCGCAAGGGCAGCGGTTGGAATGGCATGGTGTTCTCTATCGCGTCCGCACCGGCGCGGTCGAGGGCGGGAGAGCCCGACGATTGCACCATCGCGAGTCCAAGCATGAAGCCCTGACGGTTCATCACGATCTCGTACTTGGCGATACCGGCCATGCCGTGCGCAGAGGCAGGATAGATCAGGTTGCTGAGAATGGCGTCGCGCAAGGCGTTGAGATAGCGGTCGCCCCCGCCCTCGCCGCGCCGCTCGCTGTCGCTCCATTTGGGGGCGGAGAGCTCGCTCACGGCCGGGCCTGCGGACGCCGCCGCAGGCGGCCTCGGTGCCGTGCGCGCGGGCGGTAGCGAGGCCACCTGGGGCGGTGTGTCGGCGCTCGCCGGGGCTGCAGGTGGCACCCGCGCCACTTGTGCTTTCGCCGCCGTGGGCGGAGGCGGCTTGGCACCCGAGATCGCCTCGGCGGGAGGCTCGGGCGGGAGCGGCTCGACGGTTGGCAGCGCTGGCGCCGGTGCCTGAGCCGCAGACGCGGCCCGCGCTTCGCTTGTCGCTGGTTGCGCCGGTGTCGGCTTTTGCTCCGCTTGCGCCTCGGCGGGGAGTGAGGTGCCCTTGGGCGCAGCCGGTGCGCCGGAAGTCAACTCGGGGCTGCCGCCCGACTCGAGATGCGGCACGTCCGGCTGCGGCTGCGGCGATGCCTTAGGTTGAGGCTGCGGTGCGGGCTCAGGCCGCGCCCGGGGCGGGCGCTCGGCCTTCATCGGCGGGGCCTCGAGGACGAGCTCGATGGGGATCACCGGCGGCTCGACGGGCGGCATCGTCCACACGGGCCCAAGCACGAAGAACGCAAGCACGAGGACATGCAGCACCAATGCGGCAAAGCGCGCAAAGGCGCGGCGCAAGCCCTCCCACGTGTCGCGCGAGGGCACTATCTCCGGGGCACCTTCCCAGTTGAAGGCGCTGGCAGCCCAATCCTCGGATACGCTCACCGTCTATGCGTCCGTTCCGTCAATCAGGATAGCCCTCGATTAGCGCAAAGCGCGGCCCTCGGGCGTTGCGCGGCGAGTGATCGCAGAACGGCCCTCTATAACATGATACGAGGGCGGCATCGTTGTCCGAAGAGCCGGGCGAGGAGGGGGCGGAGCGGCGTTATCCGCTCATCGGGAGGGCTCTTCCGGCGCAAGTCCGACCGCCGTGACCGCGCCCTCGCGGAAGAGCTCGACAAGGGCGGCGGCCAGATCGAAGTCCGCATCTTCCGCGAGCGCGCGCTCGGTCGCAGCACCCAGCGCCTCGCCCGCCTTGAGGGCGGCGTGGAAGGCAAAGGGTGCCGCAGGCAGCGCGCGCATCACCACATCGCTGCCGCTTCGCCTCACCTCAAGCCGAGCGCCGCCGGCATCGATGTCGATCTCCTCGCTGCTCTCCACCCCAGGGCGGTTGGCGCGCCAGATGCGGTCGATCGGCCAGGAAGACGCGATGAGCCCCAACGAGGGATGGAGGCTGAGAAGGAGCCGCGGGGTCTCCTCGGGACGCACGCGCTCGAGCGCCTGCGGCGGCAGCGCCGTCGCATCCGGTGCTTCTGCCGCCGCATGCATGAGCCACTCGAGACACGCTACGTCGGCAAGATAGACGAGCTCGCGGCACGCCGGAAAAGCCGCGAGGAACTCGGCAAAGCCTGCGCCGTAATCGGCGAGGCAGGCGCGCGCGGGTGGCTGCCGAGTGAGGAACTCATGCGCCGCATAGGCGAAGAAGCGCTCATCCACCAGCCGGCGGACCGCCGGGAAGACTTGTTCCAAGAGCGCCGTGAGCGACGACGTCACGTTGTTGCGGTAGACGGCGAGCCGCTCCGCCGCCGTGAGGCCGTCGGCGCGTACGTGGGGTAGGACGACCGCCTCCTCTCCCTCGAGGAGCGCCGCGCGCATTGAGCGCTGCAGCTCAGCCAGCGTCGGCATCGGCTGCCAGTATGCTTTCGGCCACTTCCAGCGCGCGCCTCGCCTCGGCGAGGAGGGCGGCCCACGGCGGCAGGTTCTTGTCCCACTCGATGAGCGTGGGGACCATGCCGAAGCGCTCGAGTGCCAGGCGATAGAGCGCCCAGACCTCGTCGCTCACCTGAGCGCCGTGATCGTCGATGAGGAGCGCACGCCCGCGCCGCTCGCTACGGAAATGGCCGGAAAGGTGAATCTCGCCTACCGCCTCGCTCGGGAGCGCGGCGAGATAAGCCGCTGTGTCCTCCGCGAAATTGGTGCAGCTCACGTAGATGTTGTTCACGTCGCAGAGCAGGCCGCAGCCCGTCCTCCGCACGAGCTCGGCGAGGAACTCGGGCTCGGGGATCGCGCTATGGCGGAAGCGGAGATAGCTCGACGGATTCTCGATGAGAACGCGCCGCCCGAGCGTCTCCTGCATCAGCGCGATGTTGCGGCTCACCACCGCGAGCGTCTCCTCGGTCAAGGGCAGCGGAAGGAGGTCGTTGAGATAGACGCCGCCGGTGACGCTCCATGAGAGATGCTCGGAGACGAGGAAGGGCTCGCTCCGCTCCACCAGCTCCTTGAGCTTGTAGAGATGCGCGCGATCGAGCCCCTCCGCCGTGCCGAGCGAGAGGCCCACGCCGTGAAGGCTCAAGGGATAGTCGCGGCGCACCTTCATAAGGGCGGCGAAGCCCGGGCCGCGCCCCATGTAGTTCTCGGAATGGACCTCGAACCAGCCGATGGCGGGGCGGGAGGCGAGAACCTCGGCAATATGCGGCGCGCGCAAGCCGACCCCTATGTGCGCCGCGATACTGCCTGCAACAGGCCGTGCCCGCTCCATCTCCCGCTCCCGCCTCGGAGGGCCGAATTTACGCCTTCGGCGTCAAGCTGCCACCCTGAATCTTGGCGCAAGTGCCGACCGGCACGTAAATCCAGGACTTCGGATCGTTTGCCGTCGTGGCCTGGCCGGCGCAGGAGTGGCTGCCGGCCGCGGCGCAATCGTTCTTGCCCGGGGCATTGACGCCGTAGCATTTTTCCGTCTCCGAGCCCGGCGTCGGCGCGGACGCGGCATTGGCGAGAAGCGGGAGTGCGACGGTCGCGGCGACCGCCGAAGCGACGAGAAGCGAGGTCTTCATGTTGGCCTCCGAGGGTTGACACAGGACGCGAGGCGCTTACGCCCGCACCTCTTGACGCACGCACCTTAGCGGCGGCGCTGCTCACGCATCTATCAGCAGTTCGTGAATTTGCGGAGATGTGCGGGCGCGTGAGCGACGGTACCGGTCACGAGCGCACGCTGCGGTGCCGCCACAAGGCGGCCTGATAGGAAGACGGGCCTCCTCACGCGCCGACGATGTAATTGCGCAGCAGGTCGCTCTCGGCGGAGAGCTCCTCGAGGCGGTTCTTCACCACGTCGCCGATCGAGATGATGCCGACGAGCCGGCCGCCATCGAGAACGGGAATATGGCGTACGCGCCGGTTGGTCATCTCGCGCATGATCTCCTCGACCGTATTGTCGGGCGAGCATGTCACGACCGCCTTGGTCATGACATCGGAGACACGCATATCGAGCACGCGCTGGCCGTGCTCGGCAAGCCCATGAATGACATCGCGCTCCGAGAGGATGCCGTCGACCTTGTCCTCGCCGCTCATCACGAGCACGGCGCCGATGTGGCGGCGCGAAAGCGTACGAACCGCCTCCGCGATCCGCACGTCCGAGGCGACGGTGGTGACCGTCCCGCCCTTGCTCTTCAGGATCTGTGCGACTTGCATAGCATCAACCCCCTCTCCGACGGTGCCGTATGGCTCGACCCATAAGGACCGCCCGGTTCTCAGGCTCGGTTGTTCTAGGCCACGCATTATCGCACCCCCCCGCGGGCTCTGCCAGATAAAAGCGCCATTTTCAGCGGTCCCGGTGCAAGCCCCCCCAATGAGGCGCGCATCGGCCGCCGGGCGTGCTCACTCGACCGCTTGCCGCAGCGCGGCAGCGCTCGCCCACGGCGAAAGGACAAGGGCGCCGAGGAAAAGCCCGACCAGAACCATGAGATGGGGACGCATCGGGAAGCCGGCGACGGCTCCATCCACCGCTGCGACGCCGAAGATCAGCACGGGCACATAGAGCGGCAGAACGAGCAGCGAGATCAGCACGCCGCCGCGCCGCGCTCCCAGCACAAGCGCAGCGCCGATCGCTCCCACCAAGGTGAGCGTCGGCGTGCCCAAGAGCATGGCGAGGAGGAGGCCGCCCAAGCCGTCGGCGGGCAGGTCGAGGAAAACCGCCAAGAGCGGTGCCGCCACGATGAGCGGCACGCCGGTCGTGAGCCAATGCGCGAGGCATTTGGCCAGCACCGTGCTTTCCAGCCCGACGGGCGAGAGGACGAGCAAGTCGAGCCCGCCGTCCTCGTAATCCGTCTGGAAAAGGCGCTCGAGGGAGAGCAGCGAGGCGAGGAGTGCAGTCACCCAGATGACGCCGGAGGCGATGCGGGCGAGCACTTCGGGCTCGGGGCCGACGCCGAAGGGAAAGAGCGTCACGGTGAGCACGAAGAAGAGCACCACGACGAGAGTGTCCGCCCCTTGGCGCAAGGCGAGGCGCAAGTCGCGCTTGAGAATGGCGAGAAGCGCCGTCACGCCGCGGCTTCCGTGCTCGCATACTGCGCCAAGCCGAGCTCGCTGGCACCTGCGAGCGCGAGCGGCAGATGCGTAGCAATGAGGAGAAGCCCGCCCGCCGCGCGGTGCGCCGCGAGCACGGCCTCAAGCGCTGCGACCGAGCCTTTGTCGAGGCCGACCGTGGGCTCGTCGAGGAGCCAGAGCGACGCCGGTGCCGAGAGGAGACGCGCCAGGTTGAGCCGGCGCCGCTCGCCGGCCGAGAGCATGCGCCCCGGCACGTCCGCGAGTGCCGAGAGGCCAAAGCGCTCGAGCGCGTGGGAGACCGCTTTGTCCGCTCCGCCCTTGAGCCGCGTCCAGAAAACCAGGTTCTCGCGCACGCTCAAGACCGGCTTCACCGGGTCCTGATGGCCGACGTAAGCGAGCCGGCCGCGATGCGCTTGAGGATCGTCGGCGATGGGGCTGTGCTGCCAGAGAATGCGCCCCGCGGCCGGACGCAAGAGCCCGGCCAAGAGACGCAAGAGGCTCGATTTGCCGCTGCCGTTGGGGCCGGAAAGCACCAGCGCCTCGCCCGCCTCGAGGGCGAGGCTCAAGCCGGCGAACACCGTGCGCTCGCCGCGCACGCAAACCAGATCCTGGGCCTCGAAGAGCGCCATGGGCTCCTTGAATAGCGGCAGCCGCGGCCGCCGTCACAGGAATTCGTGGGGTGCAGAGGAGCGAGAGGCCAAAAAAATGCAGCCAGCGGTTTGAGCCGCTGGCTGCAAGGGGGTTCCGGGTCTTGGCGACCCGAACCGGAGGCTGAGGGGGCAGCCTCTGGCAAAGAGGGGAGGTCTTTACCGAGGGTGATATTTGGCGCCGAATGTGACCCGCCTGGGCCGGAAATAGGGCAATAGTGTGATTTTTATCACTAAGGCCAGGCCCCGCCCCAAATTGTTAGGCCATTGAAATTGCTGCGTTTTATAACCGTCGGATCAGCGCTCTCAGGGTGGGAGGCGCGCTTGGACGCCAGGCCGGCCTCGCTCAGCACCGCAATTGGGGTGAGATCGAGGGCATTTCGGTGACGCGCGCAGGGCAATCGATTTGATGATTCCGCACATGCCGGCTCGGCGATTACCGGCGAAAGCAGGTCACCATTAACCAGGATCACCATTGTTGGAGAAAAGGAAACACGCCACAGCTGCTCAGCAATGGGTCCCGGCCTTCGCCGGGACGACGGATTATCACATTCATAAGCATTCAAATGCGATTGCCCTGGTGACGCGCGGGGGCCGTGGGCAGGGGCGCTATTCGTATTTGCGCGCGTCGTCGATCACCTTGCCGTCGTTGGGCAGCGTGCCGGGGGCCACGAGCGTGACCGTGGCGCGCAGCTTGGCGATCGCGAGGAAGCTCTCGGCGATCGCCTGGGCGAGCGCAGGCGCGCCGGCACCCCTCACCTCGCAACTGAGCGTTGCGACATCGAGGCGGTCCTTTTGGTCGACGACGAGGCGGGCCTTCACGATCTCGCCGTGGCGCTTGGCGAGCTCGGCGATCTGGCTCGGGCGCACGAACATGCCGCGCACCTTTGTCGTCTGGTCGGCGCGGCCCATCCAGCCCTTGATGCGGGGCCCCGTGCGGCCGCAGGGGCTCTGGCCCGGAAGGAGGGCGGAGAGATCGCCGAGCGCCAAGCGGATCAGCGGGTAGACGGGATTGAGGACGCTCACCACCACCTCGCCGACCTCGCCCTCGGCCACGGGATCGCCGGTGCCGGGGCGCACCAGCTCGAGGATGACGCCCTCGTCCACGATCATCCCCTCCTTGGCCTCGGACTCGTAGGCGATGAGGCCGAGGTCGGCGGTCGCATAGCATTGCAGCACGCGGACGCCGTGGCCTTCGAGCTCGGCACGCAGGGAAGGCGGCAGCGCCTCGGCCCCGACGAGTGCGCGCTTGAGCGAGCCGATGTCGGCCGAGAGCTCGCTCGCCTTGTCGAAGAGGATCTTGAGAAAGGACGGCGTTCCCGTATAGCCGTTGGGCTTGAGGTCGACGATGGTCCTGACCTGGAGCTCGCTCTGGCCGACCCCGCCCGGGATGACGGCGCAGCCGAGCGCTGCCGCGCCGTCCTCGAGCATCGCCCCCGCCGGCGTCAGGTGATAGGAGAAGCTGTTGTGCACGAGGTCGCCCGCGCGGAAGCCGGCGGCGAAGAGCGCGCGCGCCAAGCGCCAATAGTCGCGCGCTACCCCCTCGGGATCGTAGATGGGACCGGGGGAGGAGAAGATGCGGCGCAACGCGCCTGGCGCGCGCGTGACGAGGCCGCCCAAGGGAGGCACCGCGCGTTGCAGCTCGCCGAGCTCGGACTTGCGCGTGAGCGGGAGGGTGGCAAGTGCGGCGCGGTCGCGGACCAGCTCCGGATCGACGCCCTCGAGGATGCGCGCCCAGCCGGGCGCCTTCGCTTTGGCCTCTCGGATGAGGGCGCGCAAGGCCGCAAACTGCGCACCCTCGCGCTGCGCGGGGTCGCGCGTCTCGAGCTCGTCGTAATGGAGGGCGGCCTTGGCCATCACGCCTCCCCGGGCGCGCGCGGCGTTGAGGCGTGCAAGAATCGCCTCCTTCACGCGAGCCAGCGCTTGC
>DASPPM010000295.1:0-12020 GCA_035625535.1 Alphaproteobacteria bacterium
AGGCCGGCGCCGAGCCGATAGTTCGACGTCAGCGCGAGGATCGGGATCGCGATCGCCGGAACGCCGAGCAGCGCATCGAGGGGGGCGATCACAGCGTGTCCCTCCGCTCGCCGCGGAAGCGATCGAGCGCGCTCACGTCGACGGTGTCGAAGCGCTCGCGCATGCGGAACACGAACACGCCGAACACGATGAAGGCGATCAGGATCGAGAAGGCGACGGACACCTCGACCACCAGCGGCATTCCCTTGGCGCCGGTCGCCGCCAGGATGAGGCCGTTCTCGAGCGACATGAAGCCCACCACCTGGCTCACCGCGTTGCGCCGGCTGATCATCATGAGAAGCCCGAGCAGCACGACCGAGAGTGCCGTCGCCAGGCTCTCGCGCGTGAGGGCGGCGGCTGCGGTCGTCACCGGCAGCACCAGGAGGATGGAAAGTGCGACGAGCGCCATGCCCACGATCATGGTCGGGCCCACGCCGATCACGGTCTCGATCGTGCGATGGATATTGAGACTGACGATGATGCGGTGGAGCGCCAAGGGGATGATGATGGCCTTGAGCACGAGCGCCAGGCCGGCGGTGATATAGAGGTGCGGGGCATCCTGCGCGTGGGCCTGCCAGGCTGCCGCCGCGGCCAGCACCAGCGCCTGGTAGGCATAAGTCTTGATCACCCCGAAGAGCCGGCGCTGGTAGAGAAGCGCAAAGCTGAGCAGCAGCACACCCGTGTCGAGGAGGTGCGCCGTATCGTAGGCGATGCTGGCGAGGCCCGGCATCAGAGACCCTGCGAGACGTAGAGGAAGACGGCCGCGAGGAGCGCCAAAAGGAGGGCGCCGCCCAGGAACTCGCCGACGCGGAAGACGCGCAGCTTGGCGATGCTCGTCTCGAACACGCCAAGCAGCACCCCGCCCGCCGCCAGCTTGCCGAGATAGCTCGCGATTCCGATCGCGATCGCCCGGCCGTCGCCGGCCTCGAGCGCCAGGCCCCAAGGGACGAAGAGGCAGGCGATGAGCGAGAGGTAGAGCACGAGCTTGAGCATCGAAGCCCCCTCGACCAGCGCCAGGTGGCGCCCAGAATATTCGAGCACCATCGCCTCGTGCACCATGGTGAGCTCGAGGTGCGTCGCGGGGTTGTCGACGGGAATGCGCGCATTCTCGGCGATCGCAACCAGCATGAGCGAGACGAGGGCCAACCCCAGCGACACGCGAATCCCGACGTCATGGGTGAGGACGAACTCGGCGATATGCGGGAGCGAGGTCGTGCGCACCAGAAGCGCCATGGTGAAGGTGACCATCAACATGGCCGGCTCGGCGAGCGAGGCGATCATCATCTCGCGGCTCGCACCGATCCCGCCGAAGCTCGTGCCCACATCCATGGCGGCCAGCGCCAGGAGGAAACGGGCGCTGCCCAGAAGGGCCACGAGCGCGATCAGGTCGGCGGTGGGGGCGAGCACGAGGCCGACGGCGAAGGTCGGCACGATCGCGGCGGCGAGCCATACGGCCGTGAAAATGAGATAGGGGCTCACGCGGAAGAGCCAGGAGGCGTTCTCCGCCAGCACGACATCCTTGTGCAGAAGCCGGATGACATCGCGGTAGGGCTGGATGAGCGACGGGCCGCGCCGGCCATTGAGGCGCGCCTTGACGAAGCGCACGAGGCCGGTGAGCAGCGGGGCGAGCGCCACCGTGAGCGCAAGCTGGAGGAGCTCGAGGACGATCGCCCTCATTGGCTCACCGCGACCAGCATGAGGAGGAGGACGAGAGCGGCGAACATGAGGCTCAGATAGCGGCGGATGGTGAGGAACTGCGTCGCATTGAGCTTGCCGGCAACGAATGCGACAAGGCGCGCCAAGGGGGCGTAGATGCCGTCCCAGGCGGGATCGCCGATCGCGACCTCGAAGCGGGCGGGGCGCACGTCGCCGGGCTCGGGCATCTCCACTTGCTCGCGCGCGCCGAAGGCCACGGAGCCGAAGATGCGCCGGATGGGCTGGGCGAAGCTCGAGGCGGTGTATTGCGTCGCCGGCCGCGCATCGGGAAAGCCGCAGTCCCAGGCCGCACCCCGGCGCACGCGATCGGAGGCCAGACGGTGGATCGCGACGACGAGCGTGCCGGCAAGGAGCGCCACGCTCACCAGCACGATGAAGCCGCTGTATGAGCTGCGCTCCAAGCCAAGCGGTATGAGCATCAACCAGCTCGTGCCCTCGAGCGGTACGGGCGCCTCGGGCACGAGCGCTGTCACGAGCGGGCGCAGGAGCTGGATGACGCCCGAGGGCAGCACGCCCAGCACCACGCAAAGTGCCGCGAGTATCGCAAGCGGCGCCAGCATGACACGGCCCACCTCGTGCGCGTCTCTGGCCGCATCGCTGCGGGGGCGGCCGAGAAAGACGACGCCGAAGGCCTTCACGAAGCAGACGGCGGCGAGTGCCGCCGCGAGCGCCAGTGCCGCGCCGACCACGGGGACCGCGAACTTGAGCACCCAGGTTTCTGAGAGCGCGCCCCCGAGGATGGCCTGGAACGTCAGCCACTCGGAAACGAAGCCGTTGAAGGGGGGCAGCGCCGAGATCGCGGCCGAGCCGATGAGGAAGGTGAAGGCCGTCACCGGCATGCGGTGGATGAGGCCGCCGAGCCGCTCCATGTCGCGCTCGCCCGTGGCCGTGAGCACCGCACCCGAGCCCAGGAAAAGGAGACTCTTGAAGAGGGCGTGGTTGAGCACGTGGAAGAGCGCCGCGGCGAGTGCCAGGGCCGCAAGGGCCGCCAGCCCTTCGGCGCGGAAGGCGAGCGAGAGTCCGAGGCCGATCACGATGATGCCGATGTTCTCGACCGTGTGGTAGGCCAATAGACGCTTCAGATCGTGCTGCATGAGCGCATAGAGCACGCCGAGCAGCGCCGTGATGCCCCCGACAAGGAGAACCACCACTCCCCACCACGATTGCGGCGGGCCCACGAGATCGAAAAGGATGCGCACGAGAGCATAGATCGCGACCTTGGTCATGACCCCGCTCATCAGGGCCGAGACGTGGCTCGGGGCGGCCGGGTGGGCGAGCGGCAGCCAGACATGAAGGGGGACGAGGCCGGCCTTGGAGCCCGCGCCCGCGAGCGTGAGCGCCAATACGCCCGCCGCCAGCAGCGGCGAAAGCCTGTGCGTCCGCATTGCGGCGAAGCTGTAATCGCCGTTCGCCCCGGCGAGCAGCCCGAAGGCGAGCAAGAGGAGGATGGTGCCGGCGCAGGCCATGACGACATAGACATAGGCGGCGCGGCGCGCATCCATCTCTTCGTGGGCCGCGAGCACGAGAAGCCAGGAGCTCAAGGACATGAACTCCCAGGAGAGGAGGAAAATGAAGGCGTCGTCGGCGACCACCACGAGGCTCATGCCGGCGAGGAAAAGCGGGTAGAAGGGCAGCACCCGCTGCGGCTCCTTCTCGTGCCGGCCGTACTGCCAGCCGAAGAGGCTCGCCAAGGCAGCCAAAAGATTGACGACGAGGAGGAAATATCCGGAGAGCAGGTCGAGTCGCAGATGCCCGGAAAGCCAGGGCAGCCCGATGGGCAGCGTGAGCGTTTCCGCGGGCCCGCTGTGGCCCAGGCCGAAGAGTGCCGCCCCTGCAAGAACGCCGCTCGCGGCAAAGGAGCCGCCGTAGACGAGATGGTGGGCGAGAGACGACCGGGCCAACGCGAGGGCTAAGAGGCTCAATATGAAAAGCGCCAGGATCGCGCCGCCGGCGAGCGAAAGCATTGACTCGAAACCTCGCGAGCGATGGGCATTGACGGTCGCGCCCTTACCCTCGCGAGGCGATCCCGCTTGCTTCGGACGATCTTCGCAAGGGCGCGCGGAAATGCGAGAGGCGCTGGCGGAGGCCCTATCGCCGGGCTCGCTCCAGCCGCGGCGCGGACCCTAGTACGCGCAGCTCCACATCGTCAATGAGGATATCGAGCAAGAATTCCGGCGGGGCCGAGGTTTGCCCATATCTCCTTGCTTCTGTCGCGGGGTCGCGCGGGAGTCAGCGAGAGATTCAACACTTGCGCGACTTGCAATCGCGGGCTACGGTGCAGCCCGGAGCATGAACGTCCCAAACCTTCGACGGCGCTCGACGTGCCGTACAACAAGGAGGGCGGGATTGGCAGGGGGCCGGCATCTGGTCGAGGCCGGGGCGTTGGGCGCCTCGAGCCCGTCATCAGAGACCCGGGCCAGTCGGCCGAGAATACCGAAAGCGGTGCGGCACAGCGCGCGTGGCGCCTCTTTCTTGCGAGCGTGGCGACGCGGCATTGTTTGTCGAGCCGGGAGAGGGAGGCGGCATCATGCAATCTTGGAGCCTCAGACGCCGGATCGGGAATGTCGTCGAGTGGGCTTTTCGGGAGCGCCAGCTTTTTCTCCGCGAGGGTGCGCGCGTCAGCTTCGCGGCGCTCTCGGGTCGCAGGCAAATGGCCGTGGCAGCGCTTCTTGCCGGGTTCGTCCTGTGGTCGATCTATGCGAGCATCGTCTACTTCTCCTATGACGCGCGACTTGCCGCGAGCGAGGCGCGCTTTATCAGGGCGCAGGCGGCCTACGCGCGCGTAGTCGCCGAGCGGGATGCGGCCGTGGCGGAGAAGCGCGAGTCCTACCGCAGCTTCCTCTCCGCTCTGGCGCATCCCTTCGAGCTCTTGGGCGACGCGCGCCTGGAGAGCGAGCAGGAGCTGGTGGCGCTCCGGGGAAGAAATGCCAAGCTCGCGCTGGAAATGAGCGGGCTCGGGCGCGAGCTCGCCCAATCGCGCGCCGAACGCGATCGGCTCGCGTCGATCGATGAGAGCCTCGGGCGCCGGCGCGCCGCGCTCGAGGTCGAGCTTGCCGAGCTGAAGCAGAGAAAAAGCGCGCTCGACGACACGGTCGCCTCGCTCAAGGGCGAGCTCGCGGCCGGCAAGTCGCATGAGCTGGAAATCGAGCGAGACAATGCGGGTCTGACCGAGGCGCTCGGCGAGAGCAAGCGCGAGATCGCCGATGCCCGCCAGCGCAACGAGACGGCCGCGGCGCAGCTCGCCGGAATCGAGGACAGTCTCGCGAACGTCGCCAAGGAGCGCGACAAGCTCGCCGAGGAGCGAGCGGCGCTTGGTCACCATGTCGACGAGCTCGAGCAGCGGCTCGCGTCGCTGCAGGCCGACCAGAACACGCTCATCGCACGGCTGAGCGAGCGGGCGACGAACCGCAGCATCGCCGTCGAGCGGGCCATTGCCATGACTGGCCTCGACGTGAACAAGCTCCTCGCGGATGCCGGCAAGGATGCCGGCAATGAGGACGGCTCCCGACGGCCTGCCAAGGTCGGGCTCGGCGGACCATTCGTCGCCTATCGCCCGGAGAAGACGGGCTCGGCCAAGTCCAGCGCGCGCTCGAGCGAAATCGAGTACGTGGTCTCGACGCTCGAAAAGCAGGAGGAGCGCCACGAGGGGCTGAAACGCATTCTCGCGCGCCTGCCGCTTGCGAGCCCGCTCGACGGCTACAGGATCGTGAGCGATTTCGGCAAGCGGATCGATCCGATTAACGGCCGTCTCGCCATGCACGAGGGCGTCGACCTGACGAGCGAGCCGGGTGCGCCGGTGCTTGCGACCGCTCCCGGAGTCGTGGTCTTCGCCGGCTGGAATGGAACCTACGGCAAGATGGTCGAGGTCGACCACGGCATGGGCGTGCGCACGCGCTATGCGCACCTCAGGTCGATCGTGGTGGAGCCCGGCCGCAAGGTGGCCGCGCGCACGGAAGTCGGCATCATCGGCAGCACCGGACGCAGTACCGGTACTCACGTGCATTATGAGGTTCTGGTCGAGGATCAGCACTACGATCCCGTCAAGTTCATCAGGGCAGGTGAATATGTTTTCAGCAAAAACTAGCGAGAAGCCGGCGCCTCGCGAGGCGCCGCGCCCTCACGGCAAGAGCATGCCGTCGATCATCAGCAATCAACTGGTGGTGCACGGCAACCTCACCGCCGACGGCGACATCCAGGTCGACGGCACCGTCGAAGGCGACATCAAGACGAACGAGCTGACGATCGGGGAGGGCGGCACGGTCAAGGGGGCGATTACGGCGGAGACCATCATGGTCGCGGGCACCGTGCACGGCCAAGTCCGCGCCAAGACCGTGTCGCTCGCGCGCACCGCGCGCGTGCAAGGCGACATCTGGCATGAGAGCCTGGCAATCGAGGCCGGCGCGCGTTTCGAAGGCAGCTGCAAGCACCTGAGCTCGGCCACCGCCGCCGAGGGCGAGGTCGCGAGCTGGGCGAAAGCGCGCCGTGCCGCCACGGGCGGTGCTTCGACGATCGAGGAGAGCGCCGCGCCCATCCAGGCCTCCTAGGCGCGCCCGCCGGAACCGCTATAGCCGCGCGAGGAACGCGTCGAGCGCGGCGCGCGCCTCCGGCTCCTCGAGCGAGGGCGTGTGCCCGACGCCGGGCACGCTCACGCGCACGAGGTCGGGCTTCTCGCGCGCCATGCGCGCGAAGGTCGCTTCGCTCAGCACGTCCGAAAGCGCGCCACGGATCGCCAGCACGGGGACCTTGCCGAGCGAGTGGAAGAGCGGCCACAGGTCCGGCACGGGAGTGCCGCCTTTGAGCAAGGGCTTGGCGATCGCCACGTCCCAGTCGAAATGCAGGAGCCCGTCCTGGCCCAGGCGATAGGTGCCTTCGGCGAGGCGCCGCCACTCCTCCTCGCGCTTGAGCCCCAACTTCGGAAACAAGACCTTGATGTGCTCCTGGGCGGCTCCCCAGTCGGGCTGCGCGCGATCGACGGAGATATAGCCGAGGATGCGGGAGAGGCCGCTTCCTGAAATTTCCGGCCCCGCGTCGTTGAGCACCACGCCGGCGAGGCTTGCGGGCAGGAGCGCTCCCAGCGCCATGGCGAGAATGCCGCCGAGCGAGGTGCCGACCACGATCACCCTGTGCAGGTTCGTGGCGACGAGGAGATGGCGGATGTCGCCGAGATACGTCTCCGGTCGGTAGTTGCGCCAATTGCGGTCGTATTGGGAGCGGCCGCGGCCGCGGTAGTCCGGACAGATCACCCGGCGCCCTTCGGCCTGCCGTGCCGCGAAGCGTTCGTAGTCCTTGGCGTTGCGCGTGAGCCCGGAAAGGCACAGCAGCGGGGTTCGCGCGGCCGCCGGGTCGCCGTAATCGCGATAGTAGAGCTCCAGATCGTCCTCTGAGCGGTAGGTGCGCTCGCGGTAACGGGCCGGCATCGCCGCTTAGCACTCAGAGGCCGAGAATTGCCGGGAGCTCCGCGAGCGAGCGGATCTCGGCGTCGGGCCGGCCCGGCAGACGTTCCCGGCGTTGGCGGTAGCGATTGCACCATACGACCTTGAAGCCGAAGGCGGATGCGCCGTGCGCGTCCCACGCGTTGGACGACTGGAAGGCGATCCGGTCGGCAGGCAGGCCGAGCCGGTCCGTGGCAAGCTGGTAGACCCTCGGATGCGGCTTGTAGATGCCGGCCTCCTCGACCGAGAGCACGGCATCGAGGAGCGCGCCGAGCCGCGAGCCCTCGACCGCCGCCGCGAGCATTCTGGGCGAGCCGTTCGAGAGGATCGCCGTCTTCATCCCCGCGGCCCTGAGCCGCTCGAGCATGGCGGGAACCTCGGGGAAGCAGTCGAGCGTCAGGTAGCAGCCCATCAGACGCTCCTTGAGCGCCGCGTCGACGACGCCGAGCGTCTCGAGGGCATAGTCGAGGGCATCGGACGTCACCTGCCAGAATTCGGCATGGCGACCCATGAGGGCACGGAGCCAGCTGTACTGAAGCTGCTTGTCGCGCCACAGACGGGAGAGCGCCTCCGCCTTGTCACCGAGCGCCTCGCGGCAGCGCGCCGCCGCCGAGTTGTAGTCGAAAATCGTGCCATAGGCATCGAATACCGCGGCGCGAATGCCGGCGAGCTTTTGGTCCGTCATGACGACCTCGGCGGTCTCAGGTATCTCGGCATGCGGGAGCGCGGATCGCCGCTCGGACGCGTCGGCTCTGCGGCACTTAATTCCTCGCTTCCCCCAAATCCCTCTCGAGCTCGAGGCTGAGCCGCGTTCCGGCGAGGCGCTCGCGATAGATGTGGAGCGATTCGAGGACGCGCTGGAGGTAGTTGCGCGTCTCCTCGAAGGGGATCATCTCGATCCAATCGATCGCATCGATCTGGGGCATGCGCGGATCGCCATACTCGCGTATCCATTCGTACACGCGTGAGAGACCCGCATTGTAGGCGGCGAGCGCCAGCACGTAATTGCCGCCGAACTCGTCGAGGTCGTGGGCGAGGATGGCGCTGCCCAGCTGGATGTTGTAGTGGGGATCCTGGATGAGCTTGGCCGCGGCAAAGCGAAGGCCGAGCCCGCCTGCCGTCTTGCGCGCGGTCATGGGCATGAGCTGCATGAGCCCGCGCGCGCCTGCCGAGCTCACCGCTCTTGCGTCGAAGGCGCTTTCCTGACGGATCACGGAGAGAACGAGCGCGCGTTCCGCGGGGCTGGATGCCGGCAGCGGCAAGAGGGGATAGCCCTCCGCCGTAAGCGGCATCTCGCCGTGCCAGGTCTGGCGCGCGAGCCGCACGGCGAGATCGGGCCGCGACTCCTCGGTCGCGAGGGAGGCCACCAGCTCGGCCTCCTCCGGCGAGCTCGCAAGTGCCGCCAGGCGCTTGATGAAGGCTTCCTCGACGTCGTCGTCGCCGATCTCGGCGATTTCACGGACGATGCGTACCAGCTCGCGAGCGTTGAATGCCTCGCGCTGGGCAAGAGTGGGCTCGGGGGGTGCCGGCAAGAGGGGACGCGAGGCCGGATCGAGCTGCAGGGCCGAAAGCTGGCCGTAGTAGGTCGTGCCGTAATGCGCGGCGGATGCGTATGCCTCCTCCGCCTCCTTGCGCTTGCCCATCGCGCCGAGCGCGCGCGCCGTCCAGTACCCAGCGCGCGCCCGGCTCACCGGATATTGCACCGCCTCCGTCATTCGCTGGAAATGCGCGAGCGCGCTAGCGGGGTCCTTGAGCAGGCGAAGTGCTATCCAGCCTGCGATCCACTCGCCCTCGGCGTAGCCGCGCGTACCGCGCGCCTGACCGTGGTCTTCGGCCATGCGCTGAGCTTCCGAGTAGTAGCCTTGGGCGAAGGCGCGGTGAATCTCGATCGCGCGCTCGCGCCACCAGAGCTCGGGCCGCACGAGAACGGCGGGCGGATGCAAGAGGATCTCGCGCGCCTCGTCGTCGCGATCTTTGCGCACGCGCCAGCGCAGGCGGTCGAAGGCCAGGCCCGGATCGTCGCTCAGGCTCTGCGGCACGCGGCGGAGGGCGGCTTCGACGCCGGGCTCCATCGCCTGGAGCTTGAGGCGCGCGTCGGCGAGGGCCGCGTGGTCCTTATCGACGCGCCGCAGCATCTCCCGCGCGGCTTGCGCTTGCCCGCTCCACAGCAGCCGATCCAGGCGCGCCACATGGTCCTCGAGCCGGATGAGCTCGTGGTGCTTGAACATCAGGATCTGCTCCTGGCGCTCGCCCAGATTGCCTTCGATCCAGACCTTGCGCAGGAGCTCGGTTCCCGGCTGCGACTCGCCGGTCGCCAAGAGCGCCTCGGCATAGCGGATCTTGCCGGTCGCGGAGACCGGCGGGTTGGCCTCGAGCCAGGCACGCACCGCCGAAGGGCTCAAATCGTCGGGAATTGCCTCCTCGGCGCGCTCGTGCAGGGTGTCCTGCCAAGGCCAGTCGGAGTTTTCCTTGATGAAGGCCGCGGTTTCCTCGAAGCTGGCGCCGCTCGAGGGGCGCGCCAGGTAGAGCCACTCGACCACCTTCGCGAGCAAGCGGTCGCGCGCCTCGGAGGCGAGCGAGCTCGCCTGGCTCCAGCGGCCGCTCTCTGCGGCCTTGAAGGCGGCGCGGTAGATCTCCTGGTCGTGGCTCGACAGCTTCGTCCCTTGGGCGCGGGCACCGCCGGCAAGGCCCAAGCCTAGGGCCAGCACCATCATCCAGAGAAAGGGTCTCACGGCCTCCCCTTGTTTTCCTTGTCCCAGGCGATAGCGGAGCGAGCGTTCGGACAGGCGAAATCTTAAGCGCAAGCGGCGTTCCCGCCAAGGCTTGTCATCAGGGCTCGGCCCTAAGGGCGCGCGAGGGCTTGCTCCTCCCATCGCCCTCCCGCGCAAGGCTTGCTCGCGGCGCCTTGCGGCGCTATCGTCGCTTCGGGGAGGAAGCCCAAAAGCGAGGACGACAGCCATGTTCAAGGGATGTTTGACCGCGCTGATCACGCCCTTCCGCGCGGGAGCGGTCGACGAGAAGGCCTTCCGGTCCTTTGTCGATTGGCAGATCAGGGAGGGCATCCACGGCCTCGTGCCTTGCGGCACGACCGGCGAGTCGCCGACCTTGAGCCACAAGGAACATGAGCGCGTGACCGAGATCTGCGTCGAGGTGGCAAAGGGCCGCGTCCCCGTGATCGCCGGGACCGGCTCCAACTCGACCGAGGAGGCGATCGGTTTCGCTCGCCACGCCGAGAAGGCGGGGGCCGACGCCCAGCTCGTGGTGACGCCCTATTACAACAAGCCGACCCAGGAGGGTCTCTATCGCCACTTCAAGGCGATCCACGACGCGTGTGCGCTGCCGATCATCATCTACAACATCCCGCCGCGCTCGGTCGTCGACATGACGGTCGAGACCATGGCGCGCCTGGCGAAGCTGCCGCGCGTCGTGGGCGTCAAGGATGCGACCAACGATCTGACGCGGCCGCTGCGCACGAAGCTCGCGATCGGCGGCAAATTCTCGCTTCTCTCGGGGGAGGACGGCACGGCGCTGGCCTTCCTCGCCGCGAGCGGGCACGGCTGCATCTCGGTGACCTCCAACGTCGCCCCGAGACTCTGCGCCGGAATGCACGAAGCCTGGCAGAAAGGCAACATCAAGCGCGCGCAAGAGCTCAACGAGAGCCTGATGCCGCTTCACTTGGCACTCTTCACCGAGACGAGCCCGGCGCCCGTCAAATACGCGGCGAGCCTCTTGGGCCTGTGCAGCGCGGACGTGCGCTTGCCGCTCTGCGAGATTCAAGACACGACGAAGGCCAAGGTGCGCGACGCCCTGGCTCATCTCGGCCTCCTGAAGCGCGGCGAGCGCAGCGCAGCCGAGTGACGCCACCCCGCACCGTCGCCCAGAACCGCCGCGCCCGCCACGATTACGCGATCGAGGAGACCGTCGAGGCTGGGATCGTGCTCGCCGGCAGCGAAGTGAAGGCGCTTCGCGACGGCCGCGGCAATCTGAGCGACTCCTACGCCGGGCCGTCCGAAGGGGCGCTTTGGCTCTTCAACGCCTATATCCCCGAGTACAAAGCCGCCAACCGCTTCAACCACGAGACGCGGCGCCCGCGCAAGCTCCTGCTGCACCGGCGCCAGGTCGACCGGCTCTCGGGCCTCGTCCAGCGCGAGGGGGCGACGCTGGTGCCGCTCTCGGTCTATTTCAACGAGCGCGGCATCGCCAAGGTGCAGCTCGGCCTGGCGCATGGCAAGCGCAAGGTGGACAAGCGGGCTGCCGAGAAGGCGCGCGAGTGGCAGCGCGACAAGGCTCGCATCCTACGCGCGAAGGGATGACCGCCGCGCGTAAGCGAGGGGTTTAACGCGACGCGCGGCGGCGTGAAGATGGGTGCATCAAGCGGCCAGGTGCGCCTGGATGCGCGCGAAGATGGCCTCGAACATGGCCGGCGTGAGGCGCCCCGTATTGGTGTTGAGGCGCGAGCAGTGATAGCTGTCGAAGAGATGCAGGCGGGGCGAGAGCACGTGCTCGGCGCCGTGGGCGAAGGCGTAGCGGCCGGGCTTGAGGCCGAAGCTCGCCACCACCGCCGCATGCGCGATAGCACCTAAGGCGAGGATGGCGCCGAGGCTCGTAAGGGCGGCGATCTCCGCCGCGAGGAAGCGGCCGCAGGTCGCGACCTCGGCGGAGCTGGGCTTGTTCTCGGGCGGGACGCAGCGTACCGCGTTGGTGATGCGGGCCGCCGCGAGCCTGAGGCCGTCGGTCGCCTCGGCGCGGTAAGCGCCCTTGGCAAAGCCGAACTTGGCGAGCGTGGCATAGAGGAGATCGCCGGCGTAATCGCCGGTGAAGGGGCGGCCGGTG
>DASPPM010000296.1:0-2258 GCA_035625535.1 Alphaproteobacteria bacterium
CGTGCTCATGGACGTACAGTTGAGCGACGTCTCCGGCCTCGAGGCGGCGCGCTGGCTGAAGTCCGAGCCGGCCTTGCGGGCGATCCCGGTGATCGCCAGCAGCACGATGACCTTCCCCAAGGGCGACCGCGCGCTCGCCGAAAGCGGCGTCAACGTCCTCCTGCACAAGCCGGTCCCCTCGCAGCATCTTTCGCGCGCCATCCATGCCGTGCTGGAAGACGCAGACGGCACGACCGAGGGACGCGCACCTCGGCGACAGCCGAGCAAGGGCCGACGCGGCTAAACCACGCGAGCCCCTTCCCGCACGGCCGCCTGGAACGCTTCCTCCGCGGCGGCGCCGTCGTCCCCGATCATCCGGTTGACCTCCCTCCCGAAGACAGGCCAATCTCGCACTGCCTCGCGCGGCCGCAGCACCTCTTGCGCGCGCACGAAGGGGGGAATTTCGAGCATGAGCCGAAGCCGCATTTCAAGCGAGGTCGATTTCGACAGGGAAGGCAAGCAGCATGGCTTCCTTCGCCTCCCCCATTCGACCCACCGCTCGGCCTATGGTTGGATTCCCATCCCGATCAGCTGCGTCAAGCGCGGCGAGGGACCGACCGTGCTGCTGATCTCGGGCAACCACGGCGACGAATACGAGGGTCAAGTGGCCCTCATGAAGCTCACCCGCCGGCTCGAGCCCGCGGACGTGCGCGGGCGCATCATCATTCTGTCGGCGGCCAACTTCCCGGCGGCGAGCGCCGGAGAGCGCACCTCGCCGATCGACGACGGCAATCTCAATCGCAGCTTTCCCGGCAATCCCGACGGCTCGGTCACGCAGATGATCGCCCATTACATCGAGACGGTGCTGCTGCCCAAGGCCGACCTCGCGATCGACCTGCATTCGGGCGGCAGCTCGCTCATGTACATCCCGAGCGCGCTCATCAGGCGCACGGACGATAGGGAGAGGTTGGCGAAGCTCAGGCAGCTTCTTCTGCTCTTCGGCGCGCCCATCAGCTTCGTCTTCGCCATGCCGCAAGGCGAGGATCGCACGCTCTCGGCCGCGGCCAACCGCGCAGGCGTCCCCCTTCTCGGCACCGAGATCGGTGGCGGCGGCACCGTTCAGCCCCATGCGCTGAGGATCGCCGAGACGGGATTGGCGCGCGTGCTCATGGCGGCCGGCGTGCTCGCCCGCGCGCTCACCGACGAGCCGGCGCCTAAGACGCGCTTCATGCAGGTCGGCGGTGCGGACTATTTCGTCTATGCGCCGGAGAGCGGCCTCTTCGAGCCCCTCGTCGAGCTCGGCGCCGAGGTCGACGCGGGCGGTGTCGCCGGCGCCATCCATTTCCCCGGGACTCCTTGGCGGGCGCCGGCGCTCGCCAGCTTCGCGCGCGCCGGGCTCGTGATCTGCAGGCGCGTCCCCGGCCGCAGCGAGCGCGGCGACTGCCTCTTCCATCTCGCGACCGACATGGCCGTCGATTGAGCGTCAGGCTGAGCGGAGGGTAAGCCATGCAGCTTGAACTAGAGGGCAAGGTGGCGCTCGTCACCGGCTCGAGCCGCGGCATCGGCCGCGGCATCGCCTTGGCCCTTGCCGAGGAAGGGGCGCGGGTGATGCTCACCGGGCGCGACCGGGGAGCCCTCGATGAGGTCGCGGGCGAGGCGAGGAAGCGCGGCCGCGAGGCGCACGTCCACGCCGGCGACTTGCGCGAGGCGAGCGAGGCCGAGCGGCTCATAGGCGCGGTGCGCGAGCGCTACGGCAGGCTCGACATTCTCGTCAACAACGCGGGCGCCACCAAGCGCGGCGATTTCTTCGCGCTCTCCGAGGAGGACTGGCAGGACGGCTTCGCGCTCAAGTTCTTCGCCCATGTCCGCCTGGCGCGCGCGGCCTGGCCGCTGCTCAAGGAGAGCAAGGGCTCGCTCCTTGCCATCGTCGGCGTCGGCGGGCGCACGCCGAGTGCGGATTTCACCATCGGCAGCACGGTCAATGCCAGCTGCCTCGCCTTCACCAAGGCGCTCGCCGACATCGGCAAAGGCTGTGGCGTGCAGGTGAACGCGATCAATCCGGGCGCGGTCGAGACCGCGCGCCTCAAGCGCAACCTCGCCGCTCTCATGGCCAAGACCGGCCTCGACGAGGCCGCGGCCAGGGAGCGCTTCCGTCTCGAGCGCGGCAGCATCCGCATCGGCCGGCCCGAGGACATCGCGGGCCTCGCCGCCTTCGTCCTCTCAGCGCGCGGGCGCTGGCTCCACGGTTCGATCATCGACATGGACGGCGGCCAGACGCG
>DASPPM010000297.1:0-2005 GCA_035625535.1 Alphaproteobacteria bacterium
GGCGAACCAGCTCGCCGCCCTCGACCGGCCCGACGGCGACATCGACACGCTGGTGCAGCGCATCGCCTTCGTGCGCACCTGGACCTACGTGTCCCACCGCGCCGATTGGCTGCAGAGTGCCACCCATTGGCAGGAGCGCGCGCGCGCGATCGAGGACCGGCTCTCGGATGCGCTCCACGAGCGGCTCACGCAACGCTTCGTCGACCGCCGGGCCGCGACGCTTAAGCGACGCATGCGCGACGGACGCGAGCTCCTCGCCGCGGTCACGCGCACAGGCGAGGTGCTGGTCGAGGGCGAGGGCGTCGGCCGGCTCGAGGGCTTCCGCTTCCTTCCCGAGGAGAGCGGCTCGCCCGATGAGGCGAAGGCGCTCGTGAGTGCGGCGCTACGCGCGCTCAGGGCGGAGTTCCCCGCGCGCATGCAGCGCTGCATGGCGGACGCGGGCGAGGCCTTCGAGCTCAGGCGCGACGGCCGGCTCCTGTGGCAGAACGAGCCCGTCGCCTATCTCGAGGCGGGCGAGCATCCCTTGCGCCCGCGCCTCCTTCTCTTGCCGAGCGATCTCATCGAGCCGCAGGCGCGCGAGACCCTGCGGCGCCATCTCGCGGGGCGGATCGCAACGCTCTTGCGCGAGCGCTTGGCCCCGCTCTACGCGCTCGAGGCGGCGGCACTCGAGGGCGAGGCGCGCGGGCTCGCTTATCAGCTCAAGGAAGCGCTCGGCATCGTGCCGCGCCGCGCGGTGGCGCCGCTCGTGGCGGCGCTCGATGCGCGGGCGCGCACGGCATTGAAGCGCCTCGGCGTTCGCATCGGCGTGGATGCGGTCTATTTGCCTCTCCTCCTCAAGCCGGCGCCGATCGCGCTCAAGACGCTGCTCTGGGCCGTCCATCACGACATGGTCGATCTCGTCGCCCCGCCGCCCGCCGGCCGCGTCTCCGTGGCCCTCGATCCGGCCCTGCCCGAGGCCTATTACGAGGCGATCGGCTATCGCGTAAAGGGCCGCATCGCCGTGCGCGCCGACCGCCTCGACCGCCTGGCCCTCGAGGCGCTGCGCCTCTCGCGCCAGGGGGCGCTTCTGGCGACGCCGGCACTCCTCTCGCTCATCGCTTGCCGCAAGGAAGACCTGGCCTCGGTGCTCGCAGCCCTCGGCTATCGCAAGGAGGGTGGTGAGGGCGAGGAGCGCTTTGTGCGCAAAGGCCGCGGCGGCGAGCGCAGCAGCCGCCGCCGCCGCGCGGCGGCCAAGGCGGCGGAGGCCGCGGCAGAAGCGCCCGATTCTCCCTTTGCCGTGCTCAAGGAGCTCCGTCTTGTCCGCTCATGAGGAGGCGGGGGCGCAGGCCTTGGAGGCGCCGGCGGGTGCGGTCGAGGAGGGCTCCCTCAGGCTCGACAAGTGGCTCTGGTACGCCCGCTTCTTCAAGAGCCGCTCGCTCGCGGCCCGGCTCGCCGCCTCCGGCAAGATCCGCCGCAATAGTACCTCCGTGCACAAGGCCCACCAGGCGGTCAGGCCAGGCGACGTGCTGACCTTCCCCCAAGGCTCGCAGATTCGCGTGGTCAAGGTGCTGGCGCTCGGCGAGCGGCGCGGGCCGGCGAGCGAGGCCCGTCTGCTTTACGAGGATCTGGCGCCCGCGGCTTCCTCGCGCGAGGAGACGGGTTGCGCGGCAGCGCCAGGCGAGCGGGATCCGGGGAGCGGGCGCCCCACCAAGCGCGCGCGTCGGGCGATCGACCGGCTCATCGAGGACGGTTGAAGCGTGGGCTGGCGATACTTGCATCCCATGGCAACACCCCCCTAAGAAGGTGTTGCACTTCGTTTGTGAACTTAGGGAATCCAGGCTGCTTCTGGACCCCCGCTTTCGCGGGGGTGACGAGCAGGGTGTTTCAACTTGATTGGATCATGCTCTAGGCCACGCTCCGGCCGCAGACGGGATCAGCGAAGCCGGGCGACGATGTAGCACATCAATACGGCCGTAATGAGAGGTGCGAGTGCTGCCAGCACGTAGGGGTCGTGCGGCACCTGCAA
>DASPPM010000298.1:0-2956 GCA_035625535.1 Alphaproteobacteria bacterium
TACATGATGAGGGTCTGCGGTCTGTTCGAGCGGAACGCCGCGGGGGACAATCCCTATCGTTATCTGACGGGCCGCCTTAACGAGGAGACGCGCGTGGTGGTGATGCCCAACCGGGAGAAAAGCACCCCCGACGATCCGGACTGGATCCTCTATTTGGCGCCCTTTGCCCGCAGCATCTCCCCTCTTTCCACCGACGGGCCGAAGTCCTGAGGGCGGCGAGCGCGCGAGCGGAGTTTCGCCCCGGCCTCCTACATGGGAGGGGCGACGCCGTACTTGCCGATGTTGATGCGCAGCAAGGTGAGGGTGCCGTCGCTGCCGCGGCTCGCGACTGCGAAGGCCGCCAGCCCGGACTTGAGGTCGGCGCGCTCGGCCGGGACGATGGTGACGATCGGCACGTTCGCCGGCACCCGCACCTTGGTGCTGCCGCCCTTGTAGGCGAGCTCGAGGTCGCGTCCCGAGACACCCTCCACCACGGCACTCACCGTCGCGTTCGTCATGGTGCTGCCCGGCTTCAAGTCCCAGTCGTAATGGCCTTCACCCGTGCCGCGCATGCTTTCGGGGAAGACCACGACCTCGAGCGCCTGCAGCATGCCCCCGGGACCCGCCTCGGCCGCCGTGCCGATGAACGTGCCGGCCTTGATCTCGGAGATGTCGGCCGCCTTGACTGCGGAGACGCCGAACTTCTCGCCGAGCGCGATCGTGACCGTCGGGCCCTCGCGCGTCGCGATCGCGATCGACTTGTCGTCGACCGCGGCGATGGTGCCGCGGATGCGGACCGGCGGCGGCGCAGTCTGCGCGACCGCCACGACAGCGAGGCATGCGACGACGGCGGCCAAAAGGACGGTGCGGTACGGCATGGGTCGCCCCCCCCTGCGGGTTGCGCGAGTGGTTGCTCTAGGGCCGGCGCCGGGCGGCGCGGCCCCTTCTTGCCGTCGCTAACATGCCCGCCGCTTGCGAACAATGCACATCGGGTAACATCTCCGCGAGGCGGGGTCTTGGCTGCGCTCGCCTCATCCTTCGAGACGGCCGCTTCGCGGCCTCCTCAGGATAAGGGCACCTTGGTTAGGGTTTCACCTCATCCTGAGGAGGGCCGAAGGCCCGTCTCGAAGGATGGGGTGAAGCCAATCGGTTACCGCACCTCGGGCCCGAATGACAAGACCGCGCTCCGCTACAATTATATTGACGGGACGTGCCGGCCGTCGCCAAGGGCGCACGGCCGGGTCCGCGCGAAGGGCTTGGCTTGGAGGCCGGGGCCGGAATCGAACCGACGTACGGGGATTTGCAGTCCCCTGCATGGCCACTCTGCCACCCGGCCGGAAGCCCGGGGCGACGGCTCTCCGCCCGCGGGGCGCTCATATTTGCGTCGCGGCCCCCCTTGGTCAAGCCGAGTCTTGGCGCTGCTGAACGTTGTGTTTCCGGCGCATGCCGCGTATATCGTTGTCGAGCGGGCGCCGGTAAGGGACCGGTGCCGCCCTCGCGTGCGATCGCCCATGCCCATGTCCGACTTCGCCGCTCAACGCCTCAACATGCTGGAAAGCCAGCTGCGGCCGAACCTGATCACCAATCCGGATCTGCTCGCGGCAATGGGCGAGCTCCCGCGCGAGCTCTTCCTGCCCAAGCGGCTGCGCGGTGTTGCTTACGTCGACGAGGACATCCCGCTCGGCGGCGGCCGCTCCCTGATGGAGCCGCTGGTCCTCGCCCGCCTCATCCAGATGGCCGGCGTCGGCAAGACCGAAAGCGCGCTCGATATCGCCTGCGGGCCGGGCTATTCGACGGCGGTGCTCGCGCGGCTTTGCCATCACGTGATCGGGCTCGAGAGCGACCACGAGCTCGCGCTTGAGGCGGCCAGCCGCTTGCGCGATCTCGGCATCCGCAACGCCTCGGTCGTCGAGGGGCCGCTCGCCGCGGGCCACGTGGCGCGCGCGCCCTACGACGTCATCCTTCTGGAAGGTGCCGTCGAGGAAATCCCGAGCAGCATCACGGATCAGCTCGCCGAGAATGGCCGGCTCGTCACGGTGATGCGGCGCGAGGGCGATGTGGGCCACGTGACGCTCGTCACAAAGCGCGCCGGCGTCCTCTTGAGCCGTCCCGGACACGATGCGGCGACGCTGCCGCTCGCGGGCTTCGCGAGGCGCCAACAGTTCGTGTTCTAGGAGAACGGCTTGTTCGGCGAGCTCAATTGCGAGATCGACATCCCGACGCTCGAACGGCTGCGCGCCAATGGCGAGCATGTGACCATCATCGATGTGCGCGAACCCTGGGAGCGCGAAATCTGCGCCGTCGCCGAGAGCGTGGCCATCCCGCTCGATGAGCTGCCCGCGCGGGCGGCCGAGCTCGAGGATGCGGGCACGCTGGTCGTCATCTGCCATCATGGCGTGCGCAGCCTCCAGGCCGCGATCTGGCTGCGCCGCCAGGGCCTCGACAATGCGGTGAGCTTGAGCGGCGGGATCGATGCCTGGGCGAGCCAGGTCGAGCCAACCATGAGGCGGTACTGATGCCGGCACCCGATCCGCGGCGCGCGATGTGGCGGTACGCCGGCGGGGTGGCGACGGGAATGGCGCTCGTTCTCGCCGGGGCGCGGTCGGAGGCGCAGAGCCTGACGGACGCGCTGGTCCTGGCGTACCGGAGCAACCCGGCGCTGCTGGCGGAGCGGGCGACGCTGCGGGCGCAGGACGAGGGGGTGGCGCAGGCGCTCTCCGGGTGGAAGCCGACGGTGACGCTGAACATCAACGGCGGGCGGCAGTGGTACTACTCGATCCCGATTGCCAAGGCGGGGAGCACGCCGTTCAGCACGGAATATCCGCGCTCGGGCGGCATCGTGGTGACGCAGAGCCTTTACAAGGGCGGCAAGATCGAGGCGCAGACCCGGGTGGCCGACTACAACGTGCTGGCGGAGCGGGCTCGGCTGGAGCTGGTGGAGCAGACCACGCTGTTGAACGCGGCGCTGGCCTACATC
>DASPPM010000299.1:0-5341 GCA_035625535.1 Alphaproteobacteria bacterium
ACGCCCGCGACGGGTGTCGAGGCGGAGACGAGGCGATCCGTGGTAGCTCCCTTGTTGACGAGCGTCATGTAGGCGGCCCCGGTCTCGACGCTTGCCGGCGTCGCGCGTGCCCAAGGGGCCATGATCTCGATCGTCGAAAGAGGGGCAGCTTGGGCGTGCGCCGTCGCGGCAGAGGCAAGGGAGAGGGCGAGGGAGACGACGATGGCCAGGGCTTTCATGATATCGGCCTTCATGAGGATTGGGTGATGAGCTGGCGCAGCCGTGCGGCGATCTGTCCGGGCTTCTGCTCGGTCGAGATGAGCGTGACGTAGCGGCCTTCCGGGTCCATGACGTAGAGTATGGAGCTGTGGTCCATGAGATAGTCGTCGGGGTTCTTCCCGGTCGGACGCTTCTTGAAATAGACCCGGTATTCCCTTGCGACGTCGGCGATCTGCTCGGGCGTGCCGGTCAGGCCGACGATGCGTGGATCGAACGACTTTACATACCTGCCGAGCACGTCGGGCGTGTCGCGCTCCGGGTCGACGGTGATGAAGAGCGGCGTGATCCTGTCGGCGAGCGGGCCGAGCTTTTCGAGGGCTTCGGCGATGTCGTTCAACGTCGTCGGGCAAACATCCGGGCAGTAGGTGTAGCCGAAGTAGACCAAGAGCCATTTGCCACGAAAGCTGGCATCGCTGACCGTCTGGCCATCGCTTGCCGTGAGCGTGAACGGTCCACCGATGGCAAGGGCCGAGTGGGAACCAGGCTCCGGCCGGAAATGCGCCACCACCATGGCGACGGCACCCAACGCGCCGAGCGCCAAGGCTCCGAGACCCACGAGAGTGGCGCGTCGCGTTTGTGGGCTCAGCACGGGTCGCTCATCTCCGGGGGTGGGGCGGTTCAGGCTCGGGGTAGCGGCAGAGCCGCAGCTTGGCACGATGTTGATACTCTCAAAGACCTCACGAGACCACGGCGAGTATGTGACAAATGCGTGCGCGGCGTTTGGCTAAAGTAGCTGTGGCAATCGTGCCGAGTCAAAAATATCTCTTAATATCAATCGACTGACGCCCTCTTCTCAATTATTTCACAAACCTCAAGACAGCAGTCCGAGGGCGCAGACAAAGCTGAGGATCGCGACTGGCTCGTGCCGGTGCCGCGCCCCGACTGGCCGCGGCGGGAGGGCGGTCCGTGCTATAGTCCGGGCCCTCTCGCCAGGTGGCGGCATGGCCCAACGTCAGCTCTCCTACTGTGCCGCCGAGGTGCGGCGTCATGATCCCGACCGTTTCCTGACGGCGCTCTTTGCCCCGCGCGAGCGGCGCGAGGACCTGTTCGCGCTCTATGCCTTCAATTTGGAGGTGGCGAAGACGCGCGAAGTGGCAAGCGAGCCGCTCTTGGGGCGCATTCGCCTCGAGTGGTGGCGCGAGACGATCGCGGCCATCTATGCGGGCGCGCCGCGGCGCCATGCGGTGGCGCTGCCGCTGGCGGAGCTCGTCGAGCGCGAGCGCCTCACGCGCGCGCACTTCGACCGCCTCATCGAGGCGCGCGAGCAGGATTTTGCGGAGGCGCCGCCGGCCGATCTCGCGGCCCTCGAAAGCTACGCCGCCGGCACCTCGGCCTCTCTCGTGGCCTTGGCGCTCGAGACGCTCGGGGTGCGGGGCGAGGCGGCGACGGCGGCTGCCAACTCGCTCGGTGTCGGTTGGGCGCTTGCCGGGCTCCTCCGCGCGGTTCCCTTCCATGCCCGCCAACGCCGGCTTTATCTGCCGGGCGATCTCATGGCCGCGGCGGGAGTAGAGGCGAGCGAGCTTTTCGAGTGCCGCAGCAGCCGCGGCCTCGCGATGGTGGCGTCCCGCATCGCCGAGCGCGCCGGGCTGCATTTGACCGAGCTCAGACGCCAGCGCGAGGCGCTTCCCCGCAGCGCCGTGCCGGCACTGCTGCCGGCCGTGCTTGCCCGCGCCCATCTTGCCGCGCTCAGGCGTGCCGGCCACGACCCTTTTGCCCTCAAGAAGCGGCGCAAGCACCCGCTCGACACCCTGCGCGTGGCGGCGGCTGCGCTCAGCGGACGCTACTGAGCGAGGTTATTCCGCCGCCGCGCGCGCCGTGCCCAACCAAACGTCGAGCTCGGCGAGCGCGCGCTCGGCGAGGGCCCGCTTGCGCTCACGCCCGCGCTCGCGCGTCTCGAGGGCGGGAAAAAGGCCGAAATTCACGTTCATGGGTTGGAATGTGGCGGCGTCGGCTCCGCCCGTGATGTGGCCGAGAAGGGCGCCGAGTGCGGTGGTGACGGGTGGGGGCGCGAGCCGCCGGCCCCGCTTGGCCGCTGCCGCGAGGCGGCCGGCCAGCAAGCCGATCGCGGCACTCTCGACGTAGCCTTCCACCCCGGTCAGCTGGCCCGCAAAGCGCAGCCGCGGCATGGCCTTCAAGCGAAGCTCGCGGTCGAGGAGCTTCGGGCTGTTGAGAAAGGTATTGCGGTGGAGCCCGCCCAGGCGCGCGAACTCGGCGCGCGCGAGGCCCGGGATCATGCGGAAGATGCGGAGCTGCTCGCCATGCTTGAGCTTGGTCTGGAAGCCGACGATGTTGTAGAGGGTGCCGAGCGCGTTGTCCTGGCGCAGCTGCACCACGGCATAGGCGCGCCTGCCCGTGCGCGGATCGCTGAGCCCCACCGGTTTCATGGGTCCGAAGGCAAGCGTGTCGCGACCGCGCGCCGCCATCACCTCGATCGGCAGGCAGCCCTCGAAATAGGGCGTCTTCTCCTCCCAGGCGTGGAACGAGGTCTTCTCGCCGGCGAGGAGCGCCTCCACGAAGGCGTAATATTGCTCGCGATCGAGGGGGCAGTTGATGTAGTCGACGCCGTCGCCCTTGTCGTAACGCGACTGGAACCAGGCAATATCGAAGTCGATCGATTCCTTGTAGACGATGGGGGCAATCGCGTCGAAGAAGGCGAGCGAGTCCTCGCCCGTGAGCCGGGAGATGGCGTCCGCGAGCGCGGGCGAGGTGAGGGGGCCCGTCGCGACGATGACCTCGTCCCACTCGGCGGGCGGCAGGCCGGCGATCTCGCCGCGCTCGATCGCGACCAGCGCCTCCGCCCCGAGGGCTTGCTGGACCGCAACCGAGAAGCCCTCGCGATCGACGGCGAGCGCGCCGCCCGCCGGCACCCTGTGGGCATCGGCCGCGGCGAGGATGAGCGAGCCGCAGCGGCGCATCTCCTCGTGGAGAAGCCCGACCGCGTTGTAGCTGCGGTCGTCCGAGCGGAAGGAGTTGGAGCACACGAGCTCTGCGAGACGGTCCGTCTGGTGGGCGTCCGTCATGCGCAGGGGGCGCATCTCGTGCAGCACGACGGGAACGCCCGCGCGCGCGAGTTGCCATGCCGCCTCGCTGCCTGCAAGGCCGCCGCCGATCACGTGAACGGGATGGACCGACGTGGCGCTCATGAGGCACGACATAGTCCTCCGCGTTCGGGCTGGCAACCGGCTCGATCGTCACAGACTCGCTCGACGAAGTCATTGACCGGAGTGCCGGGCGGTGGGAGGATTTGAGGCGACCCGCGGGACGGGATACCGGACGAGATTCGCTGGGGAGGTGTCCGATGAATGTCCGATTGGCCTTCATCTCGGCAGTGCTGACAATTGCGCTTGCGCCTGCTTCGCACGCAGCGCCGCAGCTGCTCGGCCTGGTGGCGAGCGCCGAGCCCATTCCGATGGGCTGCGAGGGCGGCACGTGCAGCGCCGAGATTTCGGCATTCTGCTTGGAGCAGAGCCGCAGCGGCCCGCTCGACGGCACGGCGTATGAGGCCGTCGATTGGCGCGGCTTGACGATCGTCGCGACCGCAGCGGACGGCAGCGTCCGCAGGCTCCCCGCCTCGCCTTACCTCCGCGTCACCAGCGCGCGCGGCTATAGTGCCGTCACGGCCAGCATCGACGAGGAGGTGCGCGAGAGCCTGGGTGCGGAGAAGCTCGCCCTCGCGGTGGCGCCGCGCGTCACGCTGGTGCCGGTCGCGACTGCCGGCGATCCTTCGCCGTTGAGCGGCAGGGAGATCGCCGACGCCGTGGCAAATCTGCGCCCCGTCGCCTCCGATGTCTTCGAGAGCGGCGAGCGGTCCGATATGGTCACCGCGCGCGTGCTCAACCGACTCATCAACGCGCTGCCGCGCGTGGCGGGCGGCGCCGCCCTCGACCTCGCCTCGCCCGACGGCTTATGGGACAAGGTGGTGGGCAAGAGGCCCCGGCTCGAGCGTGCGGATGCCGGCGTCGCCCAGGCAGCGCTCGCCTACGAGAGCTGCCGACGCGGCGCCCGTTTCGTGCAGGGGCTCACCGTGCGGCGCTGCCTCGAGGCGAGCCATGACGCGCTTATGAGCTCGCTCAACGAGGAGTATTGGCGCATCGTCGGCGCCGGGAGTTGAGCGCCGTGGGCCGAGGGTAGAATAGAATGAGAGCCGGGCTCGTTTGCTTGGCGGCAGGGGCCAGCCTTGGGCTCTTCGCCGGGAGTGCGAGCGCTGCACCGCAGATGCTCGGCGTCGTCGCGAGTGCCGAGCCGGTGCCCATGCATTGCGAGGATGGCGTCTGCCGCGCGGAGCTCTCCGCCTTCTGCCTGCAGAAAGAGCGCACCATGCCCGAGGACGGCACGTCTTACGACGCGCTCGAGCCTGGGAAGCTGGCGCTCGTGGTCAAGGGCGCCGACGGCTCCGTGCACACACTTCCGGCGGGAGGCCTCAGCATCGAGAGCCGGCGCAGCCAGGTGGCGGTCGAAGTGAGCCTGCCGGAGAACGTTGCCCACGAGCTCGGCGCGGTCGAGCTCGCGGTCAAGGCGGCGCCCGATCTCGCCCTCGTCCCTGTGGTCGCGGCAAACGATCCGAGCCCGTTCCGTCCCGCCGAGGTGGCCCGCGCGCGCGATACGCTCGCCACCGCCGACGTGCTCTTCGCGCGCGACTTGGCACGCACGCGCATGGCTCACCTCCTGAACCGGCTCATCAACGCCTTGCCGGGAGAGAGCGGCGCCGATCCCGCGAATGCCGAGCAAGCGTGGCAACGCGTGACGGGAACTCCGTCTCCCCTTGCCGCGAGCGACCCCGTGCTGTCCGAGGCCGGGCAGATCTACCAGAGCTGCCGCCTCGGCCTGGCCGATATCTGGCCGCCGGGCCTGCGCCGCTGTCTCGAGGTCAGCCACGACGCGGTCATGGGTGGCCTCAACGCCGACGTCTGGAACATCGTCGGCACGGGAAGCTGAGCACCGGCCGCTCTCATTCCCTCGCCCGCTTGCGGGAGAGGGAAGGGGCCCATCCCGAAGGGATGGGAAGGGTGAGGGATTGCACAATCTTGGTGACGTCCCTCACCCTCCCATTGCTGCGCAATGGGCCCCGCCCTCTCCCGCAAGC
>DASPPM010000300.1:0-3026 GCA_035625535.1 Alphaproteobacteria bacterium
GACAAGGAGCTGCAAGAGACCGTGCACGCAGCCGACACCAATCCGCACGCGAACAACCGGGTAGCGCTCTACAAGAAGGCGATCGAGCGGATCATGGACCAGATGTACATGCTGCCCATGAACTCCTACGCCATCTACTACGCCTACACGAGCGATCTCGACTTCACCCCCTTCAAGGACGAGATCCCGCGCTATTACCTCTACGGGTGGAAATGAGCTGCGCGGGAACTATCGATGTATGCCATACCCCCCACCCTAGCCCTCCCCCTCAAGGGGGGAGGGAAGCTGCATAGCATGGCAATGGAAATCCCCCTCCCCCTTGAAGGGGGCTTGAGCCGCGAAGCGGATCGAGGGGGAGGGGGTGACACTCAGGCTCTCGAAAGTCGGTACTAGTTGCTCGTCTATTTCCTCAAGCGAAGCCTGGTCGCGCTCCTGGTCGCGATCACCGTCTCGGTCATCAGCTTCATGCTGCTGCACCTCTCGGGCGATCTTGCCCAGGCGCTCGCGGGGCCCGCCGCCACGGCGGCCGACGTCGAGCAGGTGCGCAAGTCCTACGGCCTCGACCGGCCGCTGCCGGTGCAGTACCTCGAATGGGGCGAGAGGGCGCTCAAGGGCGACTTCGGCCAATCCTTCTTCAACCGGGAGCCGGTGTTCGACATGATCGCCGAGCGCCTGCCGATCACGATGACGCTCGGCGCGACCGCGCTCGCGCTGGCGTTGGCACTCTCGATTCCGCTCGGCATCGTCGCCGCCGTCAGGCCGAACACCTGGCTCGACCGCCTGGCCCTCACGGTTTCCGTGTTCGGACAGGCGCTGCCGAGCTTCTGGTTCGGCCTGTTGCTGATCATCCTCTTCGGGCTCGAGCTGCGCTGGCTGCCGGTCTCCGGTACCGGCGGCTGGCGCTATTACGTGATGCCCTCGATCACGCTCGCCTATTACGCCACGCCGGCGTTCATGCGGCTCACCCGCGCCGGCATGCTCGAGGTGCTCGCCTCCGATTACATCCGCACCGCGCGCGCCAAGGGCCTGCGTCCGGCGAGCGTGCTCTTCAAGCACGCGCTGCGCAACGCGATCATCCCGGTCGTCGCGGTCGCCGCCGTTCAGTTCGGCTTTCTCCTCGGCGGCTCGATCGTGGTGGAGAGCGTCTTCTCGCTGCACGGCGTCGGCTATCTCGGCTGGGAGGCGATCAGCCGCGCCGATTTCCCGGTCGTGCAGGCGATCGTGCTGGTGCTCGCGTGCATCTATATTGTGCTGACGCTTCTCGCCGACATGCTCAACGCCTTCCTCGATCCGCGCATCCGCGTGCGCTGAGGTGCCGCCCGAATGAGCGTCGAGAGCTTCATCGGCATCGGTGACAGGCTCCAGCCCTCGGCGGCGGCGATCCTGCGCCGCCGCGTCTTCGGCCACACCACCTTCGTCTTCGGCGCGGGCACGCTCGCCTTCATCCTGCTCGTGGCGCTCAACGCCTCCTGGCTCGCGCCGCACGATCCTTATGCCCAGAATCTCGCTCAACGCCTCATCCCGCCGATCTGGAGCGCGCAGGGCAGCTGGAGCCATGTGCTCGGCACCGACCAGCTCGGACGCGACTATCTGAGCCGCGTGATCTACGGCACGCGCATCTCGCTCCTCATCGGCACCGCGGCGATGGCGATGTCGGGGCTCATCGGCACCACGCTCGGCGTGCTCGCGGGCTATTTCGGCGGCCGCGTCGATCTCGCCATCAACTTCATCATCACCACGCGGCTCGCCATGCCCATCATCTTGGTCGCGCTCGCCGTGGCCGCGCTCGCCGGCAGCTCGCTCGAGAACGTGATCCTCGTGCTCGGCCTCCTCCTATGGGACCGCTTCGCGGTGGTGACGCGGAGCGTCACCCTTCAGGTCCGCGGTCTCGATTATGTCGCGGCCGCCCACGCGGTCGGCTGCTCCAGCTTCCGCGTGGTGGCGAGCGAGATCCTGCCCAACATCCTCAATGCCATCATCGTGGTCGCCACGCTCGAGATGGCGAACGCGATCCTCTTAGAGGCGGCCCTCTCGTTTCTCGGCGTCGGCGTGCCGTCGCCGCTGCCTTCCTGGGGCCTGATGATCGCCGAAGGCAAGGAGTACATGTTCTTCAGCCCCTGGGTCATCACCATTCCGGGGGTGGCGCTCTTCACGCTCGTGCTTGCCATCAACCTCTTGGGCGACGGGGTGCGCGATCTGACCGCGCCGGAGAACCGCAATTGACGGCCCTTCTCGCCGTCGAGGGGCTCCATGTCGAGATTCCGCTCGCACTCGGCACACTCCGCCCCGTGCGCGGGGTGAGCTTCGAGGTCGAGCGCGGCAAGACGCTCTCGATCGTGGGCGAATCCGGCTGCGGGAAGTCGCTCACCTCGCTCGCCATCATGAACCTCCTGCCGCGCGTTGCGCGGCGCACGGCAAGCCGGCTCTGCTTCGATGGCAGCAACCTCCTCGGCCTCGACGAGCGCGAGATGGCGGACCTGCGCGGCAACGGCATCGCCATGATCTTCCAGGAGCCGATGACGAGCCTCAACCCCGCCTTCACCATCGGCAATCAGCTCGAGGAGGCGCTTCTGCGCCATCGCAAGGCGGCACGGACCGAGGCGCGCGCGCGCGCCGTCCATTTGCTCGAGAAGGTCGGCATCACCGCGGCACCCGAGCGGCTGCGCCAATACCCCCACCAGCTCTCGGGCGGCCTGCGCCAGCGCGTGATGATCGCGATGGCGCTCATGTGCGGCCCAAAGCTCATCATCGCGGACGAGCCGACGACGGCGCTCGACGTCACCATCCAAGCGCAGATCCTCCACCTCCTCACCTCCCTCCGGCGCGAGTTCGACATGGGCGTCATCCTCATCACCCACGATCTCGGTGTGGTCGCCCGCATCGCCGATCGGGTGGCCGTGATGTACGCCGGCGAGATCGTCGAGAGCGGGAGTGTGGAGGAAATCTTCGCGCGGCCGCTCCACCCCTACACGCAGGGCCTGATGCGCTGCATCCCCGTCCCCGGCAAGAGCCGGCGCGGCGAGCAT
>DASPPM010000301.1:0-4421 GCA_035625535.1 Alphaproteobacteria bacterium
CGCGGCGCTGATCGCCTTCCTCAAGGAGGCGACGGCCGAAGCCGCGCCCCCGCCCCCGGCGCCGAAGCCCTAACCGGGCCGAGCCGGCCTCGGGGCTTCCGCGCCCGCGCTCGAAGCGCTAAGGTGGCTGAGCTATCTTGGCCGGGGGAGCTTGACGAGAGGGAGACGAGCGGATGAAGGCCTTCATCGCCGCCTTGGTCGCGGCCGTCCTCATCGGCGTCATCGCCGCCGTGGTGCTCGACAACATCGGCATGAGCTCGGCCAAGGTGTTCTCGGGCGAGCACGTACGCTTGTAGCTCACTCGCCCGCGGGCGGCGGCACCTCCTTGCCGGTCGCGAGGTCCCATATCTTGACGACCTGGTCATAGCCGGCCGAAAGCCCATAGCGGCCGTCGGGCGTCCAGGCCACGCACCAGACGGGCTTGCTATGGCCGCTGAAGAGCTTCAGCTGACGGCCGCTCGCCAGGTCCCACAGCCGCATGGTGCGGTCGCCGCCGCCGGAGAGCGCCTCCTTGCCGTCGGGCGAGAAGCGCACCGAGAGAACGAAGCCCTCGTGGCCGAGGAGCCTCTCGAGCTCCCTTCCGCTGGCCACGTCCCAAAGCCGCACCGTGCCGTCCGTGCTCGCCGAAAGTGCGATCTTGCCGTCGGGCGAGAAATCGACGCCATTGACGCTGGTCGCGTGGCCGCGCCAGAGCGCGAGCTCGGCGCCGCTCTCCGCGTGCCACAGCCGGATGGCGCCGTCGTAAGCGCCCGAGAGAATGCGCTCGCCGTCGCGCGAGATGGCGACCGACATCACGTTCGCCTCGTTGCCCGCGAGGGTCTTGAGCGTGGCCCCGCTCGCCAAGTCCCATATGCGCAGCGTGTGGTCCCAGCTCGCCGAGACCATGGTCTTGCCGTCGGGAGCCACGGCCACGGCGCTCACGTTGTTCTGGTGGCCGGTGAAGGTGCGCACCACCTCGCCCGTCTCCAGGTCCCAGAGCTTCAAGGTCTGGTCGAAGCTCGCGGACACGCCACGCCGGCCGTCGGGCAGAAAGGCGACCGCATTCACGCTCGCCACATGGCCCTGGAACGTGCGGATCTCCTTCTGGCGATGGAGATCCCAGAGCTTGAGCGTGTAGTCCCAGCTGCCGGTCAGGACCCGCTTGCCGTCGGGCGAGACGGCGACCGAGTTGACCATGGCGCCATGGCCGGCGAGCTCGGCGCGCGCGGGCGACGCGAGGGCCGCCGTAAAGAGGGCAAGCACCCCTGCGAGCCTCCGCCACCGGGCACGCCGCTCGAGGGGAGAAGGGCATCGCTTGGCCATGGCCGACGCTCCCTTAACGCGGATAGGCTCAAATCCTATTATGATGACGTGGCGCTGTCCCGAGACGATGATCGCGAGGCAATGCTCGCGGCCTTGTGCTCCTCGGGCTTGCGATCTATATTCTACCTTCTCATCTATCTAGGTAGAAAGGGCGTCCTATGGCGCTCAGCATAAAGGACGTGAAGACGGACAGGCTGGCGCGAAAGGTGGCCCGCCTTGCTGGCGAGAGTATTACCGAGGCGATCAGCCGTGCGCTCGAGGAACGGCTCAAAAAGCTCGAAGGAAGGCGACGCCGCCGCTCGCTCGCGGAAGAGCTCGACGAGATCGCGCTCCATTGCGCCTCGCTCCCGGTGTTGGACGCTCGCTCGCCGGATGAGATCGTCGGGTACGATGAGGAGGGATTGCCGGGCTAATGGTCATCGACAGCTCAGCCATTCTTGCGATCATGATGAATGAGGCGGAGCGGCACGATTTCAATGTCAAGATCGCGGCCGATCCGGTCCGGCTGCTCTCCGCGGCCAACGCCGTTGAGACGGGCATCGTGCTCGAGCGCCGCTACGGCGAGACTGGGGCACACGACTTCGATCTTTTCTTGTTTCGCTCGAGCATCGAGATCGTCCCCTTCGATGCCGAGCAGGCAACGCTCGCCCGTCTCGCCTTCCGCCGTTACGGCAGGGGCCGCCATCGCGCCGGCCTCAACATTGGCGATTGTTTCGCCTATGCGCTCGCCAAGGCGACCGGGGAGCCGCTCCTCTACAAGGGCGGCGATTTTGCCCACACGGACATCGAGAGCTGCTGAGCCGCCGCTTGTAAATTTCGACCAAAGGGTCCTAGAAGGAGCCATGACCACGGCCGCCCTTGAGCGCCCTGCCCGCGCCAAAGCTCCCGCCCCGCTTCCGGGTGCCGTGCTCTATGCGCCCAACAGCCTCAAGAGCCGCGTGCTGCACGACTTCGCGCGCGAGCTCGGCGCGCGGGGCTGGCGCGTGGGCGGCGTGGTGCTCGACACGATCTATGACGAGAAGGACCAGAAGATCGGGCTCGACCTCATCGACCTCGCCGGCGGCGACCGGCGCTTGCCGCTCGCGCGCCCCGATACGCGCGGCATCGCGATCGGCCGCTGGGTGCTCGATCCCGCGATGCTTGCCAAGGGCGACGAGCTCATCCGCGCCGCCGTCGAAAAAGAGGCCGAGCTCGTGATCGTCGACAAGTTCGGCCCGCTCGAGCACCGCGACGAGGGCTTTGCGCGCGGGCTGCGCGCGGCTCTCGAGGCCGGGCTGCCGCTCCTAGCCGCGGTGCGCGGGGAGTTCCTCGACGGCTGGGACGCGTTTGCCGGCCGCCCAAGCGCCCTTCTGCGCGCGGACGCGGCATCGCTCTGGCCCTGGTGGGGTCCCTACCGGCTTTACGAGGACCTCGCGCGCGGGGTCGCGGACGTGCCCGCCAGGCGCGTTTTCATCGGCGTCAACTGGACGCTCGTCGAGGGGCCGGACGGCATCGGGCTCGCCCACAGCCCGGAGCGCTCGGCACCCGGCTGCCGGACCATCGCCAAGGTCGGCAGCTACGCGGGCGAGAGCCTGCGCGCGCTCGCCGGCTTGGCCGGCTCATGGAACCCCTTCGAGGCGGCCCTCGGGCTCGCGGCGATCAACGCGCACTATAACCGCCGCGGGCTTAGCGGCATGGCGTTGAACGGCCTCGAGCTTTTCGCCCGCTTGCCCGGCCGCAAGGCCGTGGTCGGGCGCTTTCCCGAGCTCGCCAAGCGCCTCGGCGATGCGTTGGTGATCGAGCGCGTGCCCGGACCCGACGACCTTCCGGCCGAGGCCGCCGATTGGGTCCTGGGCGGGAGGGACGCCGTAGCGCTGACCGCCTCTTCGCTCGTCAATCTGACGCTGCCGCGCCTCGTCGAGCTCAGCCGCGGCGCACGCGTCGCCCTCGTCGGCCCCGGCACGCCCTTGACGCCCCGGCTGCACGCTTACGGCATCGACGTGCTCTCGGGCCTCGTCATCGAGAATGGCGAGCGCGCGCTCGGCGTGATCGCCGAAGGCGGCACCATGAAGGCGCTCAAGGCCTGCGGGCGCCTCGTGACGCTCGCGGCACCGTCCGTCGCTCTCGCTGAGCCGCACTCCGTCAGGCGAACAGGCTCAGAAGTGCGATGAGGGCAATGAGCCCGAGCGAGACGATGCGGAAGAGGCGCTCCGAGACGAGCCTGAAGGCCCGCGCGCCGATCCACAAGGCGATGCCGTAGGCCGGCGCCAGCACGAGCGCAAGGGCGAGTACCTCGCCGGTGAAGAGGCGGCTCAGCCAATAGCTCGCGATCGTCGCCAGCTCGAGCAGCCCGAAGAAGGCGATCACGTTCGCGCGCACGGTCGACATATCGGACGGACCGCCGAGCCAGAAGAGAATCACGGGCGGACCGCTTATGCCGATGGCGCCGCTCATCGCACCCGCGCACGCGCCGACGCCGAGGTTGAGCAAGGGCCCGCTCTTGCCGTGGTAGCGCCAGCCGCTCGCCATCACCACGACGAAGGCGATGATGATGAGCGCGATCGCGCGGCGCAGCAGGTTGCCGTCGACGAGGATGAGGATTAGCGTGCCCAGCGGCACGAACACCGCCGCCGCGATCACGAGGGGCAGTACCTCACGCCAGCGGCAGCGCCGGAAGGCGGAGGGCAGGAGTGGAACGGTGAGAACGACATCGAGCAGCGTGAGCACCGGCACCCCGATCGCCGGGCCGAAGAAGATGTTGAGGATCGGGATGACGATGAGCGCGGAGCCGAAACCCGAGAGCCCGCGCACGATGCCCGCGGCCATGGTGCCGGCGATCACCAAGAGGAACCAGGGTTGCGTCAACGGAAGGCTGGCGAACTCGGGCATGGGCTGGTCGAGGCGAGGCGGGTTGGAGCATCGGGCAGGCGCTCGTCGGCCAGCCGATCTTCCTCACTCTTACCTTGCTTCGCAATAGGCAGAGCCCTAGAGCGGAATCCATTTCGGTGGAAGCAGCCCCCTCCCCCTACCCTCTCCCCCTTTGAGGGGGAGAGGGTTGCGCAGCCTTAGCGAGCGTAGCGAGCTTAGGCAAAGCTGGGTGAGGGGGCGATTCCAGTTCGTCGGATATTGCTCTAGCCCGC
>DASPPM010000302.1:0-6560 GCA_035625535.1 Alphaproteobacteria bacterium
CTCGATCCCCATGCGCGGCGTGTGCGGTACCACACCGGCGCGAATGACTTCTCCGCTCATCATCTCCCTCCTTCTCGCCCGCCACATCTCGCGGTCGGCACATTTCTACACCGAGACGCCCTCCCTGACGAGCGCGACCTCCGCACGATCAGCGCGAAATGCCGCACGGTGCCGGCTTGCGGGGCCGTGGCCGGATTGCTATCAGGATCGCCAAAGCATCCGCCCCCGTACGAGGCTCCTGATGACAAAAATCAAGGCGGCCATCTTGGCACTCGCCGCAGCAGGTCTGCTCTCGGCTCAGCTCTGGGCCGGGCCCGCGCAGGCGGCCGGCGATGTCGCCAAGGGCGAGATGGTCTTTAAGCGTTGCCTCATTTGTCACACGATCAAGGCGGGCGAGCCCAACCGAATCGGCCCCAATCTCCATGGCCTCTTCGAGCGCGACGCGGGCAAGGCGCCCGGCTTCACCGGCTATTCGGGCGGGCTCAAGGGCGCCACCTTCAAATGGGACGACGCGAAGCTGGACCAATGGCTCGCCGATCCGCAGAAGCTCATCTCGGGCTCGCGCATGGCGTTCAGGCTTGCCGACGACCAGGAGCGCCAGGACTTGATCGCCTATTTGCACGAAGCGACGAAGTAGCTGAAGCACGGCCGCGCGCGAGCTCAGCGGCGCGCGCGCTTGAGGGCCGCGAGCACCTGGTCCATCTGCGTCTCGAGCGAGATCTCGATCTTGGAGGCGACCGAGAGGCGGCGGTCCTCGAAGACGTCGAGCTTCGCATTGCGGCGCTGCCACTGGGCGATCACGCGGTCGCGCTCGAGGACGAGCGCCTCGATCTGCGGACGGAACAGCCGCAGAAGTGCGGTGATCCAGCGATTGACCGCGAAGGAGGGCCGCACCAGCTCGACGGCGAAGCGGTCGAGCATGGCGATCACGTCGCGTGCTGCGTACCAGGTCTCCCCGGTGACCCAGCGATTGGTGGTGAAGAGCTGGAACGGTTGACCCTTGTCGCTCATCGCGACGGCGACGAGGTGGCTGAGCGCGTCGTTCGCGTCCTCGGGTGCCACGTAGCCGCGCACGCGCGCCGGCTTGATGCCCTTCGGCATTCCCCTCGGCCGGAGGAAGGTGTGGAAATGGCCGTGCTCGACGGGCCGCTCCTCCTTCGGATGGGCGTGGTAGTAGTACTGCGCACCGCTCGCGAAATCATAGACGTCGCCTGCCGGATAGTGGGTCCACTCGTAGAAGGCACCGCCACCCTCCAGCAAGAGGCCCACCACATTGTCCCCCGTCTTGTCCAGCACCCGCTTGAGCTCGGCCAACTCCTCGCCGGCGGCGGCCATTGCGGTGAGGGCCGCGCGGGAGAGCTGGCGCAGCTCGACCGGCTCGAGGCCCGCACCCGCCGTGGCTGCGGGCCCGCGCACCACGGGCTCGATGCGGGTCGGGGAACCCACTTTGCGCATGGCGACATCGTACAAGGAAATCGCGCCCGGACGAACGGCCTTGAGGCGATTCCCCGTCCTTCGAGACGAGCCTTCGGCCCTCCTCAGGACGAGGAAATCCGCTGGATGTGCAGGCCGCCTCACCCTGAGGAGCGGCGCGCTTGCGACGCGTCTCGAAGGGCGAGGCCGCCACATGCGAAAGCGCTGAAGAAGACGGCGCAACTCTAATTCAGTTGACCTCGCCGATCGCGGCGTCGACCGCCTCGCCGAGCAGGGCCACGATCTCCGCGATCTCGGGCTCCTCGACGATGAAAGGCGGGGCGAGCAGCACATGATCGCCGGCCTTGCCGTCGACCGTGCCGCCCATCGGATAACACAACAAGCCGCGCGCCATCGCCTGGCGCTTGACGCGGGCGTGAAGCGCCAGCTCCGCGGCGAAGGGCGCCTTCGTCGCGCGCTCCTCTACCAGCTCGAGAGCCCAGAAAAGGCCGCGGCCGCGGATGTCGCCGATGTGGCGATGGTTGCCGAAGCGCTCGATGAGCGCTGCCTCGAGTGTCTTGCCCTGCCGGCGCACGTTGGCGACGAGATCGTCGCGCTCCATCACCTGCTGGACCGCAAGCGCCGCGGCACAGGCGACGGGATGCCCCATATAGGTGTGGCCGTGCATGAAGGCGCCGCTGCCCGCCGCGATCGGCTCGTAGACGCGCTCGGCGATGAGCATGGCGCCGATCGGCTGGTAGCCGGCGCCGAGCCCCTTGGCCATGACCACGATATCGGGAACGATGCCTTCCTGCTCGCAGGCGTAAAGCGTGCCCGTGCGCCCCATGCCGCACATGACCTCATCCAGGATGAGCAGCACGCCGTAGCGGTCGCAGATCTCGCGGATGCGCTTGAAATAGCCCGGTACCGGAGGGACCGCGCCGATGGTGGCGCCGACCACGGTCTCGGCGATGAAGGCCGCGACGCTGTCCGGGCCCAGCTCGAGGATCGCGGCCTCGAGCTCGCCCGCGACGCGCTCGCCGTAGGCGGCCTCGCTCTCGTCCTCGCGCCGGCCGCGATAGGCGAAGCAGGGCGAGATGTGGCGGGCCTCGAAGAGGAAGGGGGCGTAGACGCGGCGGCGCGCGATATTGCCGCCCGCCGAGAGCGCTCCCAGCGTGTTGCCGTGGAAGCTGAACCAGCGCGACACGATGTGGCGGCGCTCGGGCCGGCCGGCCTCGAGATGGTACTGGCGCGCGAGCTTGAGGGCGGACTCGACCGCCTCGGAGCCGCCGGAGACGAAATAGGCGCGCGTGAGCCCGGCCGGCGCCTTGGCGACGAGGGCCGTCGCCAGCGCCTCCTGCGGCTCGCTGGTGAAGAAGCTGGTATGGACGTAGTCGAGTTTGTCGAGCTGGTCCTTGATCGCCTGGCGCACCTCGGGATGGCCGTGGCCGAGGCAGGAGACGGCGGCCCCTCCCGACGCGTCGATGTAGCGCTTGCCCGTGCTGTCGTAGAGATAAAGTCCCTCGCCCCGCACGGCCAAGGGAAGCTCAAGGCGGGTGCTGCGACCCAAGACGTGGCTCATCGGGGAGGCCTCCGTGCCGACCGCCCTACCGTAGCAACAGGCGGAGGCGCGCACCAGCGGGATGGCCACGGCGCGGGAGGCACACCGGCTTGCCCTCGCCGAAGGACCCTCCCATACTCGCGCGCATGATCGTGCTCTTCACCGATTTCGGCGCGGGCGGGCCCTATTTGGGCCAGGTCAAGGCGGTGCTCCATGGCGCAGCCCCCACCATCCCCGTGATCGATCTCGTGGCCGACGCCCCCGCCCATGACCCGATGTCGGCGGCCTATCTGCTCGCGGCCTATGTGAGCGAGTTCCCCCACGGCACGGTCTTCCTCGCCGTGGTCGATCCCGGAGTCGGAAGCAAGCGCCGCGCCGCGGTCGCCGAGATCGACGGGCGCTGGTTCACCGGCCCCGACAACGGCCTCTTCGAGCCGCTCCTGCGCCGCTCCGCGCATGCGCGCGCCTGGGAGATCGTGTGGCGGCCCGAGCGGCTCTCCGCGAGCTTTCACGGCCGCGACATCTTCGCTCCCATCGCCGCACGCCTCGCCCACGGCGAGCATCCCTGGGACGAGCCGATGTGGCAGGAGCATCCCTGGGCCGCGGCCCTGCCGCTCGAGCGCTTGCGCCGGTTCGAATGGCCGGATGAGCTCGCCCGTATCGTCTATTTCGACCATTTCGGCAACGCCACTACTGGCATGCGCGCCTCAACCCTTGCCGAGACGAGCGTGCTCACGGTCGCGGGACGGCGCATGACGCGCGCCCGCACCTTCGCCGACGTGCCGGCGGGGACGGCCTTCTGGTACGAGAACGCCAACGGCCTCGCCGAGATCGCGGTCAATCAGGGCCGCGCCGACCGGCTGCTTGGGGTTGCCATCGGCACCTCCGTCACCGTCGAATAGGCGCTCGGCGCACGGCTCCTCCTTCGCAAGCGCGGGGGGGCCCGGGCGATGCTCGAAGTTCCGAAAGCGGGCTCCGGCATGCTATATATCGAGGGCCAACGGCAGCCAAGGCGTTGATGGAACTGACAGAGAGCGCACCTCAGAAGCTTCCGGGACGGCGCAGAGCGAGCGCCGCCGCGCGATGAGCGTCTTTTCGCGCCTACGCGGCTACGGCATCCTGATCCTGGCGTTGGCGCTTTTCTCCGCCAGCATCTTCTTCAGCTTCGACAAGATCCTCAACGAAGAGGAGCAGATCGCGAGCACGGCCGAGGAGAACGTGGTGTGGGCGCCGACCGAGGCCGAGGTCGATCTCTACCGCCTGCTCGATTCGCTGCGCCAATACGCCGTCCCCGACTCGACGATAAGCCACGACGATCTGCAGCTGCGCTTCGACGTGCTGCTGGGCCGGCTGCAACGCCTGCACGAGGGGCCCAACGCGGCCAAGCTCATCGACATCGAGGGCGCCGAGCAGACCGTGAGCGATCTCTTGACGCGGCTCAACGTCATCGCGCCCGAGATCCCGCCCCTCAAGAAGAGCAATCGCAGCGCGATCTATAGCCTCATCGACAGCCTGCACGAGTTCGCCGAGCCGTTGCGCACGCTCACCGTGAACACGCTGCAGCAGGCCGATCGGCTGATGGAAAACCAGCGCCAGCGCCTGCGCGACGCCTACCTCCGGCTCGTCCTCTATTTCGCCGGCGTCGCGGTGGCCGGCACGCTCCTGCTCCTCCTTCTCTTCCGCGGCATCGGCCGGGCGAACCGGCTCCTGCGCGAGCGCGAGCTCACCGAAGCGCGCTTGCGCGATAGCGAGCAGCGCTTCCGCGACTATGCCGCGTCCTCCTCCGACTGGCTGTGGGAAACGGACGCGCTCGGCCGCTTCACATACTTCTCCAAGGGCTACCTCGAGAAGGTCGGCCTCAATGCCTTGGAAATCCTCGGCAAGACGCACGAGGAGGTGGCCCAAGTGGAGGGCGACGAAGCGGGCTGGGAGCGGCAGCGCGAGACGATGGCGCAGCACCAGCCGTTCCGCGACTTCAAGTATCGCCTGCGCGGCAACGGCGTCATGCGCCACCTCAAGGTGAGCGGCGTGCCGATCTTCGGCAACGAAGGCGCTTTCCTCGGCTATCGCGGCACCGGTACCGACCTCACGGCGCAGGTCGAGGCCGAGACGGAGGCGATGCGGGCGCGCACGCTCCTCCACGATGCGGTCGAGTCCCTCGACGAGGGCTTCGCGGTGTTCGACCCCGAGGACCGCCTCGTCCAGTGCAACACGCGCTACCGCGAGATCCATGCCGACGCCGCCTACGTGCTCGAGCCGGGTGCCGCTTTCGAGGAGGTCACGCGCGCGGCCGCCTATCGCGGCGCCTTCGCCGATGCGGTCGGGCGCGAGGAGGGCTGGATCGAGGAGCGCCTCGCCCGCCGCCTGGAGCCCCAGTCGCCTTACGACTTCCGGCTCAAGGACGGGCGCTGGATCCAGGCGCGCGAGACCATCCTCGACAACGCCTGGAGGGTCGAGACCTGCATCGACATCACCCACCACAAGCGCCGCGAGGAGGCGCTCAGGCGCGAGGCGCTGATCTGGGAGCAGATGTCGGACGGCGTCATCGTGACCGACCTCGAGGGCGGCATCATCAACTGGAACCCGGCGGCGGAGCGCATGTTCGGCTACGCTGCCGCCGAGGTCATCGGCATTACCCCGCGCATTCTCCACGCTCCCGACGGCCGCGATCTGCTCACCACAGCACTCGCTGCAGTCGATCGCCAGGGCGGCTGGGCGGGCGAAATCAACTTCCGGCGCAAGGACGGCAGCGCCGGGACGGCCGACACCGTCGTCGTGCCGCTGCGCGACGACGGCGGCAACAGGATCGCCGCCATCTGGGTCAACCACGACATCACGCTGCGGAAGCAAAGCGAAGCCGAGCTGCTCGCCGCCAAGGAGCAGGCCGAGCTCGCCAGCCAGGCGAAGTCCCGGTTCCTCGCCACCATGAGCCACGAGATCCGCACGCCGATGAACGGCATTCTCGGCATGATCGACCTCCTGCTCGACACCAAGCTCGACGGCGAGCAGCGCAATTATGCCGAGACCGCGCGGAAATCGGGCGAGGCGCTGGTCACCATCATCGACGACATCCTCGACTTCTCGAAGATGGAGGCCGGCAAGCTCGAGCTCGACCGCCTGGACTTCGAGCTGCGTCGCCTGGTCGAAGGTGTCGTCGACCTGTTGGCGCCGCGCGCCCAGGCGAAGGGCATCGAGATAGGCTGCTACATAGCGCCCGAGGTGCCGGACGGCTTGCGCGGCGATCCGGGCCGCCTGCGCCAGGTCCTCCTCAACCTCGCGGGCAACTCGGTGAAATTCACCGAGAAGGGCGGCGTCACGCTCTTGGTCTCCCTCCTCGACGCCGCGAGCGGACGGGCAAGGGTCAAGCTCGAGATCGTCGACACGGGCATCGGCATTCCCGAGGAGCTGCAAGACGGCCTGTTCGCCGAATTCTCGCAAGTGGACCCCTCCTACACGCGCCGCTACGGCGGCACCGGGCTGGGTCTCGCCATCTCCAAGAAGCTCACGGAGCTCATGGGCGGAAGCATCGCCTTCACGAGCAAGCTCGGCGCCGGAAGCACGTTCTGGCTCGTCCTCGATCTCGAAT
>DASPPM010000303.1:0-3798 GCA_035625535.1 Alphaproteobacteria bacterium
CGATGACGAAAACCGGCTTAGCGCGCGAGGCCATCCGAACGGTGCTGGTCATTCATGACAAGCCCGGCGAATTGCGCGAAATGCTCGAAGGGCGCTTCCCCGACATCCGCTTCGTCTATGCCGCCCGAGACTCCGAGGTCGCGCCGGCGCTGCGCGCTGGCGCGCCGCAGGCCGTCCTCTCACTCAAGCACTCGGGCTTTCCCGGCGAGGTGCATCGCCCAGCCATCCTTTACCCGACGGTACGCTGGTTTCATGTCGGCGGCTCCGGCTATGAGCACATTCGGCCGTGGGATGCCGAGCGGGTGACGGTTACGAATTCCGCAGGCGTGCTCGCGCGCTGTCTTGCCGAGACCGTGACGGGGGCGATGCTGGCACTCAATGGAAACTTCCACCGCTATATCGCGCAGCAACGCGAGAAGGTGTGGAAGCCGCTCGCTTACCGCTCGCTCGAGGGCCAGACCTTGCTGATCGTCGGGCTCGGCGTCATCGGCCGCTTCGTGGCCGATAACGCCAAGGCGCTCGGCATGCGCGTCTTGGCGACGCGCCGGAGCGCGGCGCCTCACGGGGCGGTCGACGAGCTTCATCCCATGGAGGCCCTCGCCGAAATCATCGGCCGGGCCGACATCGTTTCGATCCATTTGCGCTTGACCGATGAAACGAGGCACCTCGTCAATGCGAAGGTGCTTCGGGCCATGAAGGCGGGGGCGATGCTCATCAATACCTCGCGCGGTCCCATAATCGATGAGCGCGCGCTTATCGAGGCACTTCAGAGCGGCCATATCGGCGGCGCCTATCTCGACGTCTTCGAGAGCGAGCCGTTGCCCGCGTCGAGCCCATTATGGGACATGCCCAACGTTCTCTTGACACCCCATGCCTCGGACAATGTGGGCGATTGGCCGCAGCGAATTACGCGAATGTTCATCGACAACCTCGAGCGATGGCGGCGGGGAGAGCCGCTCCTCAACGAGGTCAAGCCATAGGCTTCCCCGTGGCTCGTGCAGCGGCGACTCATGCGCGGGCGAGAGTTGCATGCTCTTTGCACCAGCCGCATTATTGCCTCGAATGACGCGCGGCCGGCGAGAGGGGGCGATGAGCGCACTGTCCTTCACGAGCGAGGTCGAGGGCATCGAGTGGCCGGCCTTGCCCGCGCCGGGCAATGCGGCACTGCTCGCCGTCCTCTTCCAGATGGAGCAGAGCCAGTGGTGGCCGCCCGAAGAGCTCCGCCGTCATCAGGACCGCCAGCTCGCTAGTCTCTTGGATCACGCGAGACGTACCGTGCCTTTTTACCGCGACCGGCTCGCGCACGTGGGCTCCCTCGACGGGGATGCCTTATCCGAGGCCTGGTCGCGCGTCCCCCGCCTTCGGCGCAGCGAGATACAGGCGGCCGGCAGCGATCTCATCTCGACGGCCCTGCCGCGAGGGCACGGCGAGGTCTATGAAACATTCACCTCGGGCTCGACCGGGCGGCCGATCCGCTCCACGCGCAGCGACGCCTGGTTCATGCTTTGGCGCGCGGTGACGCTCCGCGATCACATCTGGCAGCGACGCGACCTGCGCGGCAAGCTCGCCGGGATTCGGGAATCGGACCGCAAGGTTGCGACCTATCCCCAAGGAGTGGCGCACGGCGCCTGGAGCGATATCGAGGCCATGGTGGCGGGCCATGGTCCGGCGGTGGGGCTCAATATCCACTGCTCCGTCGAGCAGCAGGTCGAATGGCTGGTGCGCCAGGACCCCGACTATCTGCTCACGTTTCCGAGCAACGCCGCGTACTTGGCCGAGTATTGCCTGAGCCGCGGCGTGCGGCTGCCGAAGCTGCGCGAAGTCATCACCATCTCCGAGCGCCTCGACCCGGACGTACGCGCGACCTGCCGCGAGGCCTGGAACGTGGGTATCGGCGACATCTACAGCGCGCGCGAGGCCGGTTATCTCGCGCTGCAATGCTCCGACTACGAGCATTATCACATCCAGTCCGAGGTCACGCTCGTCGAAATCCTGGACGAAGCCGGCCGGCCGGTGGCCCCGGGCGGGGTCGGTCAGGTCGTGGTCACGCCGCTCCACAACTTCGCGATGCCGCTCATCCGCTACGAGATCGGTGATCTCGCGGAACTTGGCGGACCGTGCGGGTGCGGCCGCGGCCTTCCGGTCTTGCGCCGCATCCTCGGCCGCACCCAGCAGATGCTCGTGCTGCCGTCGGGCGAGCGACGCATTCCGCTCTTGTCGAGCGGCAGTCTCAAGACGCTGATCGCGGCGGCGCCGATACGGCAATACCAGCTCTGCCAGAAGAGCCTCGAGCACATCGAGCTGCGCCTCGTCACGGCGCGGCGGCTCGAGGCCGGGGAGGAGGAGCGCTTGCGCGGGTGGGTGCGCGAGAAGTTCGGCTACCCCTTCGTCGTGAGCTTCAGCTATCACGACGAGATCCCCCGCAATCCAGCCGGGAAGTACCAGGACTTCGTCTCGGAGCTGGGCGGCGCGAGCGCGCCCGGGCCCTAGGCCTAAGGAGTCTGCGCCGATGATGACGGGATGCTGAGCGCAGCCCGAGTGCCGCCGCGCATTCGCGCAAATGCATCGCGGAACGGCCAGAAGTACATGCGTCCGAGCGAGTGCCATTTGCCGTCGCTGCCGTCGCCCAGGCCGAATCGGAGAGGCTCCTCGGCACCAGGCGCGTAGAGCGTGCCGAATAGCCTGTCCCAAACGGCGAGCTCGAAGCCGCGGTTCTTGCCGAAATGGCGCGGCGCGGAGCTGTGATGTATCTGATGGTGCGCCGGGCTGATGAGCCAGCGGTTCAGCACCGGGCCGAAGGAGATCCACACCTGCCAATGGCGCAGATTGCCGATCGCGTTGAATGCGGCCACCCCCACGTGGAACCCGAGGAAGGTATAGAAGCCGATCTCGCCGCCCGAGAGATACCAGACGATGCCGCTCATCACACCCGTCGTCGCGTTCGGCACCGACGCCATGACGAAAAGCTCGACCGGATGCGAGCGAAAGTTCGTGAAGGGCGTCAGCACCTCCGCGGAATGATGCAGCCTGTGGAACTGCCAAAGCAACGGCACCTCGTGGAGCAGATTGTGCGCGAGGTAGCGCCCGAAATCATAGGCAAGAAAGAAGACGACGGTATAGACGACGCGCGCCGCCAAGAGGCCCAGCAACGGCTCGCCGATCGGGCCGCAGAGGCGTGCCAGCCCAGCCTCGACGGCGGTGCCGATGCTGGCGCCCGCGATCAAGAGCGGCGAGACAACGAAGGGGAAGAGGGCGCCGTTGACCAGATAGAAGAGATAGTCGGCCCGTGCCGAGCGATGTGCCCAGATCGCCGGACCGAGGAAGCGGCGGCGGAATTCCCCAAGCGCCGCCCATCGTCGGCCGTGCGTGAACCAAAAGGCGAAAAGGGCGAGAGTGAAGGCGCTCAGCAGAAAGGGCCACCAAATCAAGGACTGGCGGTAGAGGATCTGCACGAACGGGTAGAGCGCCGCCGCCACCACCAGCCGCGCGAAGTCCGCGATCTGCTGAACGAAATCGCCGCTCACGCCTTCGTTATATTACGGCTGCGGATTTTTATTAAGGGCCAATCGACGCGCCCCTCATGGGCGGGCCGCATGACCGCCTTTCGTGCGAAATGCAAGAAGAGGCGCGCATCGCGCGGAGGCGGAGACGAATGCTAGAGCGGAATCCATTTCGGTGGAAGCAGCCCCCTCACCCTACCCTCTCCCCCTTTGAGGGGGAGAGGGTTGCGCAGCCTTAGCGAGCGTAGCGAGCTTAGGCAAAGCTGGGTGAGGGGGCGATTCCACTTCGTCGGATATT
>DASPPM010000304.1:0-2913 GCA_035625535.1 Alphaproteobacteria bacterium
CATCCATCATGCGCCGAGCCGAGCCGTAGGCGCAGGGCAAAGCGGCCGCATCGACGTAGCTGACGCCGGCGGGGATGCGGACGAGCTGATGCGCCCGCGCGCGGCAGAGCTCGGCCAGCCCGCCATGGATCGTCTCGCCCATGAGCCCGCCCTCGACCCTGTTGATGGGATCGACCAGCACGCGCTCGCCCTGGCGCCAGCCTGCGACCCCGGGGCCGAGGGCCAGGATCTCGCCGGCGACATCGAGCCCCATGATCGCGGGCAGCGGCACCTTGATGCCGGGCATGCCGCGCCGGGTGAAGACGTCGTGGTAATTGAGCGAGGCCGCCTTGACCTTGAGCAGCACGTCGCCCGGTCCGGGTATCGGATCGGGAAAGTCGGCCTCGAGGGCGAGCTTCTCCATGCCGCCGTGTTCGCGCAGGACCAGTGCCTTCATCGTCCTTCCCCAATCTCCTTCACGAGGATGCCGCGGCGCGCGCGCTCAAGGCGCGGCGGTCGATCTTGTTGGTGCCGGCGAGCGGGAGTGCATCGAGGAACCACACTCGCCGAGGATGCTGATAGGCGGGCGCGTGTGCCAAGGCGAACTCCTTGACCTGGCGCTCGTCGAGTGCCGCACCCGGCCTGAGGACGACGAAGGCGACCGGCTTCTGCCATTTGAGCTCGTCGGGGATCGGCACCACGCAGGCTTGATGGATCGCCGGGTGCCGCTCCAGCATCTTCTCGACCTCGCCGGGATAGATGTTCTCGCCGCCGCAGACGAACATGTCGTCGACTCTGCCCACGAAGAAGAAGAAGCCGTCCTCGTCGCGGCGGAATACGTCGCCGGTCACATAGTAACCGTCCTCGGTCATCGCCTTCTTCGTCGCCTCGGGCAGCTTGTGATAGCCGTTCATCAGCGCGGGGCACCGCATCTCGAGCACGCCTTGGTCCGCCGTGCCGCTATTGGAGAGGCGCAGCTCGACCTCGGGATGCGCGCAGCCGACGGAGAGAAGCGGGGTGGGCAGCCCGCGCGGATGGGGTGCGAAGACGATGGGCCCGGCCTCGGTGGTGCCGTAGCCGTTGCTGATCGCAGCCCGGGGGAAGGCCGCGCGAAGGCCTTGGGCGAGAGCCGGGGAGACGGGGGCCGAGCCCATGCGCAGTGCCGTGACCGAGGAGAGGTCGGTCGCGCGCAACAGCTTTTCCTCGCGCAGCATCATCGCCATCATCGTCGGCACGGAGGTGAGGAGCGTTGCGCGGTAGCGCTGGATGGCGTCGATATAGCCCGGCGCCGTGAAGCCCGGCAGGAGGATCACGGTATCGTGCATGGCAAGCGAGGCCTGGCACATGGCGAGCGCGTTCATATGGTAGAGCGGGGCCGCGACGAGGGCGCGCTGATCCGGCCCCGCCTTGGCGCGGAGCCGCACGTCGACGACCCAGAGATGGCTCTCGTGCGACAGCACCACACCCTTGGGACGCCCGGTCGAGCCCGAGGTATAGAGGAACATCGCGGGCTGACGCGATGCCGGGTGCTGCGTCGCTGCGGGATCGGCCGCGAGCAGGCGATCGAAGCCCGCCTCGCCCGCCTCGCCGAAGACGAGCCGCGGAATGTCGCGGGGGCAAAGCGGCAGATGCGCGCGATCGGCAATCACGAGCCGCGCGTCGGCGTCGCGCAGAATGAAATCGACGGTCTCGCAGGGGAACCTGGTATTGACCGGGACCGAGACGAGGCCGGCCCTGAGCGTGCCGAGGAAGGTAGTGAGGAACTCCGCCCGATTGGCCGAGAGGATGGCGACGCACGCGCCCCTTGCGAGCCCGCGCGCGAGCAAGCCCCCCGCTATCCGGTCGCTCAGCTCGTCGATCGCGCGGAAGGAGAAGCTGCGCGGACCCGTCTCGCCGCCGAGATCGATGAGGGCAGTTGCGTCACGGTCGCCGCGGCGATTGACGGCGTCGCCCTGATTGTCGATCGCAGCCCGGCCGGCTGCCCACGCCAAGGCGGCGAACGGTGTCGCGGGTGGCGTCTTGGTACCGTCCATCGCCGACCCTTGCCTATTCGGCGAACTCGAGGGCGACGTTCATCGCCGCCTTCGCCGGCACCAGGATGCGCCCTGCCCTCTCGCTGGGCTCGATGCGGCCGGCAGCGAGGGCGGCTCGCGTCTTCGCGAGCGAGCTCGTGCGCAGACCGAGGGCCGCCATGTACTCTTTGCGTCCGGCAGGGTCCGGTGCCGCATCGGCGTATTTGCAGAGAAGGGCTTCGTGCGTCACGAGCTCGATCTCGACCCTGCCGGCCGAGAAGCTGCGGCTGCCGTCGGCGGCGCTGCGCGTGACCTGCGGCCCGAAGATGGCCTCGAAGAACCGCTGGGATGCCGCCGGATTGGCGACCGCGATCGTGACGCGAGCAATCTCTGTGGCGCCGTTCGGATGCTGGCGCCACTCCGGCCGCCACACGAGCTCGGGGGTGAAGTGGTGGCAGAAATAGACGCGCCCAAAGGAAACCGAGCCGGGCTTGAAGCGCACCACGCGGAACTTCGCATCAAGCGTCGCTTGCGCCAACCGGACGGGACGGGAGAAGGAGACCGGCTCCAGGGCCGGAAGCCCGGCGGCCTTGAGCTCGGCCGAGAGCTTGTCGGGATCCTCGGCCCAGAAGACGAGCCCGTTGAGGCCGACGGGGTAGCTCGCGATCTCCGGCCGCGCCGTGGCCGCCTGCTCGTCGAGCCCGAGAAGCTCGAGATAGTCCGTCGCGAAGACGGCGAGGTGGTTGAACGAGCCGAGCGAGTGCCGGCTGCGCTCGGTCAGGTGGAAGCCGAGGCTACCGTAGGCCGCGAGGGCCTCCTCCATGCGCCCGCGCACGTCGACGACGACATGGTCGAGTCTCGGAACGTCATTCGCCATCTCGGAGGACCCCAGACGGTTTTGTCGCGCGCGCAGCATCGCGCC
>DASPPM010000305.1:0-21229 GCA_035625535.1 Alphaproteobacteria bacterium
GCCTGCTGCTCGCCTCCAAGGGCCGCGTCGTCGACATGCTGGTGATGACGGCAACCCCCATCCCCCGCACGCTCATGCTTGCGGCCTATGGCGACATGGACGTCTCACGCCTCACCGAGAAGCCGGCGGGCCGCAAGCCGATCGACACCCGCACGCTCCCGTTGCAGCGCCTCGAGGAAGTGATCACGGCACTCAGGCGCGCGCTCGACAAGGGGGCAAAAATCTATTGGGTCTGCCCGCTCGTCGAGGAGTCAGAGGCGGTCGACCTCGCCGCCGCGACCGAGCGTTATCACCAGCTTGCCGGCATCTTTCCCGGGCTGGTCGGCCTCGTTCACGGACGCCTCAAGGGAGGCGAGAAGGACAAGGTCATGGAGGCGTTCCAGCGCGGCCCGCTCCGCATCCTCGTCGCGACCACGGTGATCGAGGTCGGCGTCGACGTGCCCGAGGCGAGCGTCATGGTGATCGAGCATGCCGAGCGCTTCGGATTAGCCCAGCTCCACCAGCTGCGCGGCCGCATCGGACGCGGCCAAGAGGCCTCGACCTGCCTCCTCCTCTACGCGACACCGCTCGGCGAGACGGCGCGGGCGCGCCTCGCCATCCTGCGCGAGACGGAAGACGGCTTCCGCATCGCCGAGGAGGACTTCCGCCTGCGCGGACCGGGGGAGCTCCTCGGCACACGGCAAAGCGGGCTGCCCGACTTCCGCTTGGCCGACCTCGCCGTGCATCAGGAGCTCCTCGCCGCGGCACGCGACGATGCGCGGCTGGCGCTTGAGCGCGACCCCGAGCTCAAGAGCCCGCGCGGGCAAGCGATCCGCACCCTCCTCTACCTCTTCGAGCGCGACGCGGCGATCAAGTATTTGAGATCGGGGTGAGGGAGCGCCACTCTACCTTCCGCCTTCGCTCGCTGCCGGGGCCTCGTCCAGGGCGATCTCGACCATGAGGTCGCCCGCGAGCCGCTCGAGGCTCTCGCGCAGCTCGGCCGCCTTCACTTGGGCCGGCGCGCTCAAGCGTGCGCTTGCGCGAAAGAGTGCGGTCCCCGACATCGAGCCGCTCTCGATCTCCGTCGTCAGCTCCTCGATGTTGACGCCTTGCGCCGCGAGCGCATGGGTGACGTCGCGGATGATGCCGGGATGATCTTGTCCCATGAGCGCGAGCTTGAACGCTCTGCGGACGCCTGCCGGCATCTCGCCAGCCCCCCTTTCGACCGTGACGCGCAGGCCCCGGGCCTCGAGGCCGCGAAGGGCGGCCACGAGGGCCTCAGCATTCGCGGCCGGCACGCTCACGCGAACGATCCCCGCGAACTCGCCCGCCAGGCGCGCCATCCGGCTTTCCAGCCAATTGCCGCCATGGGTCGCGATCTCTTCCGAGAGCGCGCTCACCAGCCCCGGCCGATCCTTGCCAATGGCGGTCAGGATGAGGAAGGCCGTCACCGCGGCGATCCTTCGCGGCTTGCAGCGCCGCCTATCGGGCGCTCCTCTAGCACCGCGGCGACGGCGGCCTGCACTTCGGGCGGCTGGCCCTCGATCGCGTGCATGACGCTTTTGAGCGTGGCGCGCAGCTCGTAGAGCTGATCGAGGAGCGAGAGCACGAGGGGTACCGTCTCCTCCGCCACCTCGAGCTCGCGGCGCAGATCGTAAATGAGGCGCACCCGCGCCACGTCGATGTCGTGGAAGAGCCAGCCGCCCTCCTCGGCCGGCTCCGGTTCGACCCAGCGGCGCTCGACCCAGGTGATCAGCTCGACCGTCTCGAGATCAGGAAAGAGCGCTGCGATCGCGTCCAAGCGCATCATGCCGCCCTCATCCCCTTGCGCGGATCGAAGGGATGGCGCGGCTGCCAGCGCTCGAGAAAGCTGGCGAGCTCGGGCTCGCCGTCGTGCGGCAGGACGACCTTGAGCACGACGTACTGGTGCCCGCCGGCGATGCCCCTGCCCTTCAAGCGAAGACGGGTGCCGCCCGACGAATTGGGCGGGATCGTGAGGGTGACTGGGCCCCTGACGGTCGGCACCTCGAGCTTGGCGCCAAGCACGGCTTCCTTGAGAGTCACCGGCAGCTCCATCACCACGTCGTTGCCCTCGCGCCGAAAAAACGGATGCGGGGCGACGCTGACCTCGATGAGCGCATCCCCTGCGGGTGCCTCCTCTCCACCTGGAAGGCCCTGACCCTTGAGGCGGAGGACCTGCCCGTCCTTGAGCCCGGCGGGGATGGTGACGTCGAGCGTGCGGCCGTCCGGCAGCCCGAGGCGGCGTACCGCACCGTTCGCAGCCTCGAGAAAATCGACCGTGAGCGAATAATGCACATCGGCACCTCGCGCCGCGAAGCCGTGCCCGAAACGGTCGCGAAAGGCGGCACCAAAGATGCTCTCGAGATCGTCCATCCCGAAGGACTGCGCGCGGTATTTACCGTGCGCGGCCTCGTCGCCGAAGTCGCGGTAGAAGCGGCGCTCCTGGGGCCGCTCGGCGCCGCTCGCGTCGATCTCGCCGCGGTCGAAGCGCGCGCGCTTCTCCTTATCGGAGAGCAGCGCGTAGGCGGCCGCGACCGCCTTGAAGCGCTCCTCCGCGTCCTTCTTGCCGGGATTGAGGTCGGGATGAAGGCGCTTCGCCAGCTTGCGGTAGGCGGCGCGGATCGCGTCCTCGGAGGCGGTGCGCTCGACGCCCAGGACCTTGTAAGGGTCTTCCATGGTGGCGGAGAATAACCCAGCGCCCGAGATGACGCTACGGCCGCAGCCTAGCGGACCTCAGCCTTCTCCGCGCGCGCCGGTGCCGCGCGTGCCGCGGTCGCCGCAAGGGCCGCGGCTTCGGGCGGGACGACGATGCCGCTCGAGAGGATCATCTTCATCGCCGCGTCGACGCTCATCTCGAGCGGGATGACTTTCTCGCGCGGCACGAAGACGATGTAGCCGCCCGTGGGATTGGGCGTCGTCGGCACCATGATGCTGATGAGCTCCGCCGGGAGCAGGGCCTGGATTTCGCCAGCCACCGCACCGGTGACGAAGCCGATCGTCCAGCTTCCCTCGTGCGGCCACTCGACCAGCACGACCTGCCGGAAGGCGTTGGCCTTATGCGAGAAGACCGCCTCGACGAGTTGCTTGACGGCGCCGTAGATGCCGCGGATGACCGGCATGCGCTGGAGCAGCATCTCCGAGAGCCGCACGAAGACGCGGCCGAGGTAGCCGGCCGTGGTGGCGCCGATGAGCGTGATGACGACGAGGAGGATAATGAGGCCGAGGCCCGGAATGCCGAAAGGCAGGTAGTTGTTCGGGTTGTAATGGGCCGGGATGAGCGGCGTCACGTGCGAGTCGACGAAGTTGAGCATGAGATAGGCGATATAGAAGGTGATGCTGATGGGGGCGACCACCAGCACCCCGGCAATGAAATAGGCGCGGATGCGTGCGCCGAAGGTGATCGGCGGGCCGACAAACTCCTCTTCCGTCTCGACTTCCGCCGGCTCCGGCGGCCGCAGCTTCTTCGCCATCACCTGGCTCCGTTCGTGCTTCGGTTGCCCTCATTCAAGAGATAGGAGCGGTCTGCGATTCCGCAACGGTGTCCTGGGGAGCGCGGCTCCGCTGCCTTGCGGCCCGGCTCACTTCATGCGCAGCGCATGCTTCGCCTTGTTCACGTCCGCCATGCAGCGATCCGGCTCGCGCAAAGTGAGCGCGCGCTTGGCCTGATCGAGCAGCGACTCGATCGCTTGTCGCAGTCCGGGATCCAAGACGCGTTGCAATCGCGACTCGACCTTGAGGATTTGGACGTCGCAAGGAGCCGCGACGCCCGGAGCGGCGATCAAGACCAGGCCGGCGGCAACCATGCTCGCCGCAAGGAAACTCCGCATCATCGCTTCCCCTGCACGACAGCCCTTGTCACTTTGAGCGCGCGTCCTGGTGGCGACAAGCGAAAAATCATGACTCTCCTTTTTCTCGCCTCTCGGCAAGCATGCGTCTCCTCGTCGCCTATCGCATCCGCGTCGAGGAAAGCGCCCTCGCCCCCCGTCGCACCCTGTGAAGCCGCGCGGCGGTGGACCTCCTGCGAGCGCGCAAGCTACTATCCGATATGCCGAGGAGCGCAACGCTCCCGCAAGGTCAAGGAGGAACCATGGCCACGCCCGCACCCCCAACTGTACGCGACAAGATTCGCCCGCTCGCGCCGAAGCTGATCGAGCTCACCGAAGGCGTTCTCTACGGCGATGTGTGGGAACGCCCCGGCCTCTCCAAGCGCGATCGCAGCCTCATCACGCTCGCAGCCTTGGTTGCGCTCTATCGCCCGGAGCAGCTTCGCGGTCATCTCGAGCGCGCGCTCAAGAACGGCGTCACCCAGGCCGAGATCGTCGAGCTGATCACCCACTTGGCGTTCTACTCGGGCTGGCCCACGGCGATGTCGGCGGCGCTGTTGGCAAAGGATGTGCTCGAGAAGCAGGCGTAGCCGCAGAAACGCCGCGGCTTGTCCCGCGCGACGGAGGCAACGATGCAGGTCGGCTTCATAGGTCTCGGCACCATGGGTGCCAGCATGGCCACGAATCTCCAGAAGGCTGGCTACTCCTTGGTGGTTCATGACGTGCGTCGCGCTGCGGCCGAGCCGCACATTGCGGCGGGCGCGCTCTGGGCCGCGACGCCGCAGGCGACGGCCGAGGCAGTCGAGGTCGTGTTCACCTCGCTTCCCGGTCCGCCCGAGGTGGATGCGGTGGCGCTCGGCGCGAGCGGGCTAATTCACGGAATGCGCCCCGGAGGGGCCTATTTCGATCTGTCGACGAACGCGCCCGCGACCGTGCGCCGAATACATGCGGCCTTCGCCGAGCGCGGCGCTCACATGCTCGATGCGCCGGTGAGCGGCGGGCCGCGCGGTGCCGCGACCGGCAGGCTGGCGCTTTGGGTCGGGGGCGAGGCCGAGATCTTCGAGCGTTATCGGCCGCTCCTCGACGCCATCGGCGACCAGGCGCGTTACATCGGCCCGATCGGCGCGGGCACGGTCGCCAAGCTCGTGCACAACTGCGCTGGTTACGCCATCCAACGCGCGCTCTCGGAGGTCTTCACGCTGGGCGTCAAGGCAGGCGTCGAGGCGCTCGCGCTGTGGGAAGCGGTGCGTCAGGGTGCCGTCGGACGGAGGCGCACCTTCGATGGCCTGATCGACCAGTTTCTTCCCGGAACGTACGACCCCCCGGCCTTTGCGCTGCGCCTCGCCCACAAGGACGTAACGCTCGCCGCCGCCCTCGGCCGCGAGCTCGAGGTACCGATGCCGATGGCGGCGCTCGCGCTCGGAGAGCTCAGCGAGGCGCTCGCGCGCGGCTGGGGCGAGCGCGATTCGCGCGTTGCAATGCTGCTCCAACAGGAGCGCGCGGGCGTCAGCATCGCCGTCGATCCGGCGCGCTTGCAGCGGGCGTTGGAGGGCGACGGTCGAGCGAAAGGGTGAGCGCACGCGCAGGCCGCGGCACTTGCCGCTTTCCTCCACCCCGCTCAGCCGCTACTCTCCCCGCCACCATGACCGGCAAACGCCCCCGCACCTTGAGTGCCGTCGCGGCCGCACTCGCCCGCGGCGAGATCACCTCGCTCGAGCTCGTCGAGTCGGCACTCGCGCGCCACGAGGACTTCGGCGACCGTCTCGGCGCCTACAAGAGCTGGAGCCCGGACGAGGCGCGCCTCCAGGCGCGCGCCGCGGATGCCGCCTTCGCAAGCGGTGCTGCGACCGGGCCGCTGCAGGGCATTCCGGTGTCGGTCAAGGACCTCTACGGTGTCAAGGGCTGGCCGACTTTCGCGGGCACCGCAAGGCAATTGCCGCCCAAATGGGAGAGCGAGGGCCCGCTCGTCTCCACGTTGCGCCGCCAGCTCGGCGTGGTGATGGGAAAGTCCCATACCGTCGAGTTCGCCTTTGGCGGCCTCGGCGTCAATCCGCATTGGGGCACGCCGCGCAATCCGTGGGACGCGAAAGCGCACCGGGTCCCCGGCGGCTCTTCGGCCGGCGCCGGAGTGAGCCTGTGGGAAGGCTCGGCGATGGTAGCACTCGGCAGCGACACAGCGGGCTCGGTGCGGGTGCCGGCGAGCATGACGGGTACCGTCGGCCTCAAGACGAGCGTCGGGCGCTGGTCGACGGACGGCATCGTGCCCTTGAGCCCGACGCTCGACACGGCGGGGGTGCTGGCAAAAAGCGTCGCCGACGTAGCCTACGCCTTTGCCGCACTCGACCCGGCCTGGGGCCGCTGGGAGACGCTCGAAGCCCGCATCGGCGCGCTCGAGCTTTGCGACGTCCGCATCGGCATTGCGGACGCGCCCTTGTGGGACGATTGCTCGCCGGGCATAGCGGAGACAGTGCGCGCAGCCCTCGACGAGCTGCGCCAAAGGGGCGCGCGCCTTAAGGACGTGGCGCTGCCGGAGGCCGCCCAAGCGATCGAGCTGGTGCGCGCCGGCAGCGTCGTCTCCGCCGAGTTGGACGCCTTCATCGAGGCGGAGCTGCCCGAGTGGCGCGGGCAGCTCGATCCGATCATCAAGATGCGCATCGCCGACGGCGGCGCGATCAGCGCCCGCGAGCTCCTGCTGCGCCGCCGCAAGATGGTGGCGATCTCGCGCTCGGCCGCGTTGCGTTTTGCAAACTGCGATGTGATCGTCGCCCCCACTGTGCCGGTGACCCCGCCGAGCGTCGACGAGGTGGCGGAGCTCAAGAGCTATCGCCGGACCAACATGGCGGCCTTGCGCAACACCTGCGTCGCCAATCTCCTGACGTTCTGCGCCCTCACCATGCCCGCAGGGCTCGACAAGGCCGGCATGCCGGTCGGCCTCATGCTCATGGCTCCCTTTGGAGGGGAGGAGCGGCTTTTGGCGATTGCCCTTGCCGCCGAGCGCGCCTTGGGCACGCCGCGCGAGCGGCTCGGAGCCCCGCCCATGGCGCCCGATCTCTGATCCGCGAGCGAAAGCTCAGCCCAGCGCCCCCCGCCCCTGCGCTGTCGTGACGTTCGCGCGAATGATGTCGCGGAAGGTCGGCTGATTGTGGAATCCCCCGGCTTCCGAAAGCACGGCGAGAACGACGAGAAAAAGACCGACCAGAATCCAGGATGCACGAACCTGCCGATTCAACATGACCGTTTCCCTTGCGACGGCTCGCACAGCCTGCCGAGCGCCGTCCGTTGCTAGAGCAAATCCCGAAAGCATGGAATCACCCCCTCACCCTTTGACGCCAGCCGAACATGCCACTGGCATGTTCGGGCCAAGCGTCCAGTGGACGCTTGGCAGGCGTCAAACGGCTAAGCTCGGCTTCGCTCGGCTCAAGCCTACGCAACCCTCTCCCCCGCGTCGGGGGAGAGGGTAGGGTGAGGGGGATGCTTCTATTACATCGGGAATGGCTCTAATTTCGCTGACCTATAGATCGTGTGCAGACGCGCTAAATGCCTTCACGCCTTGTCACATTCTCGTGACGCAAGGCGTTCGGCTCACAGCGTGGCGTAGTCGATGGTTTTATGCCGGTCGATTCGCCGGTTGGTGTCGGGCATCGAATATTTGAGGCCGTTGCCGCAATTGAACAGGACGACGCGATCGCGTTTTCCCACGCGCCCCTCATGAAGCGCTCGGCGGTAGGCGGCATAGGTCGCTGCCCCCTCTGGCGAAAGCAACAAGCCTTCCTCTTGGCCAACCTCGGCGCGGGCATCGAGAATGACCTCGTCGGGAATGGCCATCGCGAAGCCGTTGCTCTCGCGGATCGCGCGCAGGATGAGGAAATCGCCGAGCGCCGCCGGCACGCGCAGGCCCGATGCCACGGTCTCGGCGTTCTGCCAGGGTTCGGCGAACTCAGCGCCGCGCTCGAAAGCGCGCACGATGGGGGCGCAGCCCGTCGATTGCACCGCCACCATGCGCGGCCGCTTGCCGTCGAGCCAGCCAATCCGGCCCAGCTCGTCGAAGACCTTCCACATGCCGATGAGGCCGGTGCCGCCCCCGGTCGGATAGAAGATCGCGTCGGGCAGCGTCCAGTCGAGCTGCTCGGCAAGCTCGAGGCCCATCGTCTTCTTGCCCTCGATGCGGTACGGCTCCTTGAGCGTCGAGGTGTCGAACCAGCCCATGGCCTCCTTGCCTTCGGCGACGATCTTGGCGCAGTCGTTGATGAGCCCGTTGACCTTGTAGAGCTTGGCTCCCTGCAACACCGTCTCGCCGACATTCGGCAACGGCGCGTCGTCCGGACAGAAGACATAGCTTTCGATGCCGGCGCGACTGCAGTAGGCGGCAAGTGCGGCACCGGCGTTCCCCGCCGTCGCCATCGCCATGCGCTTGATGCCGAGCTCCTTTGCCATCGTGACCGCAAGCGCCAATCCCCGCGCCTTGAAGGAGCCGGTGGGCAGGCGGCCCTCGTCCTTGATCAGGATCTCGCCGCCGCCGAGCCGGCGCTGGAGCCGCGGGACGGCGAGCAAGGGCGTCACCACCTCGCCCAGGCTCACGATGTTCTCGACGCGCCGCACGGGGAGAAATTCACGGTAGCGCCAGAAGTCGTTGGCGCGCCGGGCGAGCTCCGCGCGGCTGACCCCGCGGCTGAGCCGTTCGAGGTCGTAGCGCACGAGGAGCGGCTTGCCGGCGCGAGAGAGCGTCGCGATGCGGTCGGCGGGATAGCGCTCTCCGGTGAGGCCGCATTCGAGGTGGCTCACGAAAGTCGCGCGTTCGGCCGAGAGATTGTCTTCCGGGGTGCTCATCGGCGTGAACCCTCCAAGGCCGGCCCAGCGGAAGGCTTCGAGAGGGCGCGCTGCCGCCTCCGCACCCGCTCCAATTAGGACGGCGGGGTCCCGAGGTCCAGCCCGGATTTTGCGTTCGCCGGCCGCCCGCAGTGCGTTAGAATGAGTTGCGCGCGCCCGGCGCCCGGGCTGGCGACCTTCAGAGACAAGGATAAGAATCATGAAAACCATGCTCCTGCCTCTTGAGGAAAGCGATGGTCTCCCCTCGATCCTGCGCACCGCCCTCTTGGCGGCTAGTGCATTCGGAAGCTACATAGAGGGGCTTCACGTCCGGCCCGGCCTGACAGGTGTGGTGGCGGCGGGCGCCGAAGGCCTCGTGGCGGCGACGCCGGGCCTGATCGAAAGCTTCGAGCGGGAGGATCAGGCGCGCGCCCAGCGCGTGCGCGCCTTCTTCGAGGCCTTCATGCGCGAGAACCGCGTCGAGCGCAGCGCTTCGCTCGCCCCTCAGGCGGCCGCGACGTTCGGCTGGTACGAGGAGACGAGCCAGGGCGAGGCGACCATCGGGAGTCGCGGACGCGTCTTCGATCTCATCGTCGTCGGCCGGCCGGTGCGCGGCGGCTCGAGCGCCGCCATGACCACGCTGGAGACCGCGCTCTTCGAGAGCGGCCGGCCGCTCCTCATCGCCCCTCCTCAAGCACCCGCGAGGCTCGGCGAAAAAATCGTCATCGCGTGGAATTGCTCGACCGAGACGGCGCGCACGACCGCTTTCGCCATGCCCTTCCTTACCCGCGCCAAATCCGTGCTGGTGCTCCAGGTCGAGGGCGGCACGGTGCCCGGTCCCAGCGCTCAAGAAGCGGCACGGCAGCTGCGGCGCAACGGGATTCCCGCGGACGGCAAGATCGTCGCCACGCAGAGGCGCAGCACGGGCGAGACCATCCTGGCCGAAGCGGGGAGCTGGGATGCGGATCTTCTCGTCAAGGGGGCCTACACGCAGAGCCGTTTGCGCCAGATGATCTTCGGCGGCATGACGAGCCATATCCTGGCCGAGGCGACGCTGCCGGTGTTCATGTCGCATTGAGGACGCGCGCGGCGGCTGTGGAGCGAGAAGCCCCGCTCCCGGGGATCGCCGCCGGCTGACCCTGTGCGGTCGGTGCCGGATTCTCTTGGGCCCGGCCCAGGCGTCGCCACCCTAGCTGGGGCAGCCTTAATTCGTAACCTTGTTTTATATTTTTCGGCTTAGCCTCGACATCATACGAATTCCGGTAATGCCGGGCGAAGCCTGCGCGCTCGTCCGCGCAACCGTCGAACTGATGCGGATCAGGAGCGCGAGAATGCCGTTCACACCATCGGGCCGGTTCGTCCGGTCCGCAGCAAAGCGGTCGAGCGCCGCAACGCAATTCCTGCTCCCGCCCCGCGCTCAGCGGATTGAGCCGATGACGAAAGGCAAGACAATGGCGGGCAGCGTCGGAGAGAGCAATTTCGAGTTCGACATCGGCGGCAATGTCATTCGCTTCCAGACTCGAAGCATTCCGTTGCAGCCGCTCGAAACGCGCGTTCTTCGCATCTTGCTGAACAACCGCGGCCAGATCACCTCCGTGGCATCGCTCTCTCGCGCCAGGCGCGGTGCGCACGAGGCTGCCTCGGCGGAGTCCGTGCGGGAGGCCATCTCCTCGCTGCGCCAAAAGCTCGAGGGTACCGGGCTGCAAATCAATTCATGCCAGAGCGTCGGATACGAGATTCATGCCTTCAGCGTGCCCGAGCTCAATCGCCGGCTGAGCGACAAGGTTCTTTTGGCGATGAACCAAGCCGCGGGAACGGGCAGCAAGGCCCTCATCGAGCAGCTTCACGTCGCCTTGCGGCTCGCCAAAGAGCGCGAACGGCAATGGCGCAAGCGCGCCAAGGCGCGCGAGCAGCGCGCCGTTGCACGCAAGGATTAGCTTTTCCTTCGGCCCCGGCGCGGCGGCCGCTCGACCGCCTTTCTCCTCAAGCGCGCGAGCGTCCCTCCGCCGCGAGCGAGTCGCGCTGAGCGATGGCGAGGCCCTCCCGCAGCGAGGTGTAGCGGAAATCGGGGAAGGCCGTGCGGCAGGCCGAGATATCAAAGGGCCGATAGCCGCCGTGCGGCATGGGGCCCTCTCGTGGAAGCCTTCGGATGCTCGCCGGCGGAGCGAACATGGCGGCGATGCGCTCGGCGATCTCGCGGAACGAATGCACCTCCCCTGTCGCGACATTCAGTGTGCCGCGGCTTCGCCTTGCGATGACCCGCGCGACGAGCTCGGCCACGTCGTCGATGAGCACGTGATCGCGCCGCTCCTCGCCCTCGCCGAAGAGGAGGATCTCCTGGCCGGCCGCCGCTTGGCGACGGAAACGGTTCGGCCCGTAGCCGTTGTGGGGATCGGCGGCACCGTAAAGCAGGCTCGGGCGCAGGACGGCGAGCGGCCCCTTGAAGGTAGCCTTTAGGACCAGCTCGCGCGCGAGGTGCATGACACCGTGGAGCGAGCCCGGCTCGGCGCACGAGGTCTCGTCGAGCGGCGCCGCCGAGTCGCGATAGACCGCATCGGAGCTGATATAGACGACATGCGCCACCGCGGCCTTCTGGAGCGCCGCGGCGACTGCCTCCATCATTCGAAGGTTGGCCGTGAGCATCGCCGCGTCCCTGCAGGGCGCCAGCGCCGAGACGACGAGAAGCGAGTCTTGGGCCTGGAGGCGGTCCGCAAGCTGCCTGCCTGCATCGGGCGCGAGCAGATCGAGCGTTGCACGGCCGAGCGCGAGCACCGGAATGCCCCGCGCCGCGAGGAGTCGGGCGCTGGCGCCGCCTACGAAGCCGCCGGCACCGAGCACGACGACGCGTTGCGGGGCGCTCGGCTTGGCCGTCCCGTGCTCGAGCATGGTCGGACGGGCCTCAGGCCGCAACCTTGAGGGCGCGGCCAACGGTGGGGCGGGCCGCGAGTGCCGCAGCCCAGCGCTTGAGATTGGCTAGTCCCTCGGCCTTCTCTACGACCGCCTGGCGCGCCGCGATGACGGGATAAAGCGCCACATCCGCTATGCTCAGCTCGCTGCCCGCGAGATAGGCGGCAGCACCAAGCCGGCGATCGACGACGCGGCAAAGATCGAGGAAGCGCGCCTCGAAGAAGCTCGCTGCCACGGACGGCTTTTCCGGCAGGATCATCGTCGCGTAGAAGATTCCGCTGCTGGCGGGGGCTATGTCGGTGAGCGACAGCATCATCCACTGGTGGGTGAGCGCGCGTGCGGCCGGGTCCCTCGGCACGAGTTTCCCGGTCTTCTCGGCGAGATAGAGCAAGATGGCGCCCGATTGATTGAGCACGATCGGCTTGCCGCCCGGCCCGTCGGGATCGACGATCACCGGCACGGTCCCCTCTGGGTTGAGCTTGAGGAATTCGGCCGGCTTGTTGGCACCCTTGCCGATCTCGATCTTGTGGGCGTGATAGGCAATCCCGCACTCCTCGAGCATGAGCGTTGCGCGCCGGCCATTGCCTGTCGCGGCGGTGTAGAGCTCGATCATCGCATTTTCCTCCCTCGTGCGGCATGTGCGCGTGGTGGCCGCATTCGACCATCTCCGCCCTGCCCTGTCGATGGCATTGCGCGCGCGGTATAATGTGCCTGGCTTCCAAGCAGGGTTCCGCTTCGGCAGGGCAATGCCATGAGTCCGCTTATCCAGGGCTTCTTCCACGAGCCGACGAACACGGTCTCTTACCTTGTATCCGATCCGGCGACCCGTGAGGGCGCGGTGATCGACCCGGTCCTCGACTTCGACGCGCGGTCCGGGCGCACCGCGACCCGCTCCGCCGAGGCCATCCTCGCCGCGGCCGCCGCGGCCGAGCTTCGCGTCGTCTGGATTCTGGAGACGCACGTCCATGCCGACCATCTGAGCGCCGCCCAGTACCTCAAGACGCGCACTGGCGCCCGCGTAGGGATCGGCATCGGCGTCACGCAGGTCCAAGCCTTCTTCAAGGGGGTCTTCAACGCCACGGAGATGACCCCAGACGGCCGCCAGTTCGACCGCCTCGTGCGCGACGGAGAGCGCCTGCCGCTCGGCGCGCTTGCGCTCGAGGTGCTCGAGACGCCGGGCCACACGCCGGCCTGCATCACCTATCGCATCGGGGATGCCGCTTTCGTCGGCGACACGCTCTTCATGCCCGACTATGGCACGGCACGGACCGATTTCCCGGGCGGCGACGCGCGCACGCTCTATCGCTCGATCCGGCGCATCCTCGCGCTTCCCCCCGAGACCCGCCTCTTCATGTGTCACGACTACAAGGCATCGGGGCGCGATTCATTTGCCTGGGAAACCACCGTCGCCAAGCAACGAGCGAGCAATATCCATGTCCACGACGGCGTGTCGGAGGACGCGTTCGTCGCCATGCGCGCCGCGCGCGACCGCGGGCTCGCGACCCCGGCCCTCATGCTGCCCTCGATCCAGGTCAACATGCGCGCGGGCAACATGCCGCCCGCCGAGTCGAACGGCGCCGTCTATCTCAAGCTGCCGGTCGACCGGCTCTAGGAAATATCCCCCTCCGCGGTAACAGTTTTGCGAGCGGCCATGGAATATTTCCCCGCGCTAGGCTATTGAGAAGGGGGGCGGCCCGGCCTCCGCTCAAGGCCGGGGGTGGTGCTTGGGGAGACGGATTTGCGCCTCCGCAGCTTAGGCACAAGCCGGCGTAGGGCGGGCCGCGAGGCCGCATGGCGCTACGATTCGGGTTGGCTTGCCATCGCCGCCCTCCTCTTCCAAATCATCCTGACGAGCGCTCATCTCCCGCAGGGCTGGAGCGCCGCACCTCGCGCCCTTTGCGCTCCGGCGGGTCAAGATGGCGCGGCAGGCCCCGCTTCCTCGGACCATCGCCACCACGCCGCGAGCCGGCACGAGTGCCCGATCTGCCGGACCGCGCCGATCGTCGCGGCATCCCTTGCCCCGGCCGCGATAGCACTCCTGCCCGCCACGACCGGGACCGCGCAGCCCAAGCCTGTGCCGCGCGTCGACGGAAAACGCGTCGAGCAGTCTTTTCAAGCCCAGCCGAGAGCCCCTCCCACCCGAGGCTGACGCCGCGGCCGCCGGCGATCCGCTCGCGCGGCCGCTCGCTCGCCTCGATTGGGAGAAAAGAAATGCCGTCCGCCTCAAGAGACCCGCTCACGCGGTGCTGGCATACGTCGGCACCCTCAGTGGCCGCGCGCGCCCTCGCCCTGCTCGCGGCCTCCTTGGCACTCGTCATCGCCGCGCCCCGGCACGCGCTCGCCCACGCCGTCTGCGGCGACCGCGTCTTCCCCGCCACCCTGGTGATGGACGATCCAGGCGTAGGCGACGAATTGTCGCTGCCGACCATTCTGTACACGCCGATACCCGCCGGCGGCGGGAATCCGTCGGGCAGAAGCATCGATTACGGCTTCGAATGGGACAAGACGATCACCAAGGATCTCGGCTTCGCCTTCAATGACGACTACTTCACGCGCTATGGCGCGGGCCAGAACCTGAACGGCTGGGACAACATCACCTTGACGCTCAAGGACGAGCTGCCCTGCAGCGAGGCCCATGAATTCATGGTCTCGGTGGGCGTGATCCGCGAATTCGCCGGCACGGGGTCGCAGCGGCTCATCAATGCAGGCGTGATCGCCTCGGTGAGCAACACGACGCCGACCTTCTATGCCGGCAAGGGTTTGGGCGATCTGCCGATCGGCTATTTGCGCCCGCTCGCCGTCACGGTCGAACTCGGCTACCAAGTCTCCGACTGGCACAGCACCAGCCCCAACGTATGGGCCTACGCCTTCTCGGTGCAATACTCGATGCCTTATTTGCAGCAGCATGTGAAGGCGCTGGACACCCCCGGGTTCTTCACGCGGTTGGTACCCTTGGTCGAGGTCTCCTTGTCCACGCCGGAAATCGGTCCCACCACCGGCACCATCTCGCCCGGCGTGCTCTATGAAGCCGATACCTGGCAAGTCGGCATCGAGGCAATGATCCCGGCCAACGCCGCGACGCGGCAATCCCAGGGCACCGGGGTCATCGCCCAGTTCCACCTCTTCCTCGACGATATCTTCCCTGAGAGCCTCGGAAAGCCGTTGTTCAACACGGATTTGTGGGGGCAGCGATGAGCCGCCTTTCCCTGGCATCCGGCAAAATCTTCTTCGGGAAATGACCATGCGCCGCATCTATTCTCTCTTGCTCGTCACCGCCCTACTCACCTCGGGGGCGGCGGCGGCATTGGCCCACGCCTTCCTCGACCATGCGCTGCCGGCGGTCGGCAGCACGAGCCACGGCTCTCCGCCTGAGCTGCGCTTATGGTTCACCCAGGAGCTCGAGCCCGCCTTCAGCACCGTCAAGGTCGTGGACGCGAGCGGCAAGCAGGTCGATAAGGGCGACGCCTCCGTCGACCCCCAGGATCGCAAGCTGCTCAAGGTGTCGCTCCCACCCCTCGCGCCGGGCAGCTACAAGGTGATGTGGCGGGTCACCTCGGTCGACACCCACACGACGAGCGGGAGCTTTCCCATCCAAATAGTACCGTGAGCGGCGGAGCCAGCCGAGGAAGCATCGAATGGATTTGCTTCTCGTCCTGAGCGCCGCCGTAAGGGCGGTCCATTATGGGAGTGCCTTGCTGCTCTTTGGCAGCCTGGTCTTTCTCATTGTGGTGGCGCGACCGGCCGTTGGCCGTTTCGAGGCCGAGCGAGCAAGGCTCGAGCGTCTTATCTTTCGCCTCGCCGTGGCCGGGCTCGCCGCTGCGGTCGTGACCGCCCTGCTCTGGCTCTGGCTCCTTGGCGCGAGCATGAGCGGCCGCCCGCTTGGTGCTGCCCTCGATCCACATCTCCTGGTGCTGGTCGTGACCCGAACGAAATTCGGCGGCCTCTGGCTCGCGCGCATGGCGACGGCGACCGGCCTCGTCGCATTTCTCGCCTTGGAGAGGCACCGTGCGGGCGCCTTCGGGCCGGGGAGAGCGCCAGCGTTAGCACTCGCGCTCGCGGCCTTCTTTCTCGCGACCATAGGCTACGCCGGTCACGCGGGCGATGAGAGCGGGGCGGCCGGCGCGATCCATCTCAGCGCAGACATGCTCCACGTGCTCGCGGCCGGTGCCTGGCTCGGCGCCCTGCCCGGCTTGGTCTTTCTTCTCTCCCAGCCGGACGGGCACGAGACCCGCGGCTGGCTTCGCATCGCGCAGGCGGCCACCCCGCGCTTCTCGATCCTCGGCTTCGCGAGTGTCGCGACGCTCGTGCTGACCGGCCTCGTCAACAGCTGGTTTCTCGTCGGCAGCATCCCCGCCCTCGTCGGCACCAACTACGGCTGCATCCTCATGTGCAAGCTCGCGCTCCTCCTCGCCATGGTGAGCTTTGCCGCGATCAATCGTTGGCGCCTCATGCCGCGCCTCGTCGCAGCCGAGGGGCCGCGCCGCGCCAAGGAGGCGGCGCTCTGGTCGCTGCGCCGCAATGCCTTCATCGAGGCCGCCCTCGGGATCGGGATCGTCGCCCTCGTAGGCGCGCTCGTCGGCACCACGCCGGCCGCCCATCAGCAACCCGACTGGCCGTTTCCCTACCGCCTCGCCCCGAGCAGCCCAAGTCTCGCGCACCATGGCGACGCGGTCCTGATGCTTGCCGGTTGCCTGGCCCTCGTCGGCGTGGCGTGCGTGCTCTTGGGGCTCATCAGCCGGATCTGGTGGCGCAGCGCCGCGGGCGTGCTCGTCCTCGCGCTCTCCCTGGCACTCGTTGCGCCGCAATTTCTCGTCGCCGCCTATCCGACGAGCTACTACCGCTCCCCCGTTCCCTATGATGCGGCCGCCATCGCCCGCGGGCTTGCGGTCTATCAAGGCAATTGTGCCGCCTGCCATGGCCCCTATGGCTACGGCGACGGTTCCGCCGCCAACACGCGCGCGGTCAAGCCCAGCGATCTCACCGAAACGCATCTCTTCCACGCGGGCGTCGGCACGCTCTTCTGGTGGATCGGCAGCGGCAGCGCGGACGGCGCGATGCCACCCTTCGCGCAAAGCCTCGGCGAGAGCGAGCGCTGGGACGTGATCGCCTTCCTCCGCGCCCAGGCCGACGCCGAGGCGGCGAACGGCATGACCGCCGAGGTCGAGCCGTTCCGGCCCGTGCAGGCACCCGGCTTCACCTTCCAGCTGCCCGGCCGCGAGCCGCAGACGCTCGCGAGCGAACGCGGCAAGGCGATCGTGCTCATGGTTCTCTACACATTGCCCGAGTCGGCCCCGCGCCTCGCCGCACTTGCCGCGGCAGCGCCCGCATTCGCGCGCGAAAGGGTCGAGATTGTGGCCCTGCCCATCGAGGGGGCGCTCCCTTCAGAAGCGGCAGCGAGCTCATTTTCCGCCATTCTTGCCGAGCCCTCCCCCGATGCGGTAGCCGCCTACAGCCTCTTTCGCAGGGTTCAAGGCCCCGAAGGCGTATTGCCCTTACCGGCTCACATGGAGTTTCTGATCGACCGGGCCGGTTATTTGCGTGCGCGTTGGCTCCCGGGCCAGGAGATCGGGTGGGAGGGTCTGGCGGCGCTCGCGCGGGAAATTGCGGCGCTCGACCGCGAGCCCAAGCGTCCGCCTCCCACGGCCGAGCACGCGCATTGACCCGGCTCGCGATGGCGGCCGCGGCGTGTTAGCATTATGCCGTCCGCCGAGCGGAGCGGGACGGGCGGCACGGGAACGGCGGGATGGCGGCAAACCAACACAGCAGGGGCACGGGCAGCGAGCCCATCGAAATCGCACCGGGCATCGGCGCCCGCGAGGCCGCGCGCGAGGCCGAGCTCGAGCAGTGGGCGTGGCGCCGGGTCAAATCGCTGCGTCTCTTCTACACCCATCTCTCGCTCTTCGCGATCGTCAACATCCTGCTTCTGCTGATCGACGTTTCCACTCCGGGCGATCCCTGGTTCTATCAGGTCCTGCTGGGCTGGGGTCTCTTCGTCGGCCTGCATGCGGCATATGCTTACGAGATGCTGCCGTGGACGAGCCGCGATTGGGAGCAGCGCAAGGTGCAGGAGCTGATGGAAGAACAGCGCGAAAGGATGCGGCGGCGGCAGTGATGTGCTCTTCGCGCGAGGCACAGCGTCCAATCTCGGGGTCTCCGCTTCGAGCGATGTCGCGAGGATCGACTTGGCCCCCCGAGCCGGTCTCAATTTTGTCCCTTTCATCGCCCGGCATCGCGCGGCAGATTTTTACAAAGTGAACAACGCAATACGCCGCGGCAGTTCCCCCTGGGCAAGGGCGAGCCGGCGCGGGAGTGTCAAACGGCAAAGGGGAAATGAGCAATGTTCAAGCGCAAGGGCTCGGAGGAGGATGCTGGCGCCAAGCCCTCGCGGGACGAAGTGAATCCACGCATCGGCGTCGCCACAGCCGCAGCGCCTCAGGCCCGGCCGCCAAGCTTGGAGGGCGCCGAGACGGCCAATAAGCCGTTTCAGCCGCTGCGTCCGGGGGCGGAACCTTACCGACGGGTGATCGAGATTCCCAACCCGGCGCGAAGGGTGGAGGCCACCCTCCCGGCGCCGGCGGCCAAGCCCGAGAGCAAGAAACTGATCGTCGGCCGCGACATCTCGCTCAACGGCAAGATCGCCTCATGCGACCGCCTCGTCGTCGAGGGGCGCGTCGAGGCGGAGCTGGAGGAGTGCCACACCATCGAGATCGCCGAAAGCGGCACCTTCAAGGGAGCCGCAGAAATCGAAAGTGCCGAGGTCTCCGGCCACTATGAGGGCTCGCTCACCGTGCGCGAGAATCTCCTGATCCACAGCACGGGACAGGTAAGCGGGACCATCCGCTATGGCCGGCTCGAGATCGAAGAGGGCGGCGAGATCAACGGCGACATCAAGAGCCTGGGGCTGACCTCCAAGCACAATTAACGACAATATTCGGACGTTCGTCGCGACCGGAGACAACCGTCATTGGGAGCGCAGCGAAGCAATCTGGGATGTTGGATGAAAACCGTTTCTCGATTGCGTCGTCGCCTTTCGAGCGCCTCGCACCGACGAGTGTTTTCCTAATTTGGTGAATTTCAGAACCAGGACAGCAGCGGCCACCGGCCGCCCTAAGTGCGCGGGCTTGCACCGCCTTCGCGGAGAAGAGGGGCCTCGTCCACCGCGTCGATTTGCTCCTTCAGCAGGAACCGCTCGGCGTAGCTCCGATAGATGCCCGACTTGATCATGAGCCGGAAGATGTCCGGGTCGAGATGGCGGTTGTCGCACATGGCGCGCATGATGGAGAGCGACTCCGAGAGCGTTTTCGGCTTTTTGTAAGGCCGGTCGCACGCGGTGAGCGCCTCGAACACGTCGGCGATGCCCATCATGCGCGCGGGGATCGACATCTGCTCGCGCTTGAGGCCCTTGGGATAGCCCGTACCGTCCATCTTCTCGTGGTGGCCGCCAGCGATCTCCGGCACGCGCCGCATATGCTTGGGGAACGGCAGCGCCTCCAGCATCTGGATGGTCAATACGATATGGTCGTTGATGATCTTACGGTCGGCCTCGTTCAAAGTACCGCGGCGGATCGTGAGGTTCTCCACCTCGTCGTCGCTCAGGAAGCGACGCTCCTCCCCGTCCAGGCTCCAGCGGCGCTTCGCGATCTCGCGTATGCGCGCGACCGTCGCATCGGAGAGGTACTCGCCCCCGATGTTGCACTCGGCCAGCGCCTTGACGTCGTCCCGAAGCGCCGCGATGGCCGCTTCGCGCTCGGCCGCCAGCGCTCTTGGGTCGCCGCCCGCGGCGAGGCGGTCACGGTAGGCGAGATCGATATCGCGGCAGATGACCTCGGCGCGCGCGCGGATCTCGTCGATCCGGTCGCAGATTTTCTCGAGCTTGGTCGCCTTGTCCATGATATGGACCGGCGTCACCACCTTGCCGACGTCGTGGAGGCCTGCCGCGACGCGGATTTCGTACAATTGCTCGTCGGAGAGCTTGAAACCGGCGAATGGTCCGTCCTTTGCCGCGCAGGCCGCGTCGATCAGCATGTGGGTCAGCACGGGCACGCGTTGGCAGTGACCCCCCGTGTAGGGCGACTTGGCGTCGACTGCGCCCGCCATCATATGGATGAAGGAATCGAAGAGCGCGCGCTCCGCCTCGATGAGCTGCTGGTTCTCGAGCGCCACGGCCGCCTGGCTGCCGAGTGATTCGATCACCGGGACGATGGCGCCGCCGAACGGAATTACCCGGCGGGTTGCGGGGTCGAGCGCGTTGATGAGCTGCAGGACCCCGGTGACCTCCCCCTTGTGATTCTTGAGCGGCACGGTGAGAAAGCTTTCCGAGCGATAGCCCGTGCTCTCGTCGAACTTGCGCGTGCCGGAGAAATCAAAACCTTCGGCGTGATAGGCATCGCCAATGTTGATCGTGGCGCCGGTATGCGCCACATGGGTCGCGACCTGATTGTGGTTGGGCTCGGTGCGCGCGGCGTCGTGGTAGAGCTGCAGCGCCGGGAAATTGATCGGCTTTCCCGTGGTACCGCCGATCGCGATCTCGAGCGTGTCGTTGCGCAGAATGACGAAGCGCAAAGTATCGTCCTCGGTGCGCAGGTAAAGCGTGCCGCCGTCCGCCTTTGCAATCGACATGGCACCGCAGACGATGCGCTCGAGGAGGCGCTCGTGGTTCCGCTCGGCGGAGAGCGCGATGCCGAGGTCGACGAGCTCCTTGAGCTCGCCGGCGATGTCCGCGTCGGCTTGCCTTTCCGCCACCGCAACGCTTGCCTGATCATTGCCCATGATCTTGGCTTTCCCAACCTTCCGCGAAGGCACGGCGATGCCTGACCCCAAAGCGGCACTTTTACAGCGATTTCGCCCTTATTTTAAGCATTATAGCACGCTCGCCGCTACAACTGTCACCAGGCGACCCGGGGCTTGCCGGCCTCAGGCGCCGGGTCCGGCCCGCCGCTGCAGTCCGGTGTCGAAGCGCGTCACGAGCAACAGGGAGAGGGGACCCCCTCGACTATACGCGCAGGCGGCCGGAGAATGACATAATGCAGACTTAGGGACCACGCGCACGAAGGGGCCAGGCCATGCACAGTAATCCGATCACCCCATCCGCGAGGGAGGTGCTGCGCGCGTCATGCGGACGCGCCCACCAAGCCCGCCTCACCCCTGCCGTCCCGGACCGCCGCCGCTTTCTTGCTTTCTTTGCTCTCGGCACCGCCGCCGCGCTCGGCGCAGTCCCTTGGGGCCCCGCCTTGGCTGCCGGAGAGGCCGAGGCTTTGCTGTTGAGCTGCATCGATTACCGCCTCACGGACGCGACGACGCGCTACATGGACGGCCGCGGCTTGGCCGGGAAATACGACCACGCGGTGCTTGCCGGCGCCTCCTTGGGCGCGGAGACGAGCAAGTTTCCCGCCTGGAGCACGACCTTTTGGGAGCATCTCAAGATCGCCATCGAGCTGCACCATATCCGCCAGGTCCTGCTCCTCGACCATCGGGACTGCGGCGCCTATACACTTATATTTGGCAAAGACTTCTCCAAGAATCCTAAGGAGGAATATGAGGTTCATGCCAAGGCGCTGCGCAGGCTCAGGGCGGCCATTGCCAAGAGATACCCGAGCCTCGGGACCGAGCTTCTGTTGATGGCGCTTGACGGATCGGTCGAGACGGTGGCCTGAGCGGGACCTCGGCTCAGACGAGCGCGTGGCCCGTCAATC
>DASPPM010000306.1:0-3355 GCA_035625535.1 Alphaproteobacteria bacterium
TGGGTGCCAAGGTAGCCTTGGCGATCCTCTCGGTGCTCGAGCCGGGCCAGCTCGTGGTTGCGATCGCGGCCCACGACAAGGCAGCACTCGCCCGCGCCCAAGGGGTCGGCCCCAAGCTCGCCGGCCGTATCGTGTCCGAGCTCAAGGACAAGGCTGGCCCGGTGGCGCTCGGCCCGGCGGCGCTGGCCGGCGCTGCGGCTCTCGGGGCGGCACTCGAGGGTGCTGCCGCGGATGCGGTCTCCGCCCTCGTCAATCTCGGCTATCGCCGCGCCGATGCCTTCGGCGTCGTGGCCGAGGTCCAGCGCCGTCTCGGCCAGCAAGCGGGCTTCGATGCGCTGGTGAAGGCCGGGCTCAGGGAGCTCAGCCAGTGACGCAGCCGACCCCCGCCGACGCGCGCATGGTGGAAGGCGGCTATGCCGAGGAGGACATCCCCGAGGCCTCGCTCCGTCCGCACTCCCTCGCCGAGTTCGTGGGCCAGGCCCAGGTGCGCGCCAATCTCAGCGTCTTCATCGAGGCGGCGCGCGCGCGCCGCGAGGCGCTCGACCACGTGCTGCTCTTCGGTCCGCCCGGCTTGGGCAAGACGACGCTCGCCCAGATCATCGCGCGCGAGCTCGGCGTCGGCTTCCGCGCCACCTCGGGGCCGGTGATCGCGCGCGCGGGCGATCTCGCGGCGCTTCTCACCAACCTGCAGCGGCACGACGTGCTCTTCATCGACGAGATCCACCGCTTGAACCCCGCGGTCGAGGAGATCCTCTATCCCGCCATGGAGGACTTCCAGCTCGACCTCATCATCGGCGAGGGGCCGGCTGCGCGCTCGGTGAGGATCGATCTCCAGCCCTTCACGCTCGTGGGCGCCACCACGCGCTCCGGCCGCATCACGACACCCTTGCGCGAGCGCTTCGGCATCCCGCTCAGGCTCTCGTTCTACACGGATGCCGAGCTCGTCGAGATCGTGGCGCGCGGCGCGCGCGTGCTCGGCATCGGGCTTAGCGCCGAGGGCGCCGGCGAGATCGCGCGTCGCGCGCGCGGTACGCCGCGCATCGCCGGCCGTCTCCTGCGCCGGGTGCGGGACTTCGCGGCCGTCGGCGGCGTCGCCGAGATCGACCGCGCCGCCGCGGACGCGGCCTTGATGCGGCTCGAGGTCGACGGCTCCGGTCTCGACGCCATGGACCGGCGCTATATGCGGTGTCTCGCGGACAACTACGGCGGCGGTCCGGCGGGGATCGAGACGCTTTGCGCGGCCCTCGGCGAGGCGCGCGACGTGCTCGAGGAGGTGATCGAGCCCTATCTCGTCCAGCAAGGGCTCGTCCAGCGCACGCCGCGCGGCCGCATGCTCGCGGAGCGCGGCTACCGGCACCTCGGCCTCGCCCCCCCTGCCGCCCCGGCGCCCCAGCTCAGCCTCGAGATCGAGAGCCTGGAGGACGACGATGGCTGAGGTGGCCACGATCGGGGCCATCGCGACGGGCGTTCACGTCTTTCCTGTGCGCGTCTATTACGAGGACACGGACGCCGCCGGAATCGTCTATCACGCGAACTATCTGCGTTTTGCCGAGCGTGCGCGGACCGAGATGATGCGGGCGCTCGGCGTCGAGAGCTCGCGGCTGATGCAGAGCGAGGGGCTCAATTTCGCGGTCGCCCGCTGCGTGGTCGATTTTCTCAAGCCCGCGCGCCTGGATGACGCGCTCGAGGTGCACACGCGCGTGACCAAGGTCGGCCTGGCGAGCCTCTCGGCCGAGCAGATCGTCAAACGCGGCAGCACGCCCCTTGCGCGCATCGCCCTCCGCCTCGCCGTGCTCGATCAGGCGGGCCGGCCCGTCCGCTTGCCAGCCGTAATCCGCAAGACGCTCATAAATTTGTCGCAATCTCGGGAGAAATAGTTGGTGCCATGCAGCAAACCGCAGTCGACGTCCTGAACCTCGGCGGCTCGATGCCGTCCACCGACCTCTCGATCTGGGGCCTGTTCTTTCGGGCGGACCTCATCGTGAAGGGGGTGCTCGTCCTCCTCCTCTTCGCCTCCTTCTGGAGCTGGTCGATCATCTTCGAAAAGATCATCCGCTTGCGCAAGCTCACCCGCCATACCGGCGCCTTCGAGGATGCCTTCTGGTCGGGCGGCTCGCTCGAGGAGCTCTACGACCGCATCGAGGGCAAGCCCCAGGAGCCGATGGCGGCCATGTTCTCGGCGGCCATGCGCGAATGGCGCCGCTCGATCAGCAAGGGCATCAACGTGAAGGAGGCACGCGGCGGCCTGCAGGACCGCATCGAGCGCGTCATGCAGGTGACCCTCGGGCGCGAGATGGACCGCCTCGAGCGCTATCTCGCCTTTCTTGCCTCCGTCGGCTCGGTGGCGCCCTTCGTCGGACTGTTCGGCACCGTATGGGGCATCATGGACAGCTTCCAGTCGATCGCGCTCACGCGCAACACCACGCTCGCCGTGGTGGCGCCGGGCATCGCCGAGGCGCTCTTCGCGACCGCACTCGGCCTCGTCGCCGCCATTCCCGCGGTGGTGGCCTACAACAAGATCAACAACGATCTGGTGCGCTATTCGAGCCGGCTCGAGGCTTTCGCGGCCGAATTCTCGGCGATCCTCTCGCGCCAGCTCGAGGAGCGGACGTAGGCCATGGCGATCTTCCTCAGCGCACCGACGGTGAAGCGCGGCGGACGCCTTAGGCGGCCGCCCATGAGCGATATCAACGTCACCCCCATGGTCGACGTGATGCTCGTTCTGCTCGTCATCTTCATGGTGACGGCGCCCCTCCTCAACGTGGGCGTGCCGGTCGACCTGCCGAAGACGACGGCAGCGCCGATCACGGGCCAGGACGAGCCGCTCGTCATCTCGGTGAACGCCAAGGGCAACGTCTATCTGCAGGAGACCGAGATCCCCATCGACAATCTCGCCGCGCGCCTACAGGCCATCACCCAGAACAAGCCGGACACCCGCATCTTCGTGCGCGGCGACCGCAGCATCAACTACGGACGCATCATGGAGGTCATGGGCGTCATCAACTTGGCCGGATTCAAGCACGTGGCGCTCGTGGCCGAGATGCCGACGAGTGCGCCCAAGGAGCAGAAGGGGGCGCGCTGAGGCCATGCGGCGGGGGATGATCTGCTCCAGCGTTTTGCACATGGCGATCATTCTTCTCGCCGTCTTCGGCCTGCCGCACCTGACCAATCCGGCGCCCATCATCGAGGAGCCGATTCCGGTCGAGCTGGCGACGCTCGCAGATAAGACCAACGTGCCGCAACCGACCCCCAAGCCGGAGCTCAAGCCCGAGCCGCCCAAGGCCGCACCGCCGTTGCCGCCCGCCCCGCCGCTCCCGCCGCCGCCGCGGGCCGAGGCGCCGCCACCGCCGTCCAA
>DASPPM010000307.1:0-3757 GCA_035625535.1 Alphaproteobacteria bacterium
TACAACGTTCCGTCAGGCGCGCGAACGATCCTCACCTATATAAGGGGACCGAACGGGAGCACCGAGCAGCGCGGGAGCGTCACCCTCGCGGCGGGCGATCAAGACGCGCGCATCTCGATCTTTTCGGTGAGCGAGGGTATCGCGAAACTCTCGGCCGACCTCGCGCTCGAGCCGGCAGGGTCGGGTCTCGAGAGCCTGCGCCTCCTCATCCGCTCCGAGCTCGAGGACAAGCAGGTCGCGGTTGACGAGGACGGCCGTATCGCGGTCGACGTCAAGGTGCCCGCGGGCCGCTCCGAGATACGCCTGCGTGTGCTCGACCGGGGTGCCACGGGCTCGACGCCTCCGCGGATCGATGCGCAGCAGATCGCGGTCTGCGCGCCGGCATAGGCAATAAGCCGTTGCGCCGGCCCGTGCGGTGGGGCAGTAAGGTCGGGCTCGTCGAGGGCTGCCGAAGATCGGGAAGAAGCTGGGGTACGGGTCGTACAAGAGGTTTATGTCCGTCATGCTCAATCCCTCCGCGGAAATGCCCTGCCGTATTTGCGGCGCTTCCGCCGGATTCATCGGCAGCAAGGCGGGAAAATTCGCGCGGACCGACTTCAACCTCTACCGCTGTCCCGATTGCGGGCTCGCCTTCGTCGGCAACCCGATCACGGACCACAAGGCGGTCTATTCGGAAGATTTCTACAAGGGTCGGGGTGCCGACCCGATGGTCGATTACGAATTCGAGCTGTACCATCCGCAGGAGACGGTGCGCATCTACGAATGGCGCGGCATCCTGCGCGTCGTCACGGCCCTGAGGGGCGAGACAAAGGGTTGCCGCTGGCTCGATTTCGGCTGCGGCAACGGCGGCCTAGTGCGTCACCTCCGCGAAAAGGGCGCCGCCGACGCTCTCGGGTTCGACGAAGGCTGGATTGCGGATCGGGCGCGCGCGCTCGGCATCCCGATATTGCGGTCAGACGAGCTGGCCTCCCATCGGGGCGCCTTCGACGTGGTGACCGCGATGGAGGTGTTCGAGCACTTGCCGGATCCGCTGTCGAGCCTCAGGGACATCCGAGCGCTGATGAGACCGGGGGGCCTGCTGTTCTATACGACGGGCAATGCGCGTCCGCACCGGAACGCGCTCATCGCCTGGCCCTACGTCTTGCCGGAAGTCCACGTCAGCTTCTACGAGCCGAGGACCTTGCATCGCCTGCTGAGCCGAACGGGCTTTCGTGCCGAGCACCGTGGATTCGTCCCCGGCTTCGAGGACATCATACGGTTCAAGGTGCTGAAGAACCTGCGCCTGCGCACGACCGCGATGTGGGAGAAGGCGATGCCCTGGCCGCTGATTTCCCGGATCGTGGACGCCAGGTACGGGGTCACCGCGCATCCGGTCGCCTGGGCAGCGTGAAGGCCCGCGGCCGAGGCTCACCGGCCGGGCGCGCGCGAAGCCTCTTTGTGGCCGACCAGGATATGCACCTGGACCGGGGTGAAGGCTGACGGCACCGTGATGCCGTAAAGCACGACTTTACGGCCCCTCGGCATGTGTTCGACCTCGACCTTCGGCAGGAATTCGCTGACCATGTCGCGCAGATCCTCGACGACATACTGCAGCGTCGGCGGGTGCGAGGAGATGAGCGGGATGATCCGTACCGCGCCTCGGTAGGCGAGCCGCTCCGTGCGATAGAACCAACGCGGCACGCACGATTCCACGAGGATGAAGCGGCCGCCCGGCTTCAGCACGCGGCTCGCCTCTTGGATGGCGCGACGCGCGTTGGCCTTGCAGTCCGCGACGCTGCTACCCACCAAATGGTGGATCAGCATCACCATGAGCACGCCGTCGAAAGACTCGTCCGGCTCGGGAATGTCGAGCGCGCTGCCCGTCCTGGCCTGGGCGTTGGGCGGCAGGGTCGTCTTGCAGATCTCGGGCGGCAGCTGGTCGAAGAACAGATCCAGCGCCACGATCTCGCCGACGCGCGTCGCGTCGTAATTGCACACGCCTCCGTTTCCGATGTCGAGCATGCGGCCTATGCCGACGATCTTCTCGCTTACGTATTTGCGCAGCTGGATGTACGTATCGATGGTCTCAAGGCTCTTCCTGTATTCCGCCAGGTGATCCAGGAAGAACTGCCTGTTGGTTGCCTGAGCGTCCGCCTGGACGGGGTCGGCAAGGTGGACACTCACGAAGGGCCTCTCCAAGGAATTGCGCTAATGAGGCGCGCCGCGCCAAACGCGCAGCAGCTCGCCGCAAAGACTTGTTGCAATGAGTTGTTCAAGTCAAGTCGAGACTTTCCTCGCTCGAGCTCTCGCTTCTCCTCGACGGCGCTCGGCCGCGGCGGCGCTTCGAGACTAGGCTCCGTGCGGGCGCGGCGTCGCGCCCGTGCCGGGTCCAGAGCCGGGGCCGCGCCGGTCGCGCACGCTGACGTTGATGGCGCGCGCGACCACGAACTGCGGGCGCCTGCGCACCTCGTCATAGATGCGCCCGATGTACTCCCCGAGCACGCCGACCGCCATGAGCTGCACGCCCCCCAGGAAGAGCACGAGGATGATGATCGTCGGCACGCCCATCGGGTAATCCATGCCGAATGCCACCTTGGCGGCGAGGACGAAGACGATCATCGCCAGACTGAACAGGAGCACCCCGAAGCCGGTCCACAGCATGAAGGAGAGCGGATAGGTCGAGAAGCCGAACACACCGTTGAAGCCGATCCTGAGCGAGCCGAGGTAGCGGTTGTACTTGCTGGTACCGGCCTCCCGGGCCTCGCGCTCGTATTCGAGGAAGGTCTGGCGGAAGCCGACCAGCGCCACGAGGCCTCTGAGGAAGCCGTGGCCCTCGCTGAGCTCGCGCAGCTCCTCGATCACGCGCCGATTGAGAATGCGGAAATCGCCCGTGTTGCGCGGTATCGAGATATCGGAGATGCGGTCGATCAGGCGGTAGCCGAATTCGGCGACGAAGCGCTTCATCGCCGTCTCGCCCTTGCGGCTCGCGCGCCGCGCGGTCACCACGTCGAAGCCTTCCGCCAGCTTGGCGTGCAACTTCTCGATCAGCTCGGGCGGATCCTGGAGGTCGACATCGATCACCACGCAGCTCTCACCCCGGCAGTTGAGGATTCCAGCCATCGTCGCGGCGGGCTGACCGAAGCGCCGGCTGAAGAGGAGAAGTCCGATCCGCGGGTCGCGCGCCGCCTCCTCGGCGATGATCGCCTCGGTGCCGTCGGGACTGGGATCAAGGCAGAAGATGATCTCGTACGACCCGATTCGCTCGAGCACCGGACGCAGGCGGGCAAGAAAGGGGCGGATATTGTCTTCTTCCCGGTAGACGGGAACGACGACCGAAATCCTGGGGATCGCATCCTCGCTCATGCCCATCATTGCTCTTGGGACAACCTTGATGTCGAACAGCGGGGTGACGAATGGAATGTTAGCACATCGGGTTTCGCGCGACGGTCGCGGCAACGAGCGCGGCTCTTTACACACAATACGCGGGGCCAAGTCAAGCGATCAGCCCGAAGCGCAGGCGCAGCCGCCGAGAACACGGGCAGGCCAAGGACTCCGGACTGGACTTTCATGGACGAGGACACTAAGCATTCGGCACCGGATGCCGCGCGCATCGCGGTCCGAGGGCCGCTTGGTATGCCGAGATGACGAAGTTCGCCTTTAATTTTCCGAGGCCTCGGGAGGCCGCGGCGACGCCGGTGTGGCAGGGCGATGCGTTTTGCGTCGGAGACGAGAAGCGGCGCATCGTCGCCTACGACGTCGGCGCCACGGGGTGGACCGA
>DASPPM010000308.1:0-11024 GCA_035625535.1 Alphaproteobacteria bacterium
CACCTTCGTCGGGCGCATCGTGTTCGCGGGCCTCTGCGACAAGCTGGTCGACATCGATCAGAAGCTCAACATTGTGCCCCAGCTTGCGACCTCATGGTCGTGGTCTCCCGACAATCTGGCGCTCACCATGAAGCTGCGGCCGGGCGTCGTCTTCCACGACGGCGAGTCCTTCGACGCCGCGGCGGTCAAGTTCAATATCGAGCGCTATAAGGACGCCGCCTATTCGGTGCGCAAGGGCGAGCTCAAGCCGGTCAAGGCCGTCGAGGTGATCGGCCCCTTGACGGTGCGCATCCAGCTCGCGACCCCCTATGCCCCGCTCCTCGCCGTGCTCTCCGATCGCGCGGGCATGATGCTCGCCCCCAAGGCGACGGCGGAGGCAGGAGAGAACGTCGCCGCCAACCCGGTGTGCTCGGGTCCCTTCAAGTTCGCCGAGCGCGTGGCGCAAGAGCGCATCGTGCTCGACAAGTTCGATCACTATTGGAACCCCTCGGCGATCCACATCGACAAGGTGATGTACCTGCCGATTCCGGACTCGACGGTACGGCTCGCCAACCTCAAGTCGGGCCAGCTCGACATCGTCGAGCGCGTGGCGGCGACGGACGTGAAGGCGGTCGAGGGCGATCGGCACCTGCGCCTCGTCACGAGCCCGTCGCTCGCCTACTACACCGTGTCGATCAACCTCGCGAACGGCGAGGCGGCGAACAACCCGCTCGGCAAGAACGCCAAGATGCGCGAGGCGCTCGAGTGGTCGCTCGACCGCGCGGCCCTCAACCAGGTCGTGTTCGACGGCCAGTTCATCCCGAGCAACCAGGCGGAAGCCCCCGGCAGCAAGTACTACAACACCGACTTTCCGGTGCCCAAGCGCGACCTCGCCAAGGCCAAGGCGCTGCTTAAGGACGCCGGCCAGGAGCATCCCTCCTTCACCCTCCTCGCCGTCAACAATCCGATCGACCAGCAGGTGGCGCAGGTGGTGCAGTCGATGGCGGGCGAGGCCGGCTTCGAGGTCAAGCTCCAGGCCATCGAGCAGAACACCCTCATCGCCGCCGCGACCAAGGGCGACTATCAGGCGACCATCGTGATCTGGAGCGGACGCGCCGATCCCGACGGCAACATCGCCATCTGGCTTGCCTGCGACGGCTTCCTCAATTGGGGCAAGTGGTGCGATAGGAAGTTCGACGATCTTCTCGGCAAGGCGCGGGCGACGACGGTCGAGAGCGAGCGCGTCGCCCTCTACAAGGAGGCCTCCGCGATCTACCTCGCCGAGCGCCCCCACATCTTCCTCTATCACCTCAAATGGCTGTGGGGGACGAGCGAGAAGGTGGAGGGCTTCGCGCCTGTGCCCGACGGCATCATCCGGCTCCAGGGCATGCGGGTGGGGTCGTAGCGAGCTCGCCGCGCATCCAGTCCGCGATCTCGCAGGCCGTCGCCTGCCACAGCGCGCGCTGCGCGGTGATGCGGCCGAGCGCCTCCTCGAGATAGCGGATGCGGTGCGCCATGGAGAGGCGCGCGGCAGCGACGGCGCCTCGCTAATGCGCCAGGTAGGAGAGCAGGGCCTGGGCGGCCTCCCAGATCAGAAAGGCGAAGATGACGATGCTGAGCAAATCCACCGCCGATCTGAGCATGGTGGAGTGCTCATCCAGAACCCGTCGGTCGCCCTTTGGGTCGTCGGCAGCCGGTACAGCCGGCGTATCGGCGGCTCGTCCTCGGCCGCGGAGCCATCGTGCGGCTAGGCCCGTTCCTCGCGCAGGCACTGCTTCCTCACTCATGGCAACCTCGATCCCGCGCCGTCCGCTCAGTGGGGCGAGCTGCCAAGGTGGCCGGCGATCGTGTTGAAAGTCAGCTGCAGGTTGGTGCCGACAAGGGTCACCGCAGTGATGATGGCGACCGCGATCAAAGCCGCGATCAAGCCGTATTCGATGGCCGTCACCCCACGCTTCGATCTGAGCGCTAGCGCCGAGGAGAGGCCTCGGAGAAAGCTCAGCGCGTGCGCGGCCATAGGGTACGCGGGCGCATCGGAGACCGTGCCGGGAAAGGATCCCGAGAGCACGTCGTCGACCATTTCGCGCATTGAAATCCCCCCTCACCATACCTGACGCAGATGCCGTTTTCGAGTCGTCGAGGGCCAAGGGGTCGACGTTAGGCTGCGAAACTTAAGAAAATGTTACGGATAGGCTCGCGTGCATCGCTCCTTGGCATGCTCGGCGACAAGTTTTCGCTTTCATTTGCCTCAAATATTAGGCAGCTTTCATTGGCGAGGCGGGGCTGCCGCTCGGACTCCGGCCTCGCTCTCGTCAAGTTGGGATGGAGAGGAATGTCAGGACGTGGCCCCGGCTCTCGCCAGCCAACGGTGGCGGGGTGCCAAGGAGAGCGAGTCGATCGGTCGGAAGGGCTGCGGGCGGAACGGCAATCCGAGAAGGCGAGTCGAGCTGCCGGCCCGAGTCGCCTGAGCGCGTGGCGGACCCGGCAGTGCCGAGATGCGTATGACCTGCGCCGCGGCTTGGGTCCCGGCCTCAGATGCACGAGAGCCCCTTTCGAGAGCGGCGCGCAATCGGCGTGCTTCGGCGGCGGACCCGGCATCTCCTGGGGCCGGTGCTGTTGGGGTTGCGCTCTTCCGGCGCTTCGGTTCGGAGCGAACCGCCGGGGTCGGAACACGCGCATGGGCATTCGAAGACCGATGCATCGCGGCGAGCAGGTGACACCCGGGGATGTTCATGTTAAGTTTTCCGCCGTAGAACTTTGCCGCGGCCGTCGCTTGGGTGGCTAGCATGGGACGCCGACAGAAGATAGTCGAGAAGGCCGAGCACAAGAATTTCGAATTCGACTATTTTCGCAATGTTATTTTTTTTCGCGGTCGACTTATACATTTGACGCCCCACGAAGCGGATATTTTGCGCGTGCTCTTGAACAACCGCGGACGAACCACCTCGCTCGAGTCGCTCATTCAATCGGTCTACGGCGCGCGCGAGCCCGAGACCGCCGCGACATCCATTCGCGTCGCCATTTACTCGCTGCGCAAGAAGCTCGAGGGCACGGGGGTGGAAATCCGGGCGCAGTATAAAGTCGGCTATGAGGTGAAGGCCGCCGAGGTGCCCGAGCTCAACCGCCGGCTCAGCGACAAGATACTGCTCGCGTTGAATCAAGCCGACGAGCTGGGGGAGCGCGCCATCGTCGATCGGCTGCGCGCGGCACTCCAGCTCGCCGAGGAAAGTCAGCAGCGCTCACGCAAGACCGGCGAGCAGCGCGTGTTGCAGGAGAGCGGCTGAGCCCTCGGCGGGTCGGGCGCCTAATGACGGGGGTCTGGCGGAGCCGATCTCAGGGAGAACGCATGAGTACAGCCGAGCAAAGCGCCGCCGACGCGGAAAAACAGGGCTATCTCCAGATCGTCAACCTGTTCGAGCGCCTTCACCGCCGGCTTCTTGACGTCGTCAAGGCGGAGCTCGACCGCTTGGCCGTGCGCGACGTCAACAACGTGCAGGCGCTTATCGTCTTCAATATCGGCATGGATGAGTACAGCGTGGGCGATCTCACGCAACGGGGCTATTACCTCGGCACCAACATTACCTACAATCTCAAGAAGCTTTCCAGCGCCAAGTACATCGTCCAAGCGCGTTCGTTGCATGATCGCCGCGCGGTGCGCGTGCGCCTGACCGACAAGGGCATTGCCTTGTACAAGGCCGTCGACTCGCTTTTCGCCGACCATGCCGCGGCCTTGGGCGGCCGCGTCACGCCGGAGGTGCTGAGCACCGCAACGCAGGTGATGCGCGCGCTCGAGGAGTCCTGGAACGACAGCCTCGCGCGCGCGGATAAGCGTAAGGCAAGGCTTGCAAGCGGTCCCGCCGATTGAGGGCGGCCGGGGCGGGAGGGCCAAAGCCCGCGCGTGAGGACGCTCAAGGGCGCGAGATGGGGCAGCGGGACGACCACCCCCCCCGATCGCAGTGCAAAGAATCCAGAACGCATCGCCAGAGAGCGGCGCTGAGAACCGGGAGGAAACAATGGCGACCTCAACCGCGGCCACAATCGCCGCACGCCTCGATCGCTTGCCGCCGTCACGCCACGTGCGCAAGCTCATCACGCTCATTTCATTAGGCGGCTGGTTCGAGTTCTACGACCTCTTCTTTACCGCCTACATCGCGATCGGCCTGTTCAAGGCGGGCATTTTCAAGCCGACGACGCAAGGGCTCTTCGACTTCGAGGGCTTTGCGAGCTTCGTCGCGGCGCTTTTCACCGGCCTCTTCATCGGCACCATCGCCTTCAGCTGGCTCTCCGACCGCTTCGGGCGGCGCTCGATCTTCACTTTCGCGCTCTTGTGGTATTCGGTCGGCACGCTCATCATGGCGTTCCAGACCACCTCGGTCTCGGTCGACTTCTGGCGCATGATCGCGAGCATCGGCATCGGAGTGGAGCTCGTCAATATCGACACCTACGTCTCGGAGCTCGTGCCCAAGGAGCAGCGCGGTCCCGCCTTCGCCTACAACCAGTTCATCATGTTCACCGTGGTGCCGGTGGTCGCCTTCCTCGCCTGGCTGCTCGTGCCGCAGACGATCCTTGGCCTCGACGGCTGGCGCTGGGTCGTCCTCATCGGCTCGACCGGGGCGGTCTTTGTCTGGTGGATCCGCCTCGGCTTGCCCGAATCGCCGCGTTGGCTCGCCCAGCGCGGCCACGGCGCGGAGGCCGAGCGCGTCACGAGCGAGATCGAGGCCCGCATTCAGGCCGAGACCGGTCAGCCGCTCGCGCCCCCGCAGATGGTGGAGGGCGAGGCGGAGGGGGTCCACGGCGCCTGGAGCGAGATGTGGAACGACACCTACCGCGGGCGAACCATCATGCTCATGGTCTACAACCTGTTCCAGACCATCGGCTATTATGGCTTCGCGAGCTGGGTCCCGACCTTCCTCATTTCCCAGGGCATCGGGGTCACGCGCTCGCTCCTCTACACCTTCATCATCGCGATCGCCAATCCGGTCGGCCCGCTCGTCGCCATCGCCTTCGCCGATCGCTTCGAGCGCAAATGGCAAATCGCCTGGGCGGCGATCGGCATTGCCGTCTTCGGTCTCCTCTTTTCGCAACAGTCGACCGCGGTGGGGGTGATCGTCTTCGGCCTTCTGATCACGCTTTCGAACAACTGGCTGTCGTTCTCGTTCCACGCCTATCAGGCGGAGCTCTATCCCACGCGCATCCGCGCGCAGGCGGTGGGCTTCGTCTATTCCTGGAGCCGCTTCAGCACGATCTTCTCCGGCTTCATCATCGCGTTCTTCCTCGGGCGCTACGGTACGCTCGGCGTCTTCACCTTCATCGCCGGCGCCATGTTGGTCGTTTTCGTCGTGATCGGCGTATTCGGGCCGGCGACGACGCGCCGGCGGCTCGAGGCGATCGCGCGCTGAGCCCGCGCGGCACGCTTTCAGCCGAGGACGATGACGCCTTCCTTCGCGAGCTTCACGATCTCGGCTTCGCTCACTTCGGCCTCGGCGAGGACTTCGGCCGTGTGCTCGCCCAGGCGGGGTGCCTGCCGTCTCAGCCCGGGCACGGCGCCGTCGAGCTCGAGCGGGAGTGCCGGCAGCTTGGTGTGTGCGCCGCTCGCGAGCACGGCATCGACCAGCTTGCCGCCGCTGTTGAGATGGGGATCGTCGAACAGGTCCTCTGGCCGCGCCACCGGCGCCCAGGGGATCGCGTTCTCTTCGAGGATGTCGATGAGCTGTGCCTTGGTGAAGGGCTTCACCAGGCCGGCCACGAGCGGGAGGAGCCAGGCGCGCGCCTTGACGCGCTCGTTGTTGTCCTTGAGGCGGGCATCGGCCAGGAGGTCGGGGCGGGAGAAGGCGGCGCAGAAGCGGCGCCATTGGCTGTCGCTGGTAAGCGCGAGGAAGAGCTGCTCGCCGTCGGCGGTGTCGAAGGGCTCGTAGACCGCCCAGGCACCGCGCCTGACCGGCATCGGCGGCATGGACTCGCCCGTGAGCGCCATGCCCGCCATGTGCTGTCCCATGAGGAGGACGGCGCTCTCATAGAGCGAGGCCTTGACGAGCTGTCCGCGGCCGCTCTGCTCGCGCTCGCGCAATGCCGCCAGCACGCCGATCACCCCATAGCTGCCGCCGAGGATGTCGACGACCGAGGCGCCGGCCCGCAACGGCCGTCCCGGCGGGCCCGTCATGTAGGCGAGCCCGGACATGAATTGCACCACCTCGTCGAGCGCCGGGCGGCTCTCGTAGGGACCGGAGAGAAAGCCCTTGAGCGCGAGATAGACGAGGCGCGGGTTCAGCGCCTTGAGCGCGTCCCAGCCGACGCCGAGCCGATCCATGGTGCCGGGCGCATAATTCTCGATGACGACATCGGCGCTCCTCGCGAGCTCGCGCACGAGCTCGCGGCCGCGCGCGCTCTTCAAATCGACGGCAAGGCTGCGTTTGTTGCGGTTGAAGAAGGGGAAGAAGCCGCCGGCGAAGCCGGGAAGGCGTCGCGTCGCGTCGCCGTCCGGCGCCGCCTCCACCTTGATCACGTCGGCGCCCAGGTCGGCCAGCACCATCCCGGCGCAAGGCCCCATGATGGTGTGGCTGAACTCGAGTACGCGGAGGCCGAAGCAAGGGAGGGACATCGGTCACGCCTTCAAGGGACGATCGCTTCCCGCCGGAAAGTCGGGCAATCGCGATAGGGCCACGATCGGCCGCGGTTTGACAACAGGCTTCTCGCTCGGCCATCTTGTCCCTTATGTCTCGAGGCCCGTGGTCATGAGCGCACCTCGCGAATCCGCGCCGCCGCCAGCCGCAATCCCGCCGCTCGCCGCGCGCGTCTTGGCGCTCGAGGGCTCCTCGACCGTCGAATCCTCGGAGCGCATCCGGGCGGCACAGGCCGCCGGCCGCGAGGTGCTGGCGCTCGCGAGCGGCGACCCCAACATCGAGACCCATCCGGCGATCATCGCGGCGGCGCACGCGGCGATGAAGCGCGGGGCCACCCATTACGGGCCGGTCGCGGGCCTCCCCTCGCTGCGTCAGGCGATCGCGCGGCGGATCGGCGAGCGCGCGGGCACGGCCTATCAGGCGAGCGAGATCCTGGTGACGCCGGGCGGCAAATTCGCCGCCTATGCCGCCATCATGGCGACGGTGGCGGCGGGCGACGAGGTGGTGATCCTCGATCCTGCCTGGGTGAGCTACGGCCCGTGCGTGAAGCTCGCGGGCGGCAGGCCCGTCGCCGTTGCCGCGCTCGACGGCGTCGATCCGGCGCTGCTCGGCGAGGCGATTACGCCGCGCACGCGCATGATCATCGTCAACTCGCCCAACAACCCGACGGGTCGGGTTCTGGGTCGCGACGAGCTCGCTGCCATCCTGGCGCTCGCGGCCGAGCACGATCTTTGGCTCCTCTTCGATCAGGTCTATTGCGAGCTGAGCTTTGCTGAGGACGCCTTCCCCTATCTCTACGCGCTCCCGGGCGCCAAGGCGCGGACCTTCGTCGTCGACAGCCTCTCCAAGACCTACGGCATGACGGGCTGGCGGCTCGGCTATCTGGCGCTCCCGGAGGCCGCGGTCAATCCGGTGCAGAAAATCCTGCAGCATTCGCTCTATTGCGTCCCGCCGTTTCTGCAGGCTGGCGCCGAGGCCGCATTGGCGCTTCCGGACAGCGTCATCGCTGGCTATCGCGAGCGCTTCCGGCGCCGGCGCGACCGTGCCGTCGCCGCCCTCAATCGGCTGCCCGGCATTGCCTGCGCGCCGCCGCCTGCGACCTTCTATCTGTTTCCAAAGATTGGTGGCGACGACAAGGCGGTGGCCGCGGAATGGTTCGAGCGGCTGTCGATCGCCGTGCTGCCGGGCAGCGCCTTCGGCCCCGCCGGCGCCGGCCATCTGCGCCTTTCGCTCGCCTGCGCGGACGAGGCGCTCGAGGAGGCGCTCGCCCGCCTCGCGCGGCATTATCGCGTCAACGCGTAGGGTGAAAACTGAAAAGGATTTACCACGGAGACACGGAGGACACCGAGAAGAAAGCTCAATGACGTACTTCGCGCGACGCGCATAAATTAACCTTGTGCCTTTGCGATCTCCTTATTTCTCATTCCCTCTTCTCCGTGTCCTCCGTGTCTCCGTGGTGGAATCTTACTTTGCAGGGAGCAATGACAATGACGATGCCTCGATGGGGCCGCGTGCTCGGGATGGCCGCGGTGATCTTCGGGTTGCTTGCGGCCGCCGCCGAGGCCGCGACTACGCCCGACGCGATCAAGGCGCGCGGCAAGCTCTTGGCTGGCGTCAAATACGACACCCCGCCCTTCGGCTTCGTGGATCAGGACGGCAAGGTCGCCGGCTTCGACGTCGACCTCATGCGCGAGATCGCCAAGGCGCTCGGGGTCGAGGTGGAGTTCGTCAAGGTCACCTCGCAGACGCGCATCCCGATGCTGGTGAGCGGCAACGTCGATCTCGCGGCGGCATCCATGACCCATACGCGCGAGCGCGAGAAGACCGTCGATTTCAGCATCACCTACTACACCGGCGCCCAGGCATTGCTGGTGCCGCAGGCGAGCAAGATCGCAGCGCTTGCCGATCTCGCCGATAAGATCGTCGCCGTGCAGCAGGGCACCACGCTCGAGCGCAACCTGGCGCAGCTCGCCCCCAAGGCGACCGTGCTGCCCTTCCACGACTATACGAGCGCCTGGCTCGCCGTGCGCGAGGGCCGCGCCGACGCGCTCACCGGCAGCTACGACATCCTGCGCGGCTTCATGCAGACGGCCCAAGGCTTCAAGATCGTCGGCCCCAAGTTCAGCGTCGAGCCCTTCGGCATCGGGGTGCGCCGCGGCGATGCCGACATGCGCGACTTCGTCAATGCCGTGTTGCAGGATCTATGGACCTCGGGGCGCTATCAGGCGCTCTACGAGAAATGGTTCAAGCTCGCCCCCGAGGTCGCCATCGAGATGTGGCCGAAGGAGTGAGCGGGGCCGCGCACATCCCGGGGCTAGGATGCAGTACACGTTCGACTGGTCGGTCATCTGGCGCTATCGCGGCACCCTTGTGCATGGCTTGGCGCTGACCTTGCTGCTCTCGCTCGCCGGGCTCGCCGCGGCGCTCGCCATCGGCATGATCGCCGGTGCCGCTGGTGCGAGCCGCCGGCCCGCGCTCAAGACGGCCGCGCTACTCTACGTCGAGCTCGCGCGCAACGTGCCGCTCCTCGTCCACATCTATTTCTGGTATCTCGGCTTGAGCGCGCTCAGGCTGCCGGCCTTCTGGTGCGGCGTGCTGGCGCTAGCGATCTACAGCGGCGCCTATGTCGCCGAGATCGTGCGCGCCGGCATCCAGAGCGTGCCGTCCGGCCAGCGCGCGGCCGCGCTCGCGCTCGGACTTTCTCCGGCCGCGGCCTTACGCTCCGTCATCTATCCCCAGGCGCTCCGCATCACGGCGCCCTCGCTCGCCGGCGTCTTCTCGCAGCTGATCAAGGATTCCTCGCTCGCCTCGGTCATCTCCGTGGCGGAGCTCACCTTCGCGGCAGGCGTCATCGAGGGCGACACCTTCCGCACCTTCGAGGCCTATATCACCATCACCCTCCTCTATTTCCTCGTCGTCACCGCGGTCTCGCGCGCGGCCCTCTTCGTCTTCGGACGGCGCGGGGCCGAGGTCGACCGGCGCTTCTAGGGCGCGGGCCGTTGGACTTCACCGTCATCCCCCGCAATCTTCCCTACCTCTTGGGCGGGCTCGGCGTGACGCTCGAAACGGCGCTGCTCGTCATCTTGGGCGGAACCGCCTTCGGGCTCGGCCTCGGCATTCTGCGCACGGGAGGGCCAGGCGCTGTGCGCCTCTTGGCCGCGGGCTATATCGAGATCATCCGTGGCACGCCCCTCCTCGTCGTGCTCTTCTTCGTCTATTTCGGCCTGCCGCCCGTGATCGGCTATCGCTTGAGCGCCTATGAGGCCGCCGTGATCGGCTTCATCCTCTTCATCGGCGCCTATATCGCCGAGGATTACCGCTCGGGCGTCGGCGCGGTGCCGCAGCAGCAGCGCGAGGGCGCCTTGGCACTCGGCCTCACGCCGCGGCAGGCGATGCGCCACGTGGTGCTGCCGCAGGCGGTGCGGCAGATGATCCCGACCCTCTTCAACCAGTTCGTCCGGCTGGTGAAGTTCACCTCGGTCGCCGCCGTCATCGGCGTCACCGAGCTCACCGGAGCGGCGCTCGCCGTCAATGCGCGGGAGTTCCAGCCGGTGCCCATTATCGCGACGCTTGCGGCCAGCTATTTCGTGCTGTGTGCGCTGCTCTCGCTGGTGGGGCGCTGGCTCAACCGGCGCTATGCCATTCAGACTTGAGCTCGCGCGAGGGCGACGAGCTTTTCCTCGACCGCGGCGCCGAAGGCGTCCGTGCCGAGGCCGCCGCCGAGATCCGGCGTATGCAGCGCCGGATCGGCAAGCGTCGCGTCGACGGCTTGATTGATGGCAGCGGCCGCCCGGGACAGGCGCTCCTCCTGATGGCGCCGGCCGAGCCAGGCGAGCAGCATGGCGGCCGAGAGGATGAGCGAGGTCGGGTTGGCGATGTTGCGGCCGGCGATGTCGGGTGCGGAGCCGTGTTGCGCCTGGGCGAAGGCATGGCTGTCGCCGGCGTTCAAGCTGCCGGCAAGGCCGAGGCTGCCCGAGAGCTCGCCAGCCTCGTCCGAGAGGATGTCGCCGAACATGTTGGTCGTCACGATGACGTCGAAATGCCGGGCGTCGCGCACGAGGAGGGCGGCCATGGCATCGACGAGGATTTCGTCGAGCGCCACCTCGGGGAACGCTTCCGCGATCTTGCGCACTTCTCGCAGAAAGAGGCCGTCGGAGAGCCGCAGCACGTTCGCCTTGTGCACCGCCGTCACCTTGCGGCGACGCTCGCGGGCGAGCTCGAAGGCGACCCGCGCGATCCGGCTCGAGGCGGCGGCGGTGACCTTGCGCACGGCGAGCGCCATGTCCTCCGTCGGCATGAACTCGCCGCTGCCGACGACCATGTTGCGGTCGGCATAGAAGCCCTCGGTGTTCTCGCGCACGATCACCAGGTCGATCGGCGTGCGCGCGTTCGAGGGCACGCCCGGCCGCGTGCGGTTGGGGCGGA
>DASPPM010000309.1:0-7776 GCA_035625535.1 Alphaproteobacteria bacterium
CACAGGACGGCCCCATCGAGGCGTGGCTCTGCACCGGCCAGAAGTAGCGCGCGGCGAGGCGGCGCCCGGCGCGCGGCAAAGCCGCGACGGGGTCGCCGCGCTTGGCGACGGTCTCGTCGTGATCGACGGCACTCGCGCGCACGTGCTGCTCGAGGCCCTCGCTCCCCGGCAGCCCTTGCCCTTGGCTCCAGCTCGCCTTGAGCGCCTTGGCGGCACGGATGGCGGCCCACTCGTCCGCCGCGACGACGCCGAGGAAATCCTCGATGCGCACCGCGCGCGCGCCGGGAATGCCCGCGAGCGAGGCCTCGTCGAACGACACGAGACGCGCCCCCACCGCGGGGGGGCGGATGGGGCGGCCGTGCAGCATGCCGGGCACGCTGAAGTCGTGGACATAGACGTGCCGCCCCGTGCACTTCGCCGGCAGGTCCGGGCGCGGGAGCGGCTGGCCGACCACCCGGTAGGCGGTTGGCGCCTTGAGCGGGGCCTTGGCGTCGACCTTGAGCGCCAGGCGCTTGCCCTCGAGCAGCTGGCCGAAGTTGAAGCGCCCGCCGCCCGACACCATGCGCGCCTCGCCGTCGGCGATGATGAGCTCGTTCGCCGGCACGCCGAACTTTAGGGCGGCGAGCTTGAGGAGCTCGGCCCGCGCGGTCGCCGCCGCCTGACGGATGGGCACGCCGCCGCGCGTGATGCCCGAGCTGCCGCCGGTCGGCCCCTGGTCGGGGGTCAGCGCCGTGTCGCCCTCGACAAGGGCGATGCGCGCGACCGGGAGGTCGAGCTCCTCCGCCACCATCTGGCGGATGGCGATCCTCAAGCCGGTGCCGAGGTCGACCTTGCCGGTGAAGACGGTGACCGAGCCGTCCTCATGGACGGCGAGAAAGCTCGAGACCTCGTCGAGCGCCAAGGGCTTGCCGATGTCGGCAGCGTTGCCGAGAAGCGGCTCGTCGAGCGCGCGCGCCGGCCGGCTGCCGCCGAGGACGAAGCTCACGATGAGCGCGCCGCCCGCCTTGAGGAGATCGCGGCGCGTGAGGCCGGGATGCGGGAGCGGGGTCATGGCGCTCACGCTCCCGCCGCGCGCATGACGGCGCGGAGGATGCGCACATGGGTGCCGCAGCGGCAGAGCGTGCCGGCGAGGGCCTCCTTGGCCTCCTCGAGCGTCGGCTTGGGGTTGCGGTCGAGGAGCGCCTTGGTCGCCATCACCATGCCGTTGGTGCAGTAGCCGCACTGGGCGGCCTGCTCGGCGATGAAGGCGGCCTGGACCGGGTGCGGCTTCTCCGGCGTGCCCAGGCCCTCGATCGTGGTGACGGCATGCCCGGCAGCCGCACTCAAGGGGATCGTGCAGGCGCGCGCGAGCTTGCCGTCGACGAGCACCGCGCAGGCGCCGCATTGGCCGAGGCCGCAGCCGAACTTGGGCCCGTGGAAGCCGAGCTGATTGCGCAGCACGTAGAGGAGCGGGGTGTCGGGGTCCCAGCTCTCCACCTTGGTAGCACTGCCGTTGACCTGGAGCTCGACCGTCGCCATCGCCACCCCCGCGAGGATACGTCTCGGCCACTAAGCATGTCCCGTTTGACGCCCGCGCGCAACCGGATCAAGGTCGGCGGCACGGGAAAGTGAACACGCGCGCTGCTCGAGACACGCCTTCGATTTTGCTTTGCCATGCGCCAACGCCCTGCCTAAGCTCCGCTCCGCGCGCGGCGGCACGCAAGCAGGGGAGCGAGGAGGGGACATGCGCTTAGCTATCATCGGCCAGCAGGATTTCGGCAAGGCGGTGCTGGAGGCGTTCCTGGGTCGCGGCGACGAGGTGGCGGGCGTCTTCGTCGCGCCCGAGAAGCCGGGTGCCAGGCCCGATCCCTTGCGCCAGGCCGCCGAGGCCAAGGGGATCAAGCTCTTCCAGATCGCGAAATACGGCGAGCCCCAAGCCCAGGCAGCGCTTCGCGGACTCAACGCCGACATCGGCATCATGGCCTATGTACTCGCCTTTGTGCCGCAGAGCTTCTGCGTCATCCCGAAGCACGGCACCATCCAGTACCACCCCTCGCTGCTGCCCCTCCATCGCGGTCCCTCCTCGATCAACTGGCCCATCATCAAGGGCTTCACCAAGACCGGGCTCAGCATCTTCCGTCCCTCGGACGGGCTCGACGAGGGGCCGATCGTGCTGCAGAAGGAGGTCGCGATCGGGCCGGACGACACGCTCGGCTCGCTTTACTTCGACAAGCTCTTTCCGATGGGTGTTGCCGCGATGCTCGAGGCGGCCGACCTCGTGCTCGCCGGCAAGGCCAAGGAGGTGGCGCAGGACGAGAGCCGGGCGAGCTACGAGGGCTGGGTGCGCGAGGAGGAATCGCGCATCCATTGGGCGCATCCGATCGGGCAAAGCTACAACCTCATCCGCGGCTGCAATCCGCAGCCGGGCGCCTGGACCACGCTTCAAGGCAAGAAGCTCTTCCTCTTCGACGCGCGGATGCAGATCGCGCGCACCTTCGGCGAGGTGCGCGGCAAGAAGATCGGCCAAGTGGTGGCCGCGTCGGAGAAGAGCTTCACCGTGCTCGGCCAGGGCGGCTTCGTCGAGGTCTTGCGCTGCCGCTTCGAGGACGGCAAGAAGATCGCCGCGGGCGAGGCGGGGATCAAGGCGGGCACGCTCTTCGGCGAGTGAGGTGCTTTGGCGCCGTTCGCGCTAAGCCCCTCTCCCGCAAGCGGGCTATCTGATTCAGGCCTAACGGCGACGGCGCTAAGCCCCTCGCCCGCAAAGCGGGAGAGGGGCTTAGCCCGATCGGTGCCCCCACGAACATCCGCGAAGATGTGTGAATCCGATAGCCCGCGAGCGGGAGAGGGGCTTATTGCTCTAGACGGGCTGGGAAGTGCCGGATCTCGCTGCGTCTCCTTCACAGCCCGGCGGCGAGATAGCCGCCATCGACGCAGATGATCTCGCCGGTGACGTAGCTCGCCGCGGGCGAGGCGAGGAAGACGGCCGCTCCCACCAGCTCCTTGAGCTCGCCGAAGCGGCCCATCGGCGTGCGGCGGATCGCGTTCGCCTTGCGCTCGGCGCTCATCTTCTCGCGGTTGAGCTCGGTCAGGAAATAGCCGGGAGCGATCGCGTTCACGCGCACGCCGCGCGTCGCCCACTCGGCGCCGAGCGTTCGCGTGAGTCCGAGCACGCCGTGCTTGCTCATGGTGTAGGGCGTGGATTTCTGCAGGCCGACGAGCGAGGCGACCGAGCCGATGTTGATGATGGCCCCGTCGCCCTGCGCCAGCATGTGCCGCCCGGCCTCGAGGCAGGCGAAGAACACGCTCTTGAGGTTGGTGTCGACGACGAAGTCGTATTGCTCGGGCGTGAAATCCTCGCTCGGCTGGATGAGCGTGACGCCTTGCGAGTTGACCAGCACGTCGAGCCTGCCGTTCGTCTCCGCGACCTCGTCGATGACGGCCTTGAGCCGCGCGAGATCGGTCACGTCCTCGGCATAGCCCGTCGCCTCGGGATCGGCCTTGCGCAGCAGGTCCTCCACCTCGTCCACCTTGCGCGGGGTCTTGCCCAGCACCATGACGCGGGCGCCGGCCTGCTGGTAGCCGAGTGCTATCTCGCGCCCGATGCCGCTCGAGCCGCCGATCACGAGGGCGACCTTGTCCTTGAGGGAAAATCGCTCGGCGTGGCTCATGGCTTCGCTCCGTTCGCTTCGGTGGGGATCATCGCGCAAGCGCGGTCCGACGGCAACAGCCGGCCCGTCGTTGCGACAAGGCGGCCGACGCGCATGCGTTGACGCGAGACCCGTCAGCCGCCCTGGAACTGGAGGATGTTGAGGCCGACGTTGTTGTCGGTCAGGAACATGATGCCGTTGGGATCGACGTAGCAGTCGCAGGACTGCACGACGCGCGGCCGGTTCGGGCGCGGGTCGAACATGCGCTCCGGGTTGGGCGGCACGTAATGAGCGATCTCGCGCGGCTGGAACTGATTCTCGATGTCGTAGACGCGCACGCCGGCATTGTAATAGGTCGCGAAGATGTAACGCGAGCTCTGGAACGAGCCGGGCCGGTTCTCGTGGAGGTTATGGGGGCCGAAGGTGCCGCCCTTGGCGCAATAATCGGCGTCGGACGGGGACGGCATGGTCGCGATGCTCACCGGGTTGCTCGGCTCGCGCACGTCGAACACCCAGATATAGCGCAAGCCCAAGCTGCAATTGGGGAAGTTGGCCTCGTCGGCGACGATGAGCAGGTTGCGCTCGGGGAGCGGCAAGGGCGAGTGGGTGCCGCCGCCGAACGGCGGGTCCCAGTTGCGGTGAACGAGGAGCTTCGGGTGGGTCGGGTCGCTCATGTCGTGGACCGTGAGGCCGCCGTCGCGCCAGGCGCCGTAGGCGAGATTGCCGTGGACGAGCGCATGGTGGAGCGCGAAACGCCGGCCCTTGCGCCAGCTCGGCGTCTCGCCACCCCCCTGCCACATGCCGGGCAGCCACCAGCGCCCGGCGAGCGTCGGCTTCGTGGGATCGGAGAGGTCGATGACCGCGAGGATATGGTCGGTGAAGTCGGCAAAGTGGATGGAGGCATAGGCGTAACGGCCGCCCACGTACCAGATGCGGTGGGGTCCCATGCCGGTGGTCGGAAGGAAGCCGATCTCGCGCGGCTTCTCGGGCCGCGAGATATCGTAGACGCGCAGGCCCGCGGTGAACTCGGCGCCGCGGTCCTTGAGCTTCTCGGTGGCGTCGCCCGCGAAATACTCCTGCTCGCTCAGCACCTGCATGGTCCAAATGCTCGCCGTGTTGACCGCAAGCAGGAGGTCCTCGTGGGTCTGCAGATGGATGGCGCGGGTGTTCTTCGGGCAAGCGATGAATTCGACCGCCTTGGGATGCTTGAGGTCGCGTACGTCGATCACGGTGATTCCATTGCTGTAGCCGTGGCCGACATAGGCGTAGCCGCGATGTACCATGATCTGCACGCCGTCGCCCCGGCCGCCCTGATCCGAGTGGCTGACGAACTTGATGTTGCGCGACGACACCGCCTGCATGGCCCTTTCCTCGTTCTGTTGGCGCTCTCCGGTCCTCAGCGCGTGGGTGGTGCGATCGTATCCAGCGCCAGGCCCCGCGTCTCCCTGCTGATCTGCGTCACCGCGACCGCGGCGATGGCGAGGAGGACGGCGATCCCGGTCATGACGTAGCCGAGCCCGTACGCCTGGAGGATCGCGATGATGTAGAAGGAGGCGGCAGCACCCAGCCGGCCGCCGCTTTGCGCCAGACCGAAGCCCGACGCGCGAGCATTCGTCGGGAACACCTCCGAGGTGAAGATCTGCATGGAGTTGCCGGAAAGCTGCACGAAGAAGGTCATGAGGAAGCCGACGACGAGAACCATCGTGTCCGACTGGGACAGGTAGAATCCGATGGCGAACAGCGTCGCGAGCACGAAGGCGGTGAAGGCGGTACGGATGCGCCCGAAGCGCTCGAGCGCGTACATCATGAAAAGGCTGCTGAGGGGAAAGGCGAGCTGCATCCCGAAGACGAAGGTGAGCGACTTGGTGATGGTGTAGCCGCGATCGGCGAGGATGTTGGGGAGCCAGCCGCCCAATCCAAGGGCTGCGGAAAAGAAGGCGAAGAAACAGATCGTCGCAGCGACGATGCGCCCGAGATACTTGCGGAATACGACGCCCATGGGGTCGCTCCGGATGTCGGCGATCTCGTCGGCGACGAGCGCCTCCTTGGGTCTGCCGAGGCCCATCCGCTCGAGCACGTCGAGCGCGCGCTCGCCTTGCCCGTGGGTGACGAGCCAGCGCGGCGATTCCGGCAGCGAAAAGCTGAACAGGAAGACGATCAGCCCGCCGATCCCGATGACGATCCAAATGCCCCACCAGCCGAGCGAGCCGCGGAATCCCAACGCGAAAGCGGTGCCGATCGGCCAGACGCAGGCGCCGCCCACGAACTGCATGAAGGCGGTGATGCGGCCGCGGATCCCCTTGGGCGAGTATTCGGCGGCGTAGGAGAAGCAGAGCGGCTGGGCCGCACCCAGGCCGATCCCGGCGATGAGGCGGCCGGCGGCGAGCCAGGCGAAATTGGGCGACAGCGCCGCGAGGATGGTGGCGACGCTGTAGAGCAGGATCGCCGCCTGGAGCACCCGCTTGCGGCCAAAGCGGTCGGTGAACTCGCCCTGGCCGGCGGTGCCGATGAACAGGCCGATCAACTGCGAGGTGCCGATCGCACCGATCTGGGTCGGCGCGGCGAAGCCGGAGCGGATCATGTCGGGCACGAGCGAGCCCAGGATGATGAAATCGATGACGTCGAAGAAATACGCGAATGTGATGAGCGCCAGCACGCGATAATGAATCGGGCCCATCTCGGCGTCGTCGAGCGAGGAATCGACGTAGGTGACGATCGATTGTGCCATCGGCGGTGCCCCCCTGTTGCGCCATTCGAGCGGCGCTTATAAGGAAATCATAGTCAATCCCCATTCCTGTGCCCACCGGATTCCGATCCTGGCCGGGCGGCGGCCGCATCACGGCGCCGCGCCGCTCCGCTCCAACCGCCCGATACGCCTTAGGAGTCAGTGCCTTGGCGGCCCGCGCTCGGCAGCACCTTGGGCAGCAGCGACAAGAGCTCGGGCGGATAGAGCCGGCGCGCTTCCGCATGAAGCGGCCGCGTGGCCGCGACGAATGCCGCGTGCTCGGCCAAGTCGAGCTCGACCACCTCGCAGCCCTCGCGCCTGATCTCGACGAGGGCGTTCTCCTCCTCCTCGAGCGCGTGAGCGCGCTGGCTGACGACCGCGTCCCTTACGGCGGCGGTCATGGCGGACTTGAGATCGCCGGGCCAGGCGTCGAAGGAAGTGCGGTTGAGGAAGATCGGTCGCGAGAGGTAGAAGTGGCCGGTGAGCGTGTGGAAGCGGTGGAATTTGTGCACGCCGTAGGTCACCGTGTTGGCGAGCGGGTTTTCCTGCGCGTCGATGGTGCCGGCGCGGATGCGCTCGATGGCCTCGCTCAGGTCCATTTTCATCGGCACGGCGCCCAGGAGCTCGAAGGTCCGCACCTGGATGTCGCTGGGGAGCACGCGGATTCGCATCCCCGCCAAATCGCCGGGCCGGTTGACCGGCCTCAAGCGGTTCGAGATGTGCCGGAAGCCGTTCTCGAAATAGCCGAGGATGCGGTGGTTCAGGCCGGCCTCGATCGTGCGGGCGAGAACCTCGCCGAGCCTGCCGTCCATCGCTGCCCGCGCCTCATCTCGCCTCTCGAAAAGGAACGGCAGGTCGAGCACGCCGAGCTCGGGCACGCGCTCGGTGAAGTAGCTGGTCGACTGGTACCCGAGCGTCAGGAGGCCGCTTTCGACCAGCCACAGGATGTCCTCGGCACGGTAGCCGAAATCCATGATGTTCCAGACATAGCGGACCTCGACGGCGGCGCCGAGCTCGCCCTTGAGCCGCTCCCCGATCAGCTTGAGGGCGCGGCTGAAGGACGTCGTGGGCGGCCCGTAGCCGCCCAATCGGATCTCGATCGCTCGGCTCACGGCGAGGCGCTGGCGGCGAGTGCCGCCTCCGTTCGTGTCATGAGTATCCCCTTCCCCTTGTCGCGCCTCATCCCCGAGGACGGGCGCGGTCGCTGTGCGCGGACGGTATCGGATTGCGGGCGGCGACTCAATCGGGAAGCCTTGTCTTGGGATGGCGCGAGGCTCAATATTCGGTGGAGGTGCCGGCATGCGGGATTATTGGCTGAGCAAGCTGTGCTTCGACCTGCTGGAGCCCGCGCGAGCGACGGAATACCGGCAGGATCGCGAGGCCGTGCTGAAGCGCTATCCTCTCAAGCCCGAGGTGCGGGCCGCG
>DASPPM010000310.1:0-2554 GCA_035625535.1 Alphaproteobacteria bacterium
CGAATGGATCATGTGACCTGGCGCCGTTGATGCGGACGCGCTCGGCGCTCGGCGTGTTAAAGGCGGCAACCGATTTGACGAGCCCTCTGATTGAGTTCGTGACCCCTAAAATTTACATGCAAATACGGAACGAAAAGTGGAATATGGCGTCCTCGAATTGGCAACAGACGCCAGATTTCTACGTGCTTCTGCCAGACGACGAGGATTCGACGAACGGCTGCACAGCTCGGCGCGGGTTTCCTACGCATGGTGGCAACGTCATTGAGTATACCGTGGGCGGCTGCGAAAATCCTGACCGAACTGAGACCCAAGCCAAGTGGGCGAGCTTAATCGCGTGTTACATTCGTGCGTCCAGTGGACCGGTATTTTCATTGCTGTCCCATGAAGAGAGTTATAAAGATTGTAAAAAATTGTACCCTGAAATTTTTGCCGGTGTCCGCAAGGACACGCCGGAGGAGAAACTCCTCACGGCGCACCTTGAATCCTGGCTTGCCGAGATGCGGCGCTTCATTCTAATTATCGTGACGGACGATGGGACGCTAACGGCCGCGCCTTCGGCCTATGTTTCGTTTTCGAGCAACGGCAAGCGGTATTCCATAGCCAATGAAGACGAAACGTCAAAGAGAAATTTTGCGTTGATCTCCGAACTCATGTCGATTATGGCGATACCGGCTCAAACGACGCAGCCAACTCCAACTATTGGGGTGGGTCCCCATTGATGCCGTACCGGACGGCGGCGCAGTGGAGGGTGGGCGGTCGAATCGTTTCGAGAGCGCGCCCGACCGACATCTCGGTATCACATTGCTAGCGATGACGATTTATCGAAGTCCGATTTTGCGCTCGTCTCGCAAATCCTCACCATGCAGGCCAATCCGCCCGCGCCCGCCTTGACGCCGACCATTCCCGTGGGCGGAAAGTCCGGCAGCTGACCGGGCGGCGGCGTCTCGATCTCACCCCGGCACGGGCAGGCCCTGGCGCCGAAGCGCCGCGGCCTGGCGCTTGGCGAGTGCGGCCTCGTCGAAGTCCTTGATGAGCTCGTGGAAGAGCCGGTACCAGTTGATGTGCGCGGCGAGATGGAGGAAGACCGCACCGAGCCCGATGGCGGCGCGGTCCATGAGCACGAACTCGCGCGGCGGCGTCACCCCGCCGAGCCGGCGCAGCTCGCGGTGCACCTTGCTCGCGACCTCGGCACCGTAGTTCCCGGTGTTGGTCTCCTCGATCAACCGCTCGCGGTCCTCCATGAGGGGCGCATAGACGAAGCGCGCCCACAGGTTGAGCGTCTCGATCACCGCTTTGCTCAGGTTCGTGAAGCCCCAGGTCTCGTAGGCGTGGACCGCGAGCGCCTGGTCGTGGTTGCGGAGCGCCCAATAGAGATCGATGACGCCCTTGACGAAGGGGCTCTTGAAGACGCGGATGCAGCCGAAGTCCATGAGATTGATCGAGCCGTCCGGCCGCACCGTGTAATTGCCGAGATGCGGGTCGCCGTGGATCACGCCGTAGAAATAGAACGGCACGTACCAGGCGCGGAACATGTTGTAGGCGATCTTGTTGCGCCGCTCGAGCGGCCAGTCCTTGCAGGCGACGAGCGGCGCGCCCTCGAGCCAGGTCATGGTGAGGAGGCGCTTGGTCGAGAGCTCCGGCAGCACTTCGGGCACGTGCACGCCCGCCTCCGCGCGCAGCATCTCGCCATAGAGCCGCATGTGGCGCGCCTCGCGCTCGTAGTCGAGCTCCTCGCCGAGGCGCTCGGCGATCTCGGCGTGGATGTGCTTGGTCGAGATCGCCTTGTCGTAGCGCTCGTAGATCGCGAAGACGAGCTTGAGCTGGGCGAGGTCCGCGGCGACGACCGAGGCCATCTCCGGGTACTGGAGCTTGGCCGCGAGCGGCCGGCCGTCGAGCGAGACGGCGCGATGCACCTGGCCGAGCGAGGCCGCGCGCGCGGCGGCACGCTCGAAGGATTTGAAGCGCGCGAGCCAGTCAGGGCCCAGCTCGGCCGCCATGCGCCGGCGCACGAAGGGCCAGCCCATGGCGGGCGCATTGGCCTGGAGGCGCGAGAGCTCGCTCGCATATTCGCTCGGCAGCGCGTCGGGAATGGTCGAGAGCAGCTGGGCCACCTTCATGAGCGGGCCCTTGAGGCCGCCGAGTGCCGTCGCGAGCTCGCTCGCGTGCCGGCTGCGGTCGAGCGAGAAGCCGAGGTAGCGTTTTCCCGCGAGCTCGACCGCGAGCCCGCCGACGGCCCGCCCCACGCGCGCGTAGCGCTTGACGCGGGCGCCGAGCGTGCTTTCCTCGCCGCTCGCCGGCCTGCCCTCCGTCTGCGGCGCGATCTTCTTCCGCGCCATCAGAGCGTCGCCTCGAGCTCGCCGATGAAGCGCTCGATGAGCTCGAGCCCCTTGGCCCAGAAGCCCGGGTCGGAGGCGTCGAGCCCGAAGGGTGCCAAGAGCTCCTTGTGGTGGAGCGTCCCGCCCGCGCGCAGCATGGCGAGATAGCGCTCCTGGAAGCCGGGCTCGGCGCGCTCGTAGACGGCGTAGAGCGAATTCACCAGGCAGTCCCCGAAGGC
>DASPPM010000311.1:0-8476 GCA_035625535.1 Alphaproteobacteria bacterium
TCCTTGGCGAGGAGGAAGATCGCCTGCTCGTCGACGAGATTGGCGAGCGGGCGCGGCGTGGCGGATTGGCGCATGCGCCCGCGCCGGTCGATCGACACGCTGCGCAGGATGCGGATGCCGAGCTCCGCCGAGAGCTCGACGAAGTCCGCGATCGTGCAAGGATGGATGTTGGGCGTGTCGTGCCAGCGGTGGGCGTTGCCGTCCGGGATCGCGATTTGGCCGCCCATCAGCAAGCTCAGGCGCAGGCGCCAATTGCCGAAATTGGGGATCGAGACGATGGCATGGCGGCCGATGCGCACGAGGCCGAGCAGGACGCCCTTGGGGTCGCTCGTCGCCGGCAGCGTCTGGCTCAGCACGGCATAGTCGAAGGAGTGCTTCGGATAGTCCTTGAGATCGGTATCCGCGTCGCCCTGGATGACCGAGAGCCCGTGGCTCACGCAGGCATTCACGCCGGCCTGGCTCAGCTCGATGCCGCGCCCGTCGACCCCTTTGGCGTGGTCGAGATAGGCGAGCAACGCTCCGTCGCCACAGCCGACGTCGAGCACGCGCGTGCGCGGCTCGATCATGTCGGCGATGACCTGGAGATCGAGCCGGAGCGGGGCGGCGCTCCGCTGAGGCCGGCTCATTTCCACGAGGCCCTCATGCGGGCTCGAGCCCGATGTGCTTGGCCGCGCCTGCGAGGAAGCCGCTGAAGGTCGCGAAGAACTCCGGCTCGTCGAGCAGGAAGGCGTCGTGCCCCTTGTCCGAGCGGACCTCGACGAAGCTCACGTTGGCCGCGACCGAGTTGAGCGCGCGCACGATCTCCTTGCTCTCGGGCGTGGGGAAAAGCCAGTCGCTGGTGAAGGAGATGACGCAGAAGCGCACCGGCGATTTCCTGAAGGCGTTCGCCAAGACGCCGCCGTGCTCCTGCGCCAGGTCGAAATAGTCCATCGCGCGCGTGATGTAGAGATAGGAGTTGGCATCGAAGCGGTCGACGAAGGTAGAGCCCTGGTGGCGCAGGTAGCTCTCGACCTGGAAATCGGCGTCGAAGCCGTAGGTGATGCTGAGCCGGTCCTGCAGATTGCGCCCGAACTTGCGGTGAAGCGCCGCTTCCGAGAGATAGGTGATGTGGGCAGCCATGCGCGCGACCGCCAGCCCGCGCTGGGGCACCTTGCCGCGGCGCAAATAATCGCCCTCGCACCAGTCGGGGTCCGCCATGATCGCCTGGCGCCCGACCTCGTGGAAGGCGATGTTCTGGGCGGAGTGTCGCGCCGCGGTCGCCACCGGCACCGCGGTGACCAGGCGCTCGGGATAGCTCGCGGCCCACTGCAGCGCCTGCATGCCGCCCATCGAGCCGCCGGTCACGCAGAACAGCTTCTCGATGCCGAGGCGGTCGATGAGCAGCTTCTGGGCGCGCACCATGTCCGCGACCGTGATGACGGGAAAGGAAAGACCCCAAGGCTCGCCCGTCGCCGGGCAGATCTCCTTGGGGCCGGCGGTACCCATGCAGCCTCCGAGCACGTTCGCGCAAAGCACGAAATAGCGCGTGGTGTCGAGGGTGAGCCCCGGCCCCACCATGGTCTCCCACCAGCCCTCGCGCCCGGTCAGCGGGTTGATGCCGGTGACGAACTGGTCGCCCGAGAGCGCGTGGCAAACGAGAATGGCGTTGGACTTGGCGGCATTGAGCTTGCCGTAGGTCTGGTAGGCGATGGTGAAGGGGCCGAGCTCGGCGCCCGAATCGAGCTTGAACGGCTGGTCGCGGCCGAATTCGGCATAAAGGCCGGGGCGGGCGGGCGCCTCGGCCTCGGAAAGCGCGTCTGTTGCGGCCATCCTTCTCTCGTCCATTGCTTGCCCGCGAGGCGTCTTAAGCGCCGTCGCGCGAGGGGGATAGATGGGGACCAAGGCGGCCAACTGTCAATGTTTTCTTTGCTTTCGGGGGGCGCTGCCAGTATGACTATGCCGCCCTCGGAACCCAGGCTCCCATGAAGATGCAGCAACCCCTTCGCTCCCTCGAGGAGCTTCGCCGCGAGATCGATGAGATCGACGACGCGATCCACGATCTCATCATGCGGCGCGCCGCGGTGATCTCGGAGATCGCCGCGGTCAAGGGCAGCGCCATGGCTGCGGCCGGGACCTACCTGCGCCCGGGCCGCGAGGCGATCGTGCTGCGCCGCCTCGTGGCGCGCCATCGCGGGGCCTTCCCCAAGCCGGCCCTGGTGCGTCTTTGGCGCGAGATCATCTCGGCGCCGCTCGCCGTGCAGGGCGTCTTCTCGGTCGCCGTCTTCGCGCCCAAGGAGCAGCCCGGCTACTGGGACCTGGCGCGCGATCATTACGGCAGCACCGCGACCTTCATCGCCCACGCCACCTCGAGCCAGGTGATCGGCGCGCTCAACGAGGGCAATGCGGTGGTCGGCGTGCTGCCCGCGATCCGGAACGACGACCCCGACCCCTGGTGGCGCCTGTTGGCGCGCGAGGACGATCGGGTCCCCCATGTCATGGCGCGCCTCCCCATCGCACCAAGCAACAATGCGCGCGGCGAGGGCTTGGCGGCGCTGGTGGTGGGGCCGGTCGTTGTCGAGGCGAGCGGGCGCGACCACAGCTACGTCGCGTTCGAGGTGAGCGACGAGCTCAGCCGCGCGCGGCTCCGCGCTGAGCTCGACAAGGCCGGGCTCGAGTCTTGCTTCTTCGCTGCTTGGCAGGAGGGGCAGGGTGGGCGCCGTCTCGTTCTCGTCGAGCTCTCCGAGTTCGTCGCCAAGGAGGACGCGCGGCTCGCCGCCTTCGCGGACGCGATGGCGGGCGGCATCCGGCGCCTCTTCCATATAGGCGGCTACGCGCTCCCCTTCGAGGCGGACGAGCTCGCGGCGAAGAGGGCGACAAATGCATGAGGGACAGAGCGCCGTGAATGCACTCAAGCCAAGGCCCGGCATTCTCTCGATCGAGCCCTACAGGGCCGGCGAGTCGGTGATTGCCGGCGTCGAGCGGATCATCAAGCTGTCCTCCAACGAGAACGCGCTCGGCCCCAGCCCGCGCGCGATCGCGGCGCTCGAGAAGTGCGCGCGCGAGCAGCACCGTTACCCGGACGGCACGTACGAGCCTTTGAGGCGCGCGCTCGGCCGCCATTACGGCCTCGATGCCGAGCGCATCGTGTGCGGCGCGGGCTCGGACGAGCTCATCACGCTCTTGACGCGCGCTTACGCCGGACCGGGAGAGGAGGTGCTTTACAGCGAGTACGGCTTCCTCATGTACCCGATCTCGGCCTTGGGCGTCGGGGCCAAGCCGGTGGCCGCGCGCGAGAAGGCGCTGCGCGCGGACGTGAAGGCCCTCCTTGCCGGGCTCTCGCAGAAGACGCGCATTCTCTTTCTCGCCAACCCGAACAATCCGACCGGGAGCTACCTTGCCAGGGACGAGGTGCGGCGCCTCGTGCACGGCCTGCCCAAGGACGTGCTCTTGGTGATCGACGCGGCCTACGCGGAGTACGTGACGCGCAACGACTACAGCGCGGGTGCGGAGCTCGTCGACGCGCACGACAACGTGGTGATGACGCGCACCTTCTCCAAGATCTATGGGCTTGCGGGCGTGCGCCTCGGCTGGGCCTATTGCCCGCCCGCCGTCGCCGACGTGCTCAACCGCCTGCGCAACCCCTTCAACGTGACCGCACCCGCGCAGGCCGCGGCCCTCGCGGCACTCGAGGACATCGCGCACGTCGCCGCCGCGCGCGCCAACAACGACATCTGGCTGCCCTGGGTGAGCGCCGAGCTCGAGAGGATCGGGCTCAAGGTGGCGCCGTCGGTCGGCAATTTCGTGCTGGTGCGCTTTCCCCGGGAGCGGCACCACAATGCCGACGCGGCCGACGCCTTCCTCGCCCGGCACGGCATCATCCCGCGCAAGATGGGCGCCTACAAGCTGCCGGACAGCTTGCGCATCACCATCGGGCGCGAGGACGAGATGCGCCTCCTCGTCTCGACGCTCGCCGAGTTCATGGGCGCCTAGCCATGTCGAGCGGACCGCTCTTCGAGCGTATCGCCCTCATCGGCATCGGGCTCGTGGGCTCCTCGGTGGCGCGCCGGGTGAAGCGCGACGGCCTGGCCCGTAGCGTCGTCTGCTGCGCCAAGAGCGAGCGCAGCCGCAAGACGGCCCTTGCGCTCGGCATCGTCGATGGCGCTTACGCGCGCGCGGAAGCCTGCGTCGAGGGCGCCGATCTCGTGATGCTGTGCACGCCGCTCGGCACCTATGAGGCGCTCGCTCAAGCGATCGCGCCGCACCTCGCCAAGGGCGCCATCCTGACGGACGTGGGCTCGGTCAAGGAGCAGGCGATCGCCCAGATCGCTCCGCACGTGCCCGCGGGCGTGCATTTCGTGCCGGGCCATCCGGTCGCGGGCACCGAGCATTCGGGCCCGGAGTCGGGCTTCGCCGAGCTCTTCGACGGGCGCTGGTGCATCCTGACGCCGACCGAGGGCACGGACGAGGCCGCCACGGAAAAGCTCGCCGAGTTCTGGCGCCGCTGCGGGATGAGCATCGAGCGCCTGGACCCCAAGCATCACGACATCGTGCTCGCCATCACCTCGCACCTGCCGCACTTGATCGCCTATTGCATCGTCGGCACCGCCACGCACCTCGAGGAGCTGACCAACTCCGAGGTGATCAAGTTCGCGGCCGGCGGCTTCCGCGACTTCACGCGCATCGCCGCCTCGGACCCGGTGATGTGGCGCGACGTCTTCCTCAACAACCGCGACGCGGTGCTCGAGATGCTCGGCCGCTTCAGCGAGGACCTGACCGCGCTGCAGCGCATGGTGCGCTACGGCCAGGGCGACATGCTCGAGGAGTGGTTCACGCGCACGCGCGCGGTGCGCCGCGGCCTGATCGAGGCGAAGCAGGCGTGAGTCAGGAGCGGAGCCGATGAGGGCATCGGACATCATGACCACGAAGGTCGTGTCGACGCACGCCGACACCCCCATTCGGCAGGTCGCTCGGCTTCTCCTTGAAAACGGCATCAGTGCCATCCCGGTGGTCGACCGCGACGGTACTGTGCTCGGCATCGTGAGCGAGGGCGACCTCCTCGGCCGCAGGGATAAGGAGCGCGAGGCACGGCGCGACTGGTGGCTGACGCTCCTTGCGGAGGGCGAGGAGCTCAGCCCGGAGTTTCTCGCCAGCATGCGCGCGCGGGAGCAAACGGCGGGCGAGATCATGTCGGCGCCCGTGGTGACGGTGAGCGACGAGACCGGGGTCGCGGAGATCGCGCGCCTCCTCGCCGCCCATCGCATCAAGCGCGTACCGGTCGTGCGGCAGGGCCGCATCGTGGGCATCGTGAGCCGCGCCGACCTTCTCAACGCCCTCGCCGCCGAGGAGGGCTCGGCAGCGCCGGAACCTCACGGGGTCAAGCGTCTCTTCGGCTTGCTTGCAGACATCGACGAGCATTACCTCCACGCCCGCGGCTCCGCCGCACGCGCCGCGGCACTCTCGGGCGGCGCTGCGGCCGCCGGCGTGAGTGCCGGCCATTTTCGCGACCTGGTGGCCGATTCCAAGCACCAGGTGGCGCTGCGGCGCGCCGCCGAGCAAAGCACCGCCGCGGAAGAGCGCCGGAAAACGGTCAAGGAGCTCATCGATCACCACGTCGCCGACGCGAAGTGGCAGGCCATTCTCCACCAGGCCCGGGAGGCCGCCGAGCACGGCGCCAAGGAATTCATGCTGCTGCGCTTTCCGCGCGAGTTGTGCAGCGACGGCGGCCGGGCGATCAACGCGCCCGAGGCCCACTGGCACCGGACCCTGCGCGGCGAGGCCGCGGAAATATACCTGCGCTGGGAGCACGAGCTGAAGCCCCAAGGCTTCCACTTGGCGGCACGAGTGCTCGAGTTCCCGGGCGGCTTTCCCGGCGACATCGGCCTTTTCCTCATGTGGGGAGAGTGAGCGTGGCGGCGATGCGCGCGATCGCGCTCGATCGCGGCCGGCGCGTGAGCGAGCGGCACGCCGCGGCGCTCACCCCGCCCATTTGATCGTGGGCAGCCTCATGAGGCCGAAGGGGCCGGCGTAGAGCACCTGCTTTTGGATGCTGAGCGGGACGGTCAGCACCTTGGCCCCGCCGCCCGCAGGCGCCTTGGCCACGAGACCGAGTGCCGCCTTGGCGAGCGCGCCGGTGTCGGGCTTGACCAGCCCTTGCCCGACCAGCGCATCGATGGTCTCGGCAAAGCCGCGGATCTCGCCGGTCCCCGCCCCCTCGGGCTGCAAATTGGGATCGAGCGCCAAGGTGGCGTTGCCGGCGAGCTGCAAGGGTCCCCAGGCGAGCGCGAAGCTCGTGAGCTCGAGCGTGCCGCCGGCGTCGCGCCAGGCGGTGAGGGCCTGCATGGGGCTCTTTCCCTCGAACGGGCCCCTCACCTGGGCCTCGAGTGCCAACGAGCCGAGCGTGGGGCCGAGCGGGCTTCCCGCCGCCGAGGCGAGCGTCACCTCCTCGAGGCGCAAGCTGAGCACGGCACTCAGAGGCAGTGCCGGGCCCTTGGCGGGGGCAGGCGCTTCCCCGGGCCCGGCGAGCTCGAGATGGACGGAGCGCGCCACAAGCGCCGGCGGCCCGGCCGCTCCGGCGAGCGTGAGCGTCTCGGCATCGAAGCTCCCCTCTTGGAGGCGCCCGCGCGCGTCGACATCGACGACCGCAATCGCTTCTGCGGCACTCGCGCTTGCCACCGCATTCTCGCCGGCGGCGACGAAGGCGACCTCCTGCCGGCCCAACGGGTGCACCGTGACGTGGTGGAAGGCCCAGGGGCGCACGTCTGCCTCGACCGCCTCGCCCGTCCAGCGCCAGTGCTGCTCGGGCGCCGCCACCGCCGGATGGTCGAGGCGGACCGCGATGCGGAAGGGGAAGCCGGAAAGCCGCGGCGCGCCATAATCGACCACGAGCCCCTCTGCGCGCCGTGCTGCGCTCCACTCGGCGAGACCGCTTCTGACGAGATGCGCCTCGAAGAACCAGAACCCGGTGTAGCCCGCGGCGGCGAGCAGCAGCAAGGCGGCGGCGATAGGGAGGCGGCGGTGCTGCGGCATGGCGATCCCGGCAATTACGAGGGAGCGGCGAGCGTCCTTGCGGTTATAGAGGCTAGGGCGGCCCGCGTCACGCTCTGCGCTCACGGCATGGCGCCCCAGCTCATGGAGTGGCTTGCATGCGGGACCGCGGCCATGAGATTTTTGCCGCGGTTTCGGAGGGTCATGTCCAGCTTCCCCATCTCCCGCCATCGTCTCGACCAGCGCGCGTTAGTACCCGTGCTCTTCGTGCTGCTGTGGAGCAGCGGCTTCATCGGCGCCAAATATGCCTTGCCCCACGCCGAGCCTTTCACTTTGCTCTCCGTCCGCTTTTTCTCAGCGGTCGCGGTGCTGTTGCCCTTGGCGCTCGTCTTCCGCGCGCCCTGGCCCGCGAGCTGGGGCGAGGCTGGCCATATCACGGTGGCGGGGCTCCTCGTGCAAGGGGTCTATCTCGGCGGCTGCTTCGTCGCCTTCACGGTCATGCCCGCGGGCATCGTGGCGCTCGTCGTCGGCATCCAGCCGCTTTTGACCGCGGCCGTGGTGGGGCCGCTCCTGGGCGAGCGCGTGGGGCCGCGGCAATGGCTGGGCCTCGTCCTCGGCCTCTTGGGCGTGGCGCTCGTGGTCTCGCGCACGCTCGATCTCGAAGGCGTGGGCGGGATCGGGCTCTTTGCCTCGCTCGTGGCCCTTCTCGGCATCACGGCGGGCATGCTCTATCAGAAGAAATATTGCGCGGCCCTCGACCTGCGCACCGGCGCCTTCATCCAATATGCCTCGGCAGGCCTCCTGATGGCGCTCTTGTCCGCGCTCTTCGAGCGCCAGCACATCGAGTGGACGCCGGAGCTTTTATTGGCGCTGCTCTGGCTCAGCCTGGGGCTCTCCTTGGGCGCCGTCTTCCTCCTCTATGTCATGATCAGGCGGGGGGCCGCCGCGCGCGTCGCGAGCCTCTTCTATCTGGTGCCGCCCATGACCGCACTCTTCGCCTACTTCCTCCTGGGCGAGACGCTCGCGCCCACGGCCATCGCCGGCATGGCGATCGCGGCCGCGGGTGTGGCCCTCGTCAACGGCTGATCCGATGGCGGCGCGCGAAGAGCTCTGGATCTTCGGCTACGGCTCGCTCATGTGGGACCCGGGCTTCGCCTATCTCGAGCGCGAGGCGGGTCTCCTGCGCGGCTACCATCGCGCCTTCTGCATCTACTCGCGGCGCTATCGCGGCACGCCCGAGCGGCCCGGCCTGGTGCTCGGCCTCCAGCCGGGCGGCTCCTGCCGCGGCATCGCCTACCGGGTGGCACCGGTGCGGCGCGAGGAGGTCTTCGCCTATCTCCACGAGCGCGAGATGACCGGCAACGTCTACGAGCAGCGCGCGGTTCCGGTCGAGCTCGTGGGCGGAGAGAGGCGCGTCTACGCCTATGCCCACATCACCAAGTGCGGCCATCCGCAGCACACCGGACCGCTCGAGCTCGAGCGCATCGCCGAGCTCATCTGCCAGGGCCACGGC
>DASPPM010000312.1:0-11507 GCA_035625535.1 Alphaproteobacteria bacterium
GCTTCAGTATGACAACTATATGCCGTGACTGAGCCGCGTGCCCCGACCCTCGATGTGCTCCTCAACCTCGGCAGGTTCTCGTGTTGGACCCGGAGGGCGGCCACTGGGTCCGGTTCGTCGTGACGCCAGTGCCGGTGTCGCCGGAGAAACCGCATGGCATCGACTACTCGCTCACGCTGCACGGCCCCGATGGCGAGCGGCTGGTGGGCTTTGATAACGCCCATCCAATGACGCGGCAGAAGCGTGGCGACCCGCAGGACCATCGCCACCGGCTTCGAAGCATCCGGCCGTACGAGTACCGGAATGCGGCGACCCTGCTCGCCGACTTCTGGGAGACCGTGGATGCGGTGTTGCGCGAGAGAGGAGTGATCCCATGACGACCTTGAAGGTCGGCATCGCGAGCTACGAGGAGATGAAGGCGCGTACCATGGCCGTGGCGCGAGGCAAACGGCGCGTCTCGCCCGAGGAGCCCAAGGTCTGGTTCATCTCGACGGAGTCCTTCGCCAAAGTCTTGTCGGCCGGTAACCGCGAGCTGCTGCGCGTCATCGCCGAGAAGGCGCCCGGCTCGCTGGACGAGCTGGCCCGCATCACCGGCAAGGCGAAGTCCAACCTTTCGCGCACGCTCAGGACGATGGAAGGCTATGGGCTGGTCCGCCTCGAACGCGGCGAGCGCGGCCGCATCACGCCCAAAGTGATGCACGACCGGGTGGAGCTCGACCTGCCGCTCACGCTATCGCGGAAGGCAGGCTGAGCCTTCGTAGTTCTATTCTGAACTGGCGGAGCGAGAGGGATTCGAACCCTCGATACGGGTTAACCCCGTATGACGGTTTAGCAAACCGTTGGTTTCAGCCACTCACCCATCGCTCCGTGGCCGGAAAGGCGGCCGGCGCCGAGCTGCGGGGGCAGGGCCTCGGGCCGGGGCTCGTTACTTAGCCGCCGACCGGCGCACTGTCAACCGACGGGCGCGCGCCGGAGCGCGCCGCGGACGCGATATTGTCGAGGAATTGCCGGGTGGCGTCCGCCCAGGAGAAGGAGAGCGCGTGCGCGCGGCAGGCCTCGGTCCGGATCGCGAGCGCGCCATCGACGGCCTCCGCGAGGTCGTCGGAAAGCGAGCCCGCCCCGCTCGCGCCGATCACGTCGAGCGGCCCGGTCACGCGGAAGGCTGCCACGGGAAGGCCGCTCGCGAGGGCCTCGAGCAGAACGAGACCGAAGGTGTCCGAGCGGCTGGGGAAGACGAAGACATCGGCCGAGGCGTAGCAGGCGGCGAGCGTCTCGTCGTCGACATAGCCGGTGTAGCAGGCACCCGGGTACTTGGCCTTGAGCCTGGCCAGCTGCGGGCCGGCGCCGACCACGTATTTCGTGCCCTTGAGCGAGAGCTTGAGAAAGGCCTCGATGTTTTTCTCGACCGCGATGCGGCCGGCATAGAGGTAGAGCGGGCGCGGGCCGCTGAGAAAGTCCTTCCGGCGCGGGCGGAAGAGCCTTCCGTCGACGCCGCGCGACCACATCTTGAGACGGCCGAAGCCGCGCTCGCTGAGACGCCGCGTCAGCGTCTCGGTCGGCACCATCACGCCCTGCGAAGGCGCGTGGAAGCGGCGCATGAAGGCGTAGCCGAAGGCGAGCGAAAGCGGCAGCCGCGCCTCGAGATACTCGGGAAAGGCGGTGTGATAGGCGGTGGTGAAGGGGACGCCCGCGCGCAAGCAATGGCGCCGCGCCGCGATCCCCAGCGGTCCCTCGGTCACGATGTGCACCGCCTCCGCCGCCGCGGCGTCGATTCGGCGCGCGACCTCGCGGGCGGCGAAGACTGCGAGGCGGATCTCCGGATAGCTCGGACAGGGAATGGTACGCATTCCCTCGGGCGAGATCACCTCGCAAGCGTGTCCGAAAATCTCGAGCTGGCGGATCGTCTCCTTGAGCGTGCGCACCACGCCGTTCACTTGCGGCGGCCAAGCGTCGGTCACCAGCAGAATCTTCACCGCCGCCGCTCGGGACCTATTGCGCCATAGGGGAAACCAGCCACCGCCAATCCCAAGACGTTGAGGGACCGGTGCCCTCTTATATGAAGTTGATGACGGATTGATGACGCTTCGCCGGGAAGGGGCGCGGCAGCCGCGGCAGCCGCCCAAGGATAGGTCGCCACGTCGGCGATGGTGAAGCGTTGCCGTAGCGCTCGATCGCGCAAGGGATCTTCTTGGGTGCCCCGCGGCGAAAATGGCGACACTGGCCGAACATAGGGCCGACGCCGCCCATCTGGAACATGAGTCTCGTTCCGTCGTCCGCCGTCCGTCGAGCGTCGGCCGCTCACCCGAGCGCCTGCGCGAGATCGGCCTTGAGATCATCCACATCCTCGATGCCGACCGAGATGCGCAGGAGATCGCGCGGCACGGGCGATTCGGCGCCCTCGATGCTGGCGCGGTGCTCGATGAGGCTCTCGACCCCGCCGAGCGAGGTCGCGCGCTTGAAGACCTTGACGCGCGCGGCCGCGGCGATCGCGGCCTCCTCCCCGCCGCGGACGCGCAAGGAGAGCACGCCGCCGAACCCGCCTTGCATCTGTTTGCGGCTGACCGCGTATCCGGGGTCGCCCGGCAAGCCGGGGTAATGCACGGCTAGGACCGCGGGGTGATGCTCGAAATGCTGGGCGAGCTCAAGCGCGCTTGCGGACGCGCGCGCGACGCGAAGATAGAGCGTGCGCATGCCGCGCAGGAGAAGCCAGGCCTCGAACGGCCCGATGACCGCGCCGTTGTCGTGGCGGATGCGGCGGATGCGCGGCCAAATGCCGCCCTCGTCGGCCGTGACGAGCGCGCCGCCGACCACGTCGTCGTGCCCGTTCAGATACTTGGTCGCGGAATGCATCACGATGTCGGCGCCGAGCGCGAGCGGTCGCGTCAAGACCGGCGTCGCCACCGTGCCGTCGACGGCGAGGAGCGCTCCGGCCTCATGCGCGAGGGCCGCCCACGCCGCGATGTCCGTGACCGCGCAGGTCGGATTGGCAGGCGTCTCGATCCACACGATCCGCGTGCGGCCGGGCTTGAGGGCCGCCTTGAGCGCCGCGGCGTCGCCGGGCGGGGTGAAGGCGACCTCGAGCCCCCACTCGGTCGCGAACTCGCCGAGCCACTTCCTCAGGCCCCAATACATGACGCTCTGGGCGATCACGTGATCGCCCGGCTTGAGCGCCTGGAACACCGCGGTCGCGGCGGCCATGCCGGAGGCGAAGAGGAGGCAATCCCGCCCGCCCTCGAGCGTCTTGAGGAGCGCCTCGGCCTGGTCGTAGCTCGGGTTGTCGTCGCGGCTGTAGCCGCGGCCGGTGCGGTACTGATTGTCGGGATCGCGGATGTAGGTCGTCGAGGGATGGATGGGGGCGACGACGGCATGGGTCGTCTCGTCGATCCAGCCGAGGGCCTGGGCGGCGAGCGTGGCGGGCTTCAAGGGCTTACTTTCGGTCATGACGGCCGCGGATTTGACTGAGGTGGTGCTGGAGGAGCTGTTGTCGCGCGCGCGATATTGGCATAATCCGACCGCAAGCGCACCAGGGAGGATGGCATGGCTGCTTACGTGATCGCCGACATCGGCGAGATCAGGGATCAGGACGCCTACGCGCGATACCGCGCGCAGGTGATGGCCACCATCGAGAAACACGGCGGCCGCTTTCTCGTGCGCGGGGGTGCGCACGAGACGCTCGAGGGCAAGTGGCGGCCCGGCCGCGTCGTCATCATCGAGTTCCCCGACATGGCGGCGGCCAAGCGCTGGCACGGCTCGAAGGAATACGCGCCCCTCCTCAAGTTGCGCCAGTCGGCCTCCGAAGGGAGCCTCGTCGCGGTCGAGGGAGCGTGAGCCTTCCCTCTCCCGCAAGCGGGAGAGGGAATTTTCAACAATAGGGGTGAGCGAGTACTACCGTCTCGCGTATTGGGTGGCGCCGAAGAGGATTTCCCTCGCCTTCTCGTCGGGCGGACCCTCGCGGCGGAGATCGGCGAGCACCTTGACGCCGCGCTGGACGGCGGGCCGCGCCTCGATCGCCTGGAACCAGCGCTTCACGTTGGGGAAGCTCTCGAGCTCTTGGCCCTGGTTTCTGATCGAGCGCGTCCACGGCCAGGTCGCGATGTCGGCGATGCTGTACTGCTCGCCGCCCAAGTACTTGGCCTCGCCGAGGCGGCGGTCCATGACGCCGTAAAGCCTGCCCGCCTCGTTGGTGTAGCGGTTGATCGCGTAAGGAAGCTTCTCGGGCGCATAGTTGCGGAAATGGTGGGCCTGGCCGAACATGGGGCCGATGTTGCCCATCTGGAACATGAGCCACTGCAGCACGACGTAGCGGCCGCGAATGTCGGTGGGCAGGAACTTGCCCGTCTTGCCGGCGAGATAGACGAGAATGGCACCCGATTCGAATAGCGAGAACGGCTTGCCGCCGGGGCCGTCCTGGTCGACGATCGCCGGGATGCGGTTGTTCGGGCTGATCTTGAGGAAGGCCGGATCGAACTGATCGCCCCTGCCAATGTTGATCGGATGGGCCTTGTAGGCGAGGCCGCATTCCTCGAGCATGATGTGGATCTTATGGCCGTTGGGTGTGGCCCAGCTATAGACGTCGATCATTCTTCCCTCCTCCTCTTTCAACATTGCGTCATGACATCATCACGCCGCCGCCTGAGCTCAAGGCGAAATTTCTTGGCACGCGCCTTCGCCGCTCACACGAGCGCGAGCACCTCGTCGCGGAACCGTTGCATGTTCTCGATCGTGGCGCCGGCCGTGGCGCCGGAGAGCTCGAAATCGACCGCCGCGACTCCCATCTCGCTGAGCGAGCGCAGGTCCGCCGCCAGCTCCGCCGGCGTGCCGGCGAGGAGGCGCCGCTCGCCCTCGGCCGTGCGCAATTGCGCGGCAGCGCCATGCCTGGGACAGCGGTAGCCGAGTGCTATGCGCGAGGGATCGCGCCCGGCCTCGGCCGCGAGGCGGCGCAAGCGCGCGACGGCGCCGCGGTAGCGCTGAAGCGTGTCGAGCGGATGCCGAGGGTTGACCGCGATGGGGTACCAGCCGTCGCCCAAGCGGGCGGCGCGGCTGAGCGCCGGCTCGCTTTCGCCGCCGATCCAGAGCGGCGGGTGGGGCTTCTGGGCCGGCTTGGGCGAGAAGATCACGTCGGCGAAGCGAACATAGCGGCCCTCGAAGCGCGGCTTGTCCTCGGTCCAAAGCGCACGAAACGCCGCGAGATATTCGTCCGTGACGGCGCCGCGCTCGACAAAGGGCGGGGTGCCGAGCGCTGCGAACTCCTCCTTGAGCCAACCGGCGCCGCAGCCGACGATGAGGCGTCCCGCTGACAGCACGTCGATGGTGGCAAGCATCTTCGCGGTGAGCACCGCGGGACGATGCGGCACTACCATGATCGACGTCAGCAGGCGCAAGCGCGAGGTCTTGCCGGCGATGAACGCGGCCGCGATCAGTTGCTCCTGCCAATCGCCGCGCGCACCGGCCGGGAATTCACCGCTGGCGGCATAGGGGTAGCGCGACTCGATGTCTCGCGGAATGACGACGTGGTCGCTGAAGGCGAGGTAATCGAAGCCCATCGCCTCGCCGGCCTGAGCGACGCTGACCAGGGTCTCCGGCGTGGCGAGCGTCCCGCGGGTGGGCGCGTTGAGACCGATCAGCATGTGATTGCCCCCGGACGCCGGCGAAGCGTCTCAAGGCGCAACCTTGCTCCAGTTGGCGTCGGGATCGAAGGCCGTCATGCGGCCGGCGACGTCGCTTGTCTTGGGCCCGAGGTCCCTCTGATAGACGACACCGTCCTGGTTGACGATGAAGGTCATCACGCCCGAATCGCGGTATTTGGCCGGGAAGGCCACGAGCGCGAAGCCGCCGATCATGTGGCCCTTGACGACATAATTATAGGCACCGCCGGGCGCGTCTTTGCCTTGCCGCATCAGGATCCTGAAGTAATAGCCGTGAAAAGGTGCCGGCTTTGCGCCCTCGGCGCGCGGACCGTAGCCCTCCGCGCGCGCGCTCGTCACGAGCGGGCCCAAAGGGCTCTCCTCCTCGCCCGCCTTGGCCGGCCAATAGAGCCCGTCGTGCTTGCTCGGGCTGCTGCGGAACTTCATCGCATACTCGCGCAGGCCGCGGCCGAGACGGTCCTTGGCGGCATATTCGTTTTGCGCCTCCACGTAGGCGCGGCAAACCTCGATCGTGCTGAGCTCGTTGCGGCCGACGCGGCGGGCGAGGATTTCCTCTTCCGCCGCCTTGGCATCGAAGTGCCAGGCGTTCGCCTCCTTGACGAGGGGGATCGGCATGGGCCACGCGTCGGCGCCGACCTCGGCCGTGGCCTTGGCGTCGCCTTCCATGACGATCTTGTGGCCCTCGGCGTAGCGGGCAGCAAAGCGCTCGCGGCCCTGCTTGTCGGCGACCGGATCGCCGGAATAGACGAGCTTGCGCCCCGCCGGCCCGAGAATCTTAGCGATCTTGGCAGGCTGGTCCGCAGCGGCCGCGGCGCCGAGGGCCGCGAGGGCCTCTTCGGGCGTTGTGAAGCCCTCTGGGCCGGTAGCGGCATGGGCCGGCGCCGCAGCGCTCACGAGCGCGAGCGCAGCTGCGAGCGCGAGCGGTGCCAACCGCAGCGGCGCCGAGATTCCGAGCGCATTCCATCTCACACGGACCATAGCATCCTCGTACGCTGTCCTCTGAGACCTTTCGCGACCCTCATGGTTTCGGCGGCGCGCCCCGCGCCGCGGGCGCAGGCGGCGGCGCCGCGCGCGGTGCCGGCGCGGGCGCGCGGGGTGGGGCGGCCGCGCGTGGCGGCGGCGCTGCCAGGCTCTGGTGGCCGCGCGCCGAATCGGTCCGCGCATTGGCACCATTGCTGACGCCGGCGAAGGCCGGCGACGGCGCGCGCGCCGCGGGTGCGGGCGGGGGTGCTGCGCGAGGCGCCGGCGGAGCTGCCGCGGCTCTTGGCGGCGGCGCGGCAGGCGGCGGCGCCGGAAAGCCGCGGGCATCGCGGGAGGGTGCCGGCGCCTGCCCACGTGCGGGCGCGAAGCGCGCGCGCGTGGCGGGATCGCGATAGGGAACGCCGCGGCGGTGAGCGGCATCGTGCGTCCAGTTCGCCCCGCTGAAATGCTCGCGCCGCGGGTCGATACGATCGAAGCGCCCGGCATCGACATGGATGCGGTGATTGCGCCAGTCCCACTCGCCCCAGCCCCAGAGCCAGGGCACGATCGGGAAGCCGACGCCGAAGACGATGCCTGGCCCCGGGACGCAGCCGGACCACAGCGCGAGCGCGATCGGCGGATAAGCGGCGTAAGGCCAAGGCCCGTAGACGCCCACGCCGTAGCACGGCAGGTAGACCATCTGGGGATTGACGGGCTCGATCTCGATCATGCCGTCGGCAGTCACCACGCTCTCCTGCGGGCCCGAGGCGAGGCCGCCAGCGCCTTGCGCGGCGCGGCGCAGGCGCTGCACCGAATCCATCACGTCCGATTGCTGGGCCAAGAAGGCATCGCCGAGCCCCTGCAGCCAGGCCAGATTCCCCGCCATCATCTGCAGCACCTGCGGGAAGGGCACCAACGACTTGACGCTCGGGTCCCAATCCTGATTGGCAAGGGCGGCCGAGAGCGCGTCGCCCGTGAGCCTCGCATTGTTGGGATCCTGCGCCCAGGCCGCCGCCTGCGAGACCTCGAGCGGATAGGTGGCGGCCGTCAGGACCTCCATGAGCAGCGGATCGGGGTAGAGCGCCACCGGCGCCAGCATCTGGTCGAGCTGTTGCGGGCTCATGGGCGCCGCCGCGGCGCCGGGAGGTGGCGGCGGCGCCTGGCCAGGAGGTGGGGGCGGCACTTGCGCAGTGCCGGACGTCGCCAGCGCCAAAAGCAGGACGAGCACGCCGGCGGCGATGCGAAGCAGCCTTGCCTTCATGTGCGATCCCCTCTCCTCCGGCACCTGGCCCCGATTGTAACGGCATCGGCGGCGTGAAGGATATGGCAAAAATCGGGCTCTCAAAACCCGCCCCCCGCCTCGGCCATGCTCAGCGCTCGAGCTCTTTGCGCAAGAGCTCATTGACCATCTTGGGATTGGCCTTTCCGCCCGTCGCCTTCATGACCTGGCCTACGAGCCAGCCGACCACGCCCTCTTTGCCGGCCTTGTATTTGGCCACCTGGCCTGGGTTATCGGCGATCACCTTGGCGACGGCCGCCTCGATGGCGCCGCGGTCGGTGATCTGCGTCAAGCCCTTGGCCGTGACGATCTCAGCGGCGGACTTGCCGGTCTCGAACATCTCGTCGAACACCTCCTTGGCCGTGCGCCCGGAGATCGTCTGATCGGCGACGAGATCGATGAGGCCGCCCAAGCTCGCGGCACTCACCGGAGAGTCCGTCACGTCCTTGCCCGCCTTGTTGAGCCGGCCGAAGAGCTCCGAGATCACCCAATTGGCCGCGAGCTTGCCGTCGCGTCCCTTGGCCACGGCCTCGAAATATGCAGCATTCGCCGCATCGGCGACCAGCACGCTCGCATCATAGGGTGTGATGCCATGCTCGGCTACGAGGCGCGCCTTCTTCGCGTCCGGCAGCTCGGGCAGCGACTTGCGCATGTCCTCGACCCAGGCCGGATCGAGCTCGAGGGGCAAGAGGTCGGGATCGGGGAAGTAGCGATAGTCGTGCGCCTCCTCCTTCGTGCGCATCTCGCGCGTGATGCCGCGCTTGGCATCGAAAAGGCGCGTCTCCTGCCGGACCACGCCGCCGCTCTCGATGAGCTCGACCTGCCGGCGCGCCTCGTACTCGATCGCCTGCTGGACGAAGCGGATCGAGTTCATGTTCTTGATCTCGCAGCGCGTCCCCAAGCCTGCGCCCGGTCTGCGCACCGAGACGTTCACGTCGGCGCGCATCGAGCCCTCCTCCATGTTGCCGTCGCAGGTGCCCAAGTAGCGCAGGATCGAGCGCAGCTTGCGCAAATAGATCCCCGCCTCCTCGGCCGAGCGCAGGTCGGGCTTGGAGACGATCTCCATGAGGGCGACGCCCGAGCGGTTGAGATCGACGAAGGTGCGCCGCGGGTCCTGGTCATGGAGGCTCTTGCCGGTGTCCTGCTCGAGGTGGAGGCGCTCGATGCCGATCTCGCGCAGCGAGCCGTCCGGGAGGTCGATCGAGATGCGGCCCTCGCCCACGAGCGGCTCTTTGTACTGCGAAATCTGATAGCCGGCCGGCAGGTCCGCGTAGAAGTAGTTCTTGCGCTCGAACACCGAGCGCAAATTGAGCTTGGCCTCGAGCCCGAGGCCCGTGCGCACCGCCTGCGCTATGCACACCTCGTTGATGACCGGCAACATGCCGGGCATGGCGGCGTCCACGAACGACACTTGCGTATTGGGATCGGCGCCGAATGCGGTCGCGGCAGCCGAGAAGAGCTTCGCGTTCGAGATCACCTGGGCGTGGACCTCGATCCCGACGACGGTCTCCCACGAGCCGCTCTTGCCCTCGATGAGCGCTGCCATCCTCACGCCCTCCTCGCCGTGAAGGTGGGCCGGGCGGAGAATCCCGCCGCCGCCTCGAGTGCCGCCGCCGCCTTGAGCACGGTCTCCTCATCGAAGGCGCGGCCGATGATCTGGAGGCCGAGCGGCAGGCCGTCCTCCGAGAGGCCTGCCGGCAGCGAGATGCCCGGAAGGCCCGCGAGGTTGGCGGGCACGGTGAACACGTCGTTCAAGTACATCGCGATCGGATCATCCATCTTCTCGCCGACCGCGAAGGCCGCACTCGGCGTCGAGGGGGCGAGAATCACGTCGACCGCCTTGAAGGCCTCGGTGAAGTCGCCGAGGATGAGGGCGCGCACGCGCTGGGCCTTCAAGTAATAGGCATCGTAGTAGCCCGCCGACAGCACGTAGGTGCCGACCATGACGCGCCGGCGCACCTCGCGCCCGAAGCCATCCGCCCGCGTATTCTCGTACATGTCGATGAGCTCCTCGCCCGGCACGCGCAGGCCGTAGCGCACGCCGTCATAGCGCGCGAGGTTGGAGGAGGCCTCGGCGGGAGCGATGATGTAATAGGTCGGCAGCGCATACTTCGTGTGCGGCAGGGAGACCTCGACGACCTCGGCACCCGCATCCTTCAGCCAGCTCCAGCCCCGCTGCCACAGCACGTCGATGCCGGTCGGCATGCCGTCGACCCGGTACTCCTTGGGGATGCCGACCTTGAGGCCCTTGAGCGAGCGGCCGAGCGCCGCCTCGTAATCGGGCACGGGGAGCTTGACCGAGGTCGAGTCCTTGGCGTCGTGCCCCGCCATCGCGCGCAGCATGATCGCGGCGTCGCGCACGCTGCGCGTCATCGGACCCGCCTGGTCGAGGGAGGAGGCGAAGGCGACGATGCCCCAGCGCGAGCAGCGCCCGTAGGTCGGCTTGAGCCCCACGATGCCGCAGAAGGCGGCCGGCTGGCGGATCGAGCCGCCGGTGTCGGTGCCGGTCGCGGCCAAGGCCGCGCGCGCGGCGACCGCGGCCGCCGAGCCGCCCGAGCTGCCGCCGGGCACCAAGGGACGGTTGTCGCCGCGCCGCCGCCAGGGGTTCTCGACCGGGCGGTAGTAGCTCGTCATGTTGGAGGAGCCCATGGCGAACTCGTCGAGGTTGGTCTTCCCCAGCATGACCGCGCCGGCGCGCCACAGATTGGCGGTGACCGTCGATTCGTAAGGTGGGGTGAACCCGTCGAGGATATGGGAGGCGGCCGTGGTGAGCACGCCCTCCGTGCAGAACAGATCCTTGATCGCGATCGGGATGCCTTCCATGAGGCCCGCCTCGCCGCGTTTCAAGCGCGCGTCCGAGGCCGCCGCCATGGCAAGTGCCTTCTCCGGCGTCTCGCTGATGAAGGCATTGAGCGGGCGCACGGCCTCGAGCGCGGAGAGGTGCGCTTCGGCGAGCTCACGCGCGGAAAAGGCGCCCTTGGCGAGCCCGTCGCGCGCAGCGGCGATGCTGAGCTCGGTGAGTGCGGTCATTCCACCACCTTGGGCACCGCGAAGAAGCCCTCGACCCTCTCGGGCGCGTTCGCCAGGATCTTTTCGCGATAGCCGCCGTCGCTCACGACATCCTTGCGCCAGGGCAGCTTGGCGTCGACCGTGCTGGCGAGCGGGGCCACCTTCGCGGTGTCGACCTCGTTGAGCTGCTCGATCCAGGCGAGGATTTGCGAGAGCTCGCGGGCGAGGGGTGCCACCTCCTCGTCCTTGACCTTGATGCGCGCGAGACGCGCGATCTTGCGTACCGTTGCTTCGTCGACCGACATTTCGTGTTCCGCGCAAATCTCCCCTCTCCCGCTTGCGGGAGAGGGAAGGGGCCCATCCCCGGGACGAAGTGCCCGGGGATGGGAAGGGTGAGGGACAGCCGGCCCTGGCCGAATTTGCGCGCGGAAACTAGCACCGGGGAGCGCTCGCCTGCAACTGCCCTTGCCCGGCCGGCGCCGCGCCTATATGCAGGCTCCATGTCGGCCCCCCTCTCCTCGATCGCCGAGCTCAAGGGTTGCCTCGCGCAGGGAGAGCGCCTCCTCGGCCTCGACGTGGGCAAGAAGACGATCGGGCTCGCGCTTTCCGACACC
>DASPPM010000313.1:0-3067 GCA_035625535.1 Alphaproteobacteria bacterium
TCAGCGCAAAGGGCTACGACGTCGAGCATCTGAGCTATGCCGAAGGCGGCGTCGGGGGCAGCTATGATAGCGCCGGGCAAAATGCCATCGAGGCGGATTTTCGCGACCAGTACGCCACCATCAAATTCCGGCCCTCCGCCCTACCGCGCTTCCTCGTGGTCAACGAGCGCTTCGATCCCTACTGGCGCGCCTACGTGAATGGCAAGCGCACGATCATCTATCCCACCAATGTGGCGATGCGCGGCGTCGTCGTGCCGCCGGGAACCACGGAAGTGACGATGGTCTACCGGCCCTACGATACCTCGGCCCGGGCTTGCCTCTTCTATCTCGCTGGCATCGCGCTTTTCGCCATCGGCGGCTGGGGGATCGGGGCGATCGACCGCAGATTTCCGGCCTTGATGGTTGCCGAAATCGCGGCTCCCTTGCGGCGCTGGGCGGCGCTGCGTCCTCGGCGGGACCGCTTCCTGGCATGGCTTGAGCGCGACCGCCTGGCGGTCTTGCTCGCGGCGGCGGCGCTTTCGGCACTATGGATGGCAGGCGTTGCGGTCGGATTGCGCCATGAGCCGGCGCTCATCCTGACAGCGCTCGTCTGTCCACTGGCGGGTCTCCTGCTGCTTCACCTTGACCGACGCGCGCCGCTCAAGAGCGATGTTCTGGTGGCGAGGCTCTCGACTGTCGCCGCCTTCGTCCTCATGCTGGCGGTCTGGTCGATCAGCATCGTGCTGTGGCGGCGGGCGGGCGGCTTCTTCGGCATTCGCGAGACAGGCGAATCGGTTGGGATGTTCCTCTCGAGCTTTCAGGTCAAGGATTTTGACTCGTTCTTCCTCCAGGACCACGCCGCAAGCTCGGATCCCGCGGCTTTGGGCTATTACTACATTCACCACCCTAATTTCATCTCGCGGCTTTTGGCCATGATCGGCATCGCGGCGGGCATGACGCAGGAGCGCCTCATCCTGGCCTGCCTCATGCTGTCGGCACTCTCCCTTCTCGTCGGCTTCCTTGGGCTGCGCCGATTGTTCGGGCCGATCGCGGCCCTCGCCGCGGTGGGATTTTTTGCCACCTCCTACGGCGTCTATTTCACCGAGGCCGGCGACCTCCTGCGCGGGCTGCATGCCATCATGCTGTGGGTTCTCGTCTATCTGATGGGGCTCGAATGGCAAGCACCGAAGGCGCGCGCGCGCGGCCGCAACGCCGCCCTCGCGCTCTTGTTCGTTTTCATCGCATCCTCGGATTGGGCGTTCTTTCTCTTTTGCCTCACGTTCTATTTCATGTGGAGCCTCTATGCGCGCCGCCGGCTCGACGGACGGCATCTGCTCGCCTGGGTCGTGCTTCCCTCGGCACTCACCTTCATCGCCTATTTCTGCGTGATCATTGGTTATGCAGGATTCAAGTTCTTTGCGACCGATCTGCTCGTCACCTATTTCGGCCGCATGGGAAACGTGCTGTCCGGACCGCTATTGGGACAAGCCTGGGATCCGGACAGGTTCCTGGCGCTTTACCGGGCCAAGCACATCGTCATGTGGGCTGCCGATCCCACTCCCACGCAGCTGCGCGATGTCGTGACCGCCTATTGGCAGGTCATGCTCGGGGGCAATTCGTGGGTGGCGCGCGTGCTCTTCGCCACCTTCATCGCATGCGGCGCCGCGACGCTTCTGCGCGCTTCGCGGCCCCGCCTTCTGCGCGTCGCCGTGCTGGGCGCGCTGGGGGTGCTCGTGCTCGGCTTCGCGATCGCCAAGCTCGCCTTGCTCCTCATCGCGTATCTCCTCGTCCGGCTCCCCCGTCTTCGCGCGGAAGCCGCCGTCGGGCGGTCGGGCGAGTCTGTGCGGCCGAGCGACCGGCTTCAGGATTTGGCCACCTGGGTCACCGTCGCGCTGGCGGCGACAAGCATCGTCGGCATGTTGCTTCCGGATTACGTCTCATGGCTTTGGGGACGCGGGGTGTCGCCGGTGGGATTACCGGCCGCGGCGGCGTTCGGCCTCATCTGCGAAGTGCTGCTGCGTCTGCCCCTTTATTTCCGGGAGCTTCCCTGGCTCCCCGCGCGCCTCGCGGAGGCAAGGATGGCGCTGGCACGAACGGCCGCCGCTGTCAGCATCTCCGGCGAGGCCGCGACGGCGACGCGGCCCGAGGAGGAGGCAGGCGCCCCCCCAGCTTCGGGCAGAGGCCTGCCGCGGCTTGGCGCCAAGTCGGGAATTGCCGCCGTTGCGGTCCTCTCAGCACTCCATCTGGCGAGCAACGTCGAGCTCTACCGGCAGATCCCGCCGCTCGGCCCGCCCTTCGCGGCCGCACTCCGTCAACCGGAATTTCATGGCAAGCTTTTCGTATCCAACGTCTATGATGCGCTCGTATGGTACTTCACGCGCGGGACCAGCTTGATTACTACGATCGTACCGCCCGATCGCGAGAGCATGAGACGCTTCCGCCATATTCGGGACGGCGACGACGAAGCCAAATATGCTCATCCCGAGTTCTTCCTTTGCGACAATGACCCTTATTTCGCCTTCCAACGCGTCGCCAGGGTGGGCGGCAAATTGTGCCAGATGCCGTCCGAATGCACTTGCCGCGATGTGATGCAGGAGATGAGCAAGGCAGGCGATACGCCCGTCGTGATCGGGCCGGACTTCGTGATCATGAAATACCATTATGCCAAGTGACCATACCCGGGCTGCCATGTTGACTTTGAGCAAGCCGACGTTTTGCAGATGAGCTCCAAGCTGCTGCAGAGCGGCCTCGCCGTAGGTCTCAGGAAATGCATGCGCGCACTGGCGTCGAGACGGCACTCTTTCGCGCTCGGCCTGGCGCTCGTGCTGGTCTTCGATCTTTACTGGTACGGCGCCTTTCTCTCCTTCCCCCTCCTCGGGGAGGACGCGGGCGCGCTCTACTCCAACCTCCTTGAGACGATCAGGGACGGCCACCTCGCCACCACGCTCTATCCCATCAAGTGGCTCGAGGGGCTGGGGCAGCCCAACCTCTTCGTCAGCTTCACCTTCGATCCCTTCTCCTGGCTCATGCTGCTGCCGCTTGAGCCAGCGGATGCCTTCCGCCTGTCGATGGCGCTGAGGGCCACGGT
>DASPPM010000314.1:0-3396 GCA_035625535.1 Alphaproteobacteria bacterium
GGTCCAGCAGCGCTATCGCCTGAATCCGCAGCAGCTGCTCGACTACTACATCCGTACCGCCGATGGTTCGCTCGTTCCGCTCTCCACGATTGCCAGCGTCGAGACCAAAACTGTTCCGGAATCGCTCAACCATTTTCAGCAACTGAACAGTGCAATGATCCAGGGCGTTGCCATGCCCGGCGTGGCTCAAGGCGACGCTCTTGCGTTTTTGCAAGATCTGGCGGCACGCACGCTGCCGCGCGAATATTCGGTCGACTACGGCGGTTTGAGCCGGCAATACGTTCAGGAGACCAGCGGTTTCGTCACCACTTTCGGTTTCGCGCTGATCATCATCTTCCTCTCACTCGCCGCGCTCTTCGAGAGCTTCCGCGATCCGCTCATCATCCTGGTCTCGGTGCCGATGTCGATCGCAGGCGCCTTGATCTTCATCAGCGTCGGCCTAGGCGGCGCCACGCTCAACATCTACACCCAGGTCGGGCTCGTCACGCTCATGGGGCTCATCAGCAAGCACGGCATCCTCATCGTCGAGTTCGCCAACGAGCAGCAGCGCCAAGGCAAGTCCAAGCGCGCGGCGATCGAGTCGGCGGCGGGCATCCGACTGCGGCCGATCCTGATGACGACGGCGGCCATGGTGCTGGGCGTGGTGCCGCTCCTCATCGCCGGCGGCGCGGGCGCGGTGTCGCGCTTCGACATGGGGCTCGTCATCTTCGCCGGCCTTTCGATCGGCACGATCTTCACGCTCTTCGTGGTCCCCGCCGTCTATATGATGATCGCCACCGATCACGCGAAGGCGAGAGAGGCCGCGGACGAGCCTATGAGGGCCGAGCCGCGCGAGGCGTGAGAGGCGATCTCGGGCGCCCTCGGATTGACGCACAGCCGCCACAGGACCTACGCTCATGCATAAACACAAGAGAACGGGAGTCGCATTTGCGCAGGCGGGAGGGCAATCATGCGGTCAATCGCGGCAATCGCGTTCGGCTTGACCGTGGCGGCACTGAGGAGGCCGATGGCCGCGTTCAAGCTGATCCCGGCGATGGCGGCGGCGCTGGTCCTCGCGAGTTGCGCGCGCGAGGCGCCAAAGCCCCCCGCCCCCGCTTCGCCACAAACGCTCGTGGGCACGTCGAAGCAGCACCTGCTCGCCTGCGCCGGACAGCCCGCGGTCGATTACGAGCAGGCCGGGCGCGAATACATGACCTACCGCCGGAAGCTGACGGTCGGCGAGGGCTATTTGCAGGGCGGGCCGACGGTTCCCGTCATCGGCACGCTCTCGATGGGGAGCAAGGGCAACGAGATTCTGTGCGAGGCCAGCTTCGTGCTCAAAGCCGGCGTGGTGGAGGCGCTGGCCTTTCGCAGCGATCCCCAGCAGGAGACAAAGACCACCGCCACGATGTGCACACCGCTCGTGGCACCCTGCCTACAGCCTTAGGAAAGCTCGCAAGAGAATGCCCGGCCAGCCCGCCGGCAAGGCCTTAGCGGGGCTCCTTCAGCACTCCGCGCTGCTCGGCGAGCAAGGCCTCGCAAGCGACCATGACCCTCATCCAATGGGTTCGACTTTCCACATCTCCGGCCTCGAGAAGCGCATGAGCCCAGCGCGACGCGCAATGCGGTGCTGACTCACCAGCCTGATCGATAAGAATGCTCGCCGCCTGCCAGATTTCCCGCCCGCTCTCCATCGTCAACCTCCACTTGCTCGACGCGCTCTCACTTGCTGTCTTGCCCCGGGAGCGGGCGGCACCGTTGGCGCACAACCAAATCACCACCAGGACCCGAACGGTCCCCTCTCTACCGCGGACTTAGCGCATCGCACCCTCATTTCAAGCGCTCCCCTGTTAATCTTTGGGGAACCTTTTTGGCACGCCGCCCTACGTCGTCCGCTCCGGACGCGGTCCTGGGCCCGCGCAAGAATGGAGGGCGCGACGACGCGAATGCTCGCGCCGGCCGCATCAGCCGCAATGAAATCATCGCGTTGCGAAACGAAGATGAAATGCCGGCCAAAGCGCGCGGGTTGACGCCACAACAACCCTTGCGCGCGTCTTTGAGGATCGCGGTCAAGCACGTGCTGGCGCGGTCGCGGACGAGGGCAGTGCCTTCCAAATAGCGCTCGAAAGGTTGCGCTTTTTGGCCTATACTACTATATCTTGGGCATTGGGCTTGAAGAGGGCATATATCTGATGTCGCACCGGGCAGGACGGAACACCGGCGCGGACCCCCGCGTCGGCCAGCAGTTCAAGCGCGTCGATGGCGCCGCCCTGGTCTTTGAGGTGGTCGGGCCGGTCGCGAGCTTCGCGCAGCCGCATGTTCGCGTGCGACGCGTGGATGATCCGACCGACATGCGCGTGTTCGCGCGCTCTGCACTGAACGATCGTCATATCTTCCGTGCGGTCGACCATCAGTCAGCCCCGAGCCGCGCCGGCTACGGTCATCTCCGCCTGAAACCAACCTGAGATCGAGGGGCCGAGGGGCCCTGCCGGCGGCAGACGTCCAGGAATCGCAGAGCGGAGAGACGCTGGAGGCAGCGATGCCGGGCCTCATGCGCCAATCTGGCGATGTGTTTCTCGTCGTCGACGTGCAGTACGATTTCTGCCCGGGCGGCAGTCTCGCGGTCGGCGGCGGCGATGAGGTGATCCCCGTCGTCAACCGCCTCGCCCAAAGCTTCGCCCACGTGGTGCTGACCCAAGATTGGCATCCCCGCGGTCATCTCTCCTTCGCCTCGGCGCACCCCGGTCGCAAGCCGTTCGAGACGATGCCCTTGCCTTACGGCATGCAGACGCTGTGGCCCGATCACTGCGTGCAAGGAACGCCCGGTGCCGAGTTCCACAAGGCGCTCGACATCCCGCGGGCCGAGCTCGTGCTGCGAAAGGGCTTCAGGCGAGAGATCGATTCCTATTCGGCGTTCTTTGAGAACGACCGCGCAACGCCTACGGGCCTCGCGGGCTATCTTCGCGAGCGCGGCCTCGGGCGCCTTTTCATCGCCGGCCTGGCGCTCGATTTCTGCGTGCGCTGGTCGGCCGAGGACGCGCGCAGGCTCGGCTTCGAGGTCGTCGTCATCGAGGACGCTTGCCGCGCCATCGACACGGGCGGCAGCCTCGCCGCCGCGCGCACCGCACTCGTGGACTGCGGCGCCGAGCTCGTGCCGAGTGTCAGCCTCGGAAGCGGGTGAGAGCCCGCCTTAGAGGCTAATCCTCGAGCAGGAAGGTGAGCTCCATGGTGGAGCGATATTCGGTGATCTTGCCGCGCTCGACCTTGGCCTTCATCTCGACCACCTCGAGCCCGGTAATGCCCCTGAGCGTCTTGGCGGCGCGCTTGAGCCCCTGATTGACGGCATCGTCGAAACTCCTCGTCGACGCGGCGGTGACCTTGGTGACGCGTGCAACGGCCATGGCGACCTCCCCTAAG
>DASPPM010000315.1:0-12422 GCA_035625535.1 Alphaproteobacteria bacterium
CCGACGAAGTGGAATCGCCCCCTCACCCAGCTTTGCCTAAGCTCGCTACGCTCGCTAAGGCTGCGCAACCCTCTCCCCCTCAAAGGGGGAGAGGGTAGGGTGAGGGGGCTGCTTCCACCGAAATGGATTCCGCTCTAGCCGCCTGCAACACCGTCCACGCGCCTGAGGCGTTCCCCTTGCCGCCTCCTGGCTTCGTGACTTTCCGGCTCGCCGGCGAATTGCTATATTCCTTTAGACCCCGTTGTCATGCGGAGAATGCCAGCTGAGCGGCTGATGCCTTCGCGGCCGCCCTGCCATCGTCGCGGACAGCCTTGCTCCGCTGAGCGCCAACGCGAAAATCGCCAAGGGAGGCCCTTGATGGCACCGCATGACGACGCCGGGGACGCGCCAGCGCCTCTCGCTCACGCCGTGACCCCTCCATGACCAGTCGAGACGGCACGCTCGTCGTGCACCGCTGGGTCGGGCGCGCAGTTCCGGTGACAGCGGCGGAATTGGGCGCGCTTCTCTGGTCGTTCGCCTATTTCTTCTCGCTGCTCGCCGGCTATTACGTGCTGCGCCCCTTGCGCGACCAGATGGGCATCGCGGGCGGCGTGCGCAATCTGCCCTGGATGTTCACCGCGACGTTCGTCGTGCTGCTCTTGGCCCAGCCGCTCTACGGCGCGCTCGTCGCGCGCCTGCCGCGCGCGCGCTTCATTCCCTTCGTCTACCACTTCTTCGTCGCCAACTTGGCGCTCTTCTGGCTGCTCCTCACGCTGCACATCGCCACGGTCGAGGTCGCCCGCACCTTCTTCGTCTGGGTCAGCGTCTTCAACCTCTTCGCGATCGCGGTGTTCTGGTCCTTCATGGCCGACATCTTCACCAGCGAGCAGGGCAAGCGCCTCTTCGGCTTCATCGGCGCCGGCGGCACCGCGGGCGCGCTGCTCGGACCCGTCATCACGATCTGGCTCTCGGTGCCGCTCGGGCCGGTCAATCTCTTGATCGTCGCCGTTGCGTTCCTCGAATTCTCGGTGCTGTGCGCGCACCGCCTGGAGAAGGCGGCGCTTGCCGGCGGCCACGTGCCGGAAAAGCCGCGTGCGCAAGCTGTCCCGGCGGCGGAAGCCGAGGAGGCGCGGATCGGCGGCAGTGCCTTTGCCGCCATCGCCGAGGTGTTCGGCGAGCCCTACCTGCTCGGCGTCGCCGTCTGGGTCAGTCTGCTCTCCTTCGGCGGCACCTTCCTCTATTACCAGCAGGCCAACATCGTCGCGGCGACCATCCACGATCCCGCGCTGCAGACGCGGCTCTTCGCCGGCATCGACCTGGCGGTGGGCCTGCTGACGCTGGCGACGCAGTCCTTCGCCACCGGGCGCCTCCTGAAGCGCTTCGGCGTGGCACCCGCGGCGGCGGCGCTGCCCGCGGTCTACATCGTGGCCTTCACCGTGCTGGCGCTGGTGCCCGGCCTCGGCGCAGTGGTATTCTTCCAGACCATCCAGCGGACGATGAATTTCGCCATCTCCAACCCGGCGCGGCAGGTGTTCTTCACCGTGGTCTCGCGCGAGGCGAAGTACAAGGCGAAGAACCTGATCGACGTCGTCTTGTTCCGCGGCTCCGACGCGCTTTACGGCTGGCTCTTCGACAGCCTGCAGGTGCTCGGCCTCAAGCTCGCGGGAATCGCCGCCTGCGCCGTTCCGGTGGCGCTCGGCTGGTTGGCACTTTCCGTAGCGCTCGGCCGGACGCAGGAACGGCGCGCGGCGCTCATCGCTTCGCAGCCGGTTGAGGGAGACTGACATGAACGATCTGACACGGCGCGATTTTACGGCACTCGCCGCCGGGCTCGGCGCCGCATCGCTGCTCCCCGCGCTCGCCGCGGGGCAGACCGCCGCGTTGCCGCTCGTCACCAAGGCGATTCCGAGCACCGGCGAGCGCGTGCCGGCGGTCGGGCTCGGCACCGCCTCGGTCTTCGACGTAGGCCCCGACCCGACGCGGCGCGCGGCACTCGCCCAAGTCGTGCGCAACCTCGTCGAGGGCGGCGGCTCGATCATCGACACCGCCTCGTCGTACGGCTCGGCGGAAGGCGTCGTCGGCGACCTGGTGGCTCAGGCCGGGCTGCGCCGGAAGGTCTTCATCGCGACCAAGCTCGAGGAGCCGGACGCGGCCGAGCTGCGGCGCTCGTTAGAGCGGCTGCACAGCGAGCAGGTCGACCTGCTTCAGCTCCATAATGTCGGCGACCCCAAGCAGTCGCTGGGACAATTCCGGGACTGGAAGGCCAAGGGCGTGTGCCGCTACTTCGGCATCACCTCGACCTATCACGGCGATTACGCCGCGGTCGAAGCGGTGCTCATGCGCGAGAAGCCCGATTTCGTGCAGATCGACTACTCGCTGGACGACCGCGAGGCGGAAAAGCGCGTGCTCCCGCTCGCCGTCGAGTTGAAGGCGGCGGTGCTGACGGCGCTCCCCTTCGGCCGCGGCCGCCTCTTCCGCTCCGTGCGCGGCAAGGCGCTGCCGGAATGGGCGAAGGAGTTCGACGCCGGGAGCTGGGCGCAGTTCTTCCTCAAATTCCTGCTCGGCAGCGCAGCGGTGACCGCGGTCATCCCCGGCACCGCCGACCCCGCGCACATGAGCGACAACTTGGGCGCGATGCGCGGCCGCCTGCCCGACGCAGCAGAGCGCAAGCGGATGGTCGAGTTCCTGCAGTCGCTTTGAGCGGCCACGGCTGCCGCATGCGGGTAATGCGCGGCTTCTTGGCTTCCCGCCAGCAGAGGAAATCGTTATGATCCATCTCATCCCGGGGGCCGTCCGATAGATGCCGGTTGAAGTTCGACCTTCATCGGCGATCCCGTCCTCGGATGTGCTGCCCTCCGGCGGCGGAGTGCCGCCCTCGGCGCCCAAGACGGGAGCGTCCGCAACCACCCAAGGAGTCGATCATGGCAAAGCGTGATGTCGTCGATTGCTCTCGTCGCGATTTTCTCCGCATCGCCGGGAGCAGCGCTGCGCTCCTTGCGAGTGCGCCGCTCTCCGCATTCGCCGCCGGCCCGTCGAACAGTGCGCCCCTCAAGATCGCGACCATCGGCGCCGGACACATCGGCGGCACGCTCGGCACCTTATGGGTGCAGGCGGGTCACCCGGTGATGTTCTCCTCGCGCCATCCCGAGGAGCTGAAGGGCCTGGTCGACGGCCTCGGTCCCCTGGCGCATGCCGGCACGGTGAAAGAAGCGGTCGCCTTCGGCGACGTGGTGCTGCTTGCCGTCCCCTATAGCGCGCTGCCGCAGATCGGCAAGGACTTCGCGAGCGAGCTCGCCGCCAAGGCCCTCGTCCTCGACGCGAGCAATCCGATCGTGGCGCGCGACGGCGAGGTTGCGACCTGGGCGCGGGAGAAGGGTGCCGGTCTCGCCTCGGCGGAGCTGCTGCCCGGCGCGCGGATCGTCCGGGCCTTCAATGCGATCGGCTACATGAGGCTGCCGGAGGACGCGCATCGCCAGGGCGAGCGTATCGGCATTCCCATGGCGGGCGACGATGCGAACGCCATCGCGGTGGCGTCGAGCCTGGTGCGCGAGATTGGCTTCGAGCCGGTCGTGATCGGGTCGCTCGCCAAGGGCAAATATCTGATCCCCGGAACGCCGCTTGCGGGCGAGCACACGGCGGAGCAGATCCGGCAGATCGCCGCCACGCTCAACTGAGACGATCCGGACGCAACGCCGCGGAGCCGCAAGTGCCCGCGCCTCAAACGACGAACGCACTCTATTGCGCCTTCGGATCACGGGGCAAAGCGAGCGTCCGCGAATCGGCCGGGCCCTTCGGACGTCGCCATATTCCTGCTATCTTTCTCCTGTACCAAACCGCTCTAGAGCAAATCCCGAAAGCATGGAATCACCCCCTCACCCAGCTCCGGCTAAGCTCGGCTCCGCCTCGCTAAGCCTACGCAACCCTCTCCCCCGCGTCGGGGGAGAGGGTAGGGTGAGGGGGATGCTTCCATCACATCGGGAATGGCTCTAGCTTGACAACTGGCAATGCTGGAAGCGCCATGAAAACGATCGCAAAGCATTTTCTTGCCCTCGCGTGCCTGATCGCGGCTCTCGTGCTTGCGGAGACGGCAGCCGCGGCCCAGCCCGATCCCATGATGGCGAGCCGCGTCATCCAACTGGTGAACCAGGCCCGTCAGCAGAGCGGGCTCCCGCCCGTGGTGATGGATCAGAAGCTCATGCAAGTGGCACAGGCGCTTGCCGATGACCTCGCCCGACGGCGCACGCTCTCCCACACGGACGCAAGCGGCAACGGCATCGGCCAACGTTTCCTCGCCGCCGATTACGTCTACGCCCTTGCCGATGAGGCGGTGAGCGGAGGCCAGCCGACGCCCGAGGCGCTGGTCGCTGCCTTGCTGTCGCAGCCGGCCAACCGCGATACGCTCTTGACTTCCGGCGGGCACGACGCCGGCGTGGGCTATGTCTTTCGCCCCGATGATACGGGCGGCATCGGGCTCGGCACCTACTGGGTGATCGACCTCGGCCTCCAGGTCGAGCGCGGGCCGGGACCGTGAAGCGGCGGCCGTCGCCGGCCGCTCAGGAGCGTCATCGCGTGACCGTGACCGGCTCGCTACGGTAGCGCTCCACGACCGCCATATCGGGATCGCAGCCGAGGCCGGGAGCCTGCGGCACCTTGACCTTGCCGCCTTTCGCCTCGAGCGCGTCGGCGAAGGGGCTCGCCTCGAGCTCGAGATAGAGGCGCTCGAAGGGCACTTCGTGGGCGAGAGTCGCGGCGAGATGGAGCGAGGCGAGGTAGCCCGGACCGAAATACGCGCAATGGGGCACGAGGCGCACGCCGTAGGCCTCGGCAAGTGCTGCGATCTTGCGCATCTCGCCGATGCCGCCGATCTTGGTGACGCTCGGCTGCGCGATGTCGACGGCCCCCACCTCGAACATATGGCGGAAGTCGTGAAGCCCGCTCGCGTTCTCGCCGGCGGCGATCGGGATTCCGCCCTTGCGCACGCGCGCCAGGCCGCGGTGGTTCTCGGGCGGCCATACGGGCTCCTCGAGCCAATGCAATCCGCAGCCGCGCAAGGCCTCGACTCTGTCGAGCGCCTCGGCGACCGACCACGGGCAGTTGGTGTCCATCATGAGGCCGACATCGGGCCCCACCGCCTGCCGCGCGGCCTCGACCGGCGGGACCGCGATCTCGTGAAGCTTGACGAAGCGGTAACCCTCCGCAACCGCGCGCGCCGCCACCCGGCCGACGATCTGCGGCTCGCCGTAGCGGAGCAGGCTCGCATAGGCGCTGAGCTCGCGCTTGGCAGTGCCGCCGAGGAGGCGGTGGAGCGGCTGGCCGCAGCGCTTCCCGGCGATGTCCCAGAGCGCGATGTCGATCGCCGACAAGGCGTAGACCACCGGCCCGTTGCGTCCGAAGAGGTGGAGCCTCTGCGCCGTCTCGGCCATGAGGCCGGCGATGTCGGTCGCATCGCGGCCGATGAAGTGGCGGGCGACGAGCGTATCGAGGGCCGCCTTGGTCGCGGGCGCCACGGCATGTCCGAAGCCCTCCCCCCAGCCGGTGACGCCTTCCTCGGTCTCGACCTTGACCAGGAGGATCGCCATGCGGCTCCAGCTTTGTCCGGCGAGCGATTGCGTGGGCGCCCCCGTCTCGTAAGGGATGTGGAGGAGGATGGTCGAGACCGCGGTGATCTTCATGGCGCAAGCGTCTCCCTCAAGGGTGCGGCCGCGCCGCCCGATGAGCGATGGGGCCGATTGAGCGCTCGGGCAGGATATCCCCACGGCCTTGCGCGCGCCATCGGGCGCGTTCCTCGGCTGCCCCGCGCCCAAGGCCCGGCGATGATGCGCCCCTCTCGGCACTCGCGCGCCCGGCGATGAGACGGTATCGTCTTCGTGATAGACTTCGGCCTCTTTGGCGCGGGGCGGGAAGCTTCGAAGGAGTCTGGAGGGAGCGGATGCGGCGGGTCACGTTGGGCGTCATCGTCGCCGTGCTTGGGCTCGGCGCGGCCCATGCGCAGCAGCAAGGCCAATCCCCATCGGGATGGATTGCCGACAAGAACGGGTGCCGCATTTGGAACCCGGTGCCGAAGCCGAACGAAAGCGTCAGCTGGGACGGGCCCTGCCCGGGCGGCGTGGCCAGCGGCAAGGGCGTGCTGCAATGGTACCTGGCCGACAAGCCGACCGACCGCTATGCGGGAGCGTGCGTCGATGGACGCCCGAGCGGCCGGGGGGCCTACAGGTGGGCGAACGGCAACCGCTACGAAGGCGAATTCAAGAACGCCGTCCCCAACGGCCATGGCGTCGCCGTGCTGACGAGCGGCTCGCGCTATGAGGGCGAATGGAAGGACGGCCGCCCGAACGGACGAGGTCTTTACGTTTGGGCCAACGGCAACCGTTACGAGGGCGAGTTCAGGGACGCGCTGCCGAGCGGCCACGGCATCGCCGCGACCACGGACGGCTTCCGCTACGAGGGCGAGTGGAAGGACGGCCGCCCAAGCGGCCACGGCGTCAAGCAGTGGGCGAGCGGTGACCGCTACAAGGGCGATCTCATAGACAACCAGCGCAATGGTCATGGCACTTTCGTTTGGGCCAACGGCGACCGCTACGACGGCGAATGGCGAGACGGACGCCGCAACGGCCAAGGCGTCTATGTCTGGGCCAACGGCAACCGCTACGACGGCGGGTGGCAGGACGACCGGGCGCAGGGCCAAGGCACCTATCGCACGGCGAAGGGCAAGGTCTTTTCCGGCAGCTGGGTCAATGGATGCTTCCGCAAAGGAGCGGAGAGCGCCTGGGTTGACACCGAAAAGCCGACGTGCAAGTGACTGCGCATGGCGAGCGCCTCGAGAGCCGCGGCACTTTGCTCGACGAGATGAACGAAATGTTTTTGCCGAAAGAAAGACCGCAAATGTGGTGGATCGCATGGAGCGTCCTCGTTGCCGTGCTCGTGCTGGCGAAGGCCGAGGCGCAACAGCTGGCCGAGCCTGAGCCGGGTTGGATCGCCGACGCCAACGGCTGCCGGGTGTGGAACGCGGACCCGGTGCCGGGCCAAAGCATCACCTGGAGCGGGCCTTGCAAAGACGGCTTGGCCGACGGCAAAGGGGTGCTGCAATGGTCCGAGAACGGCCGACCGAGCGACCGCTACGAGGGCGAGTTCGTCAAGGGCCACGCCAATGGCCACGCCGTCTTCACCTGGGAGAACGGCGACCGCTTCGAAGGCGAGTTCAAGAACGATCACCGTAACGGCCACGGCGTGGTTCGCTTTGTGAGCGGCGATCGCTTCGAAGGCGAATTCAAGGACGATCGGCGCAACGGCTACGGGATCGTCGTCTTTGCAAACGGCGACCGCTACGAAGGCGAGTGGAAGGACGGGCGGGCGGGCGGCCAAGGCACGCGCACCGACGCCGACGGCGAGGTCTTCTCCGGCATCTGGGAGAAAGGCTGCTTCCAGAAAGGCTCTCGGCTTGCGTGGATCGGCGCCGACGAGGCGGAATGCCAGGCCTTGGCCAAAGCCCGGCTGCAACGCCAGCAGCAGCAACTAGCCCAGACCCAAGGCCAGGCTCAACCGCCGCAGGCACCCCCCAAGCCAGAGGCGCAACAGCCCCAGGCGCCGCGAGCCCAGCCGCCACAAGCTGAAGCGCAGCAACCCCAGCAGCCGCAGGCGCCACCGCCGCAAGCTGAGGCGCAACAGCCCGCGCCGCCGCAAGCTGAGGTGCCGCAGAGAGGGCCGTCGACTGTGCAAACCCAACCTCTGCCGCCGCCCGAGGCGCCCCAGGCGCAAACGGTGCCAGAGGCGCCGCCGCAACAACCTGCGCAAGCGCCGCAAGCGCAGCCCCAAGCGCCGCAAGCCGAGGCGCCCGCGAAAGCGCAGCCCCAGACTGAGGCACCGGAGCAGACGGCGGCACGGCCGCCGCCGGCGGCAGCGGCAACCTGGATCACCGACGCAAAGAGCTGCCGCATATGGAACCCGGATCCGCGCGCGAACGAAAGCGTCGCGTGGGACGGAGCTTGCGCAGATGGCGTCGCGAGCGGAGTCGGAGCGCTGCAGTGGTACATCGACGGCCATCCCGGCGAGCGTTATGAAGGTGTCATGGACGACGGGCGCCCGAACGGTCACGGCATCTACACTTGGCCCGATGGCAGCAGCTACGAGGGCGAGTTCAAGGACGGGCGCCAGAATGGCCACGGCGTCAAGCATTGGCCCGACGGCGACCGCTACGACGGTACCTTCAAGGACAACCAGCGCGACGGCCACGGCCTGTTCTTGTGGACCAACGGCGAGGTCTATGAGGGCGAGTGGAAGGACGGACGCCGCGATGGCCAAGGCGTATACGCCTGGCCCAACGGGAACCGCTACGAGGGCGAATGGAAGGAGGACCGCGCGAACGGCCAGGGCAGCTACCGTCGGTCGAGCGGCGAGGTCTATGGGGGCGCGTGGCGGGAGGGCTGCTTCCGCGACGGCGCGCGCTGGGCGGCGGTCGGCGTAGATCCGGCCAAGTGCCGGTGAGTGCCGGATAAGCGCCCCGCCCGATTTCGCGCTAGTGCAAATCCCGAAAGCATAGAATCACCCCCTCACCCAGCTTCGGCTATGCTCGGCTTCGCCTCGCTAAGCCTACGCATCCCTCTCCCCCGCGTCGGGGGAGAGGGTAGGGTGAGGGGGATGATTTCATCACATCGGGAATCGCGCTAGGGGATGCACACATCTTTGCAAAGGCGACGATTTGTGAGTGCCGTCATGCGAAAGCCGGAACGACGATGAAAGGTCGCGACTTGGCACGATCTCGCGCTACGGGCGCGCCGGGGCGTTGAAGACGGCCTCGAGAAAGCGGCCCCAATCGCGGTTCGACAAGGCGCGCACGCGATCGTCGCGGCCGATCGGATAGGGTCTGCTCGAGACGCAGAGTGCCAGGATCAGCTTCCTCCAGAAGGGCCCGCTCATCGGCAAGCCGGTGTGGTCGTCCACCACCGCGCCGTCCTTCTCGACCTCGAAGCTGCAGCCGGAGAGGTTGCGTCCGATGAGTCTGCGCTCGAAGTTCCCGTCCCACTGGTGGACGGCACCCGGGTAGCTGATGATCTCGACGGCACTTCCGCCCGCGCGAAGCTCGTCGGCCACGGCGGCACAGCGCTTGGGGTCGGTGATCTCGTCCTCGGCCCCGAGCAGCATCAGGAGCGGCGCTCCGGTGGTGCGGTTGTCGTCGAAATGCGCGAGGCAGGGGCCGTAGAAGGCGACGTGACCGGCAAAGCGCAAGGCCCGCGGAGCCAGGCGGTCGGCGATTTGCGCGTAAAGCGCGTAGGTCGCGGCCATGGCCCCTTCTGAGAAGCCGGCAAGCACGACGTGGCCTGCGTCGATCTCCGGCAGGCTCGCGAGGAAGCCGAGACCCGCGTAAGCATCCGCCATCATCATGGTCTCCGTGATATGGATCACGCGATCGGTGAAGCTCGTGGCGGAATCGCGCCGCGCCGCGAAGCTGTCGATGACGAGTGCGGCTGCGCCCATGGCGGCGAGTTGCGGCCCATAGGTGAGCTCGCGGTTGGCGATGACCCCTCCCGCGCCATGGAGGAGCACCACCGCCGGAACCGTGTGCTCGCCGTGGCGGCCCGGAGGGAGGAAGAGCGTAGCGAGCGCCGCCGTCGGCGCCGCGTCATCCTCTTGCCCGATGTCCTCGGGCGCGAAGGGGCTGCTGCTGGGGAAGCTCACGTGCTCGCCCATGATGCTCGCGACCGCGGCGGGAGCGGGCCATGGCTCTTGAAGCTTCGCCTGCGCGCGCGCCGCAGCGCCGCCGGCGAGTGCGGCCGAGAGAGCGAGTGCCGCGCTCAGAAGCCTAGCGCATGCGAGCATTTTCCGCTCGTCCCGCGCGCCGGTCTTCTGCGCTCACAGCACGGCACCCGGGCTGCCGAGCGCATACTCGGTGAGACCTCGCTTGACGAGCTCGTAGGCCTCGTCCACCGAGTCGGTACACTGGAACAGCGCGATGTCCTCGCGGCCGATCATGCCATAGCGCACCAGCGCGTCGAAGTTGACCACCTCGTTCCAGTACTTGGTGCCGAAGAGCACGATCGGCACGCGCTTGCGCATCTTGCGTGTCTGCACCAGGGTCAGGATCTCGAACAGCTCGTCGAGCGTCCCGAAGCCGCCCGGAAACAGCACGACGGCCTTGGCCAAATAGACGAACCAGAACTTGCGCATGAAGAAATAGTGGAAATGGAAATGCAGCTCGCGGCTGACGAAAGGGTTGTCGAACTCCTCGTTCGGAATGGAGATCGTGAGTCCGACATTGAGGCCCTTCGCCTCCGAGGCGCCGCGGTTCGCCGCTTCCATGACGCCCGGCCCGCCGCCCGTGCAGACGACGAAGCGCCGCTCGTCATGGCCGAGGTTCTTCGACCAATCGGTCAAGCGATGGGCGAGCGCTCTCGCCGCCTCGTAATAAAGGGAAAGCTCGAGCGCCGTGCGCGCCTCGGCGAGCCCCGCACCCTTCAGCTTCGCCTCGGCGAGCGCCGCCTCGGCGGCCTCCTTCGAGACGAGACGCGCCGAGCCCATGAACACGATGGTATCCTGCACGCCGAAGCGCTGAAAACGCGAGAGAGGCTCGAGATATTCCGACAACATACGCAAGGCGCGCGCATCGCGGCTCTCGAGAAAGCGCTGGTTCTGGTAAGCCTTGGTGCGGCGTTGCGTTGCTTGTGTCATGATCGGCCTCGATTCCGCGAAGCGGCCCAAGGCTAAACCGCCGGGCCTCGCTCCTATTCCTTGGCAGCGGGTCGCCTAGGAAAGCATCGCGCTCGCGGGCCCGCGCTACTTTGCAATCACCACGGGATCGACGCGATCCGCGGGCCCTTTATCCGCGAGCTTGTTGCCGAGCACGCGGACGTCCACGCGTTCGGCGTTGATGCCCTCGCTCAAGAGATAATCGCGCACGGCGAGCGCACGGGAAAGCGAGAGCAGGCGCGCTTGGGCCGTCTCAGCCTCGCTCCCGGCAGCATAGGCGTAGAGCTGGACGCGCAGCTTCTCGTTCCCCTTGAGCGTGCCGACAACCTCTTTGAGCACGGCCTTCCCCTGCTCCGTAAGATCGGCAGCGCCCGCGGCGAATCTGATGCTGGGGCGGCGCATCTCGCTCGGGCCGGCGGATGCGGGCGGCTTGGCCGCGAGTTGGGGTGCAACAGCGGACGGCGCAGGCGACGCCATCGGCGAGGCCACGGCGGGCTGGACGGCAGGTGCCGGCGCGGCCGCGCTCGCGGAGCTCGCTGGCGCGGGCTTGGGCACCGGCAGGGGTGCTGCGTTGGCAGCAGCGGACGTCTCCGCTGCCGCGATCGCGGTGGCGGAGGAAGCGGGCTTCGCCGCCGTCGAGGGCGGAAGCGGCGGCGCGGGCGAAGCGGCGGGTGCCGGAGCAGGCTCGGGCGGCGGCAGCGCAGCCGTGCTCACGGCCGCCGCGGCCGGCATGGCCCGAGGGGCGGATGCGGTCGGCGGCGGCGCCGAGGCAGCCGACGCCGGCTGCGGGCCCTTCTCGGCAAGCTGCGGCGGCAGAGCGGGGCTGCTCTTGCTTGCCATAGCGGGCGGCGCCAAATCGCTCCGACCCGCCAGCTTCCGCATAAATTCAAGAAGTGCCTCCGACACACGGCCATTGGCCGGAAAGCCCGCGTCGCGCTGGAAAAGCTCGATGGCGCGAAGCGTCCGGGCCCCCATTCGCCCGTCGGTCGCATCCGGCTCGTAGCCGAGCGAAATGAGCAGGCGCTGCGCCTCGACAACCTCGGCCGACGCTTCGCCTAGAGCCTTTGCCGCCGGCTTGGCCACGGGGATGGGCAGCTTCGCCACCTTGCCGTTCCTCGCACGCGCTCCCTTGGGCACGACAGCCGGCGCCGCAGCCTGCGGCGCGCGCGACTCGGTTTCCGGGAGCGGTGCGGCCGAGGGAACAGCTTCCCACTTCACCGGAGGAACAGGCGACTTGCGGCGGGGTCTTGGCCGGCCCGCTTGTCGCCGTGAGCGTCGTCGAGGCGGCCGGCTCTGCGGGCTTCGCGGCGGGTTCCGCTTCCTCGGCTGCGGCCGGGGCAGGCGTCTTCGCTGCCGCCGGTGTCGACGCCGCCTGCTCGGGCATCTCGCCCTCTCCGGGTGGGGGGAGCATCGCTGAAGGGCTTGCGGGCGGCGATATTTCGCTCTTGCCCTCGGCCGGCGGCGCGGTAGCTGCCGACGCGCCGGGTACCGAGGGCGGGCTCGCGCGCGCGGACGCCGCTTGTTGTTGCGCCTCTTCCGGCTCGGCGGGGGGAAGTGCCACGGCCGCGGTCGCGGGCGGCGGCGTTTCGCTCTTGAGCTCGGGTACGGGCACGACGGGTAGCACGACGGCGGGTGCGGCCTTGGGCGGCGCTTCGCTCTTAGGCTTGGGCGGAGTCGCGGCGGATGCGGGCGCTGGCGGCACCGACTCGCTTTTGGCAACGGCTGTTGCGCTGCTCCTCGCGCGCTCCTCGACGGCAGTCGCC
>DASPPM010000316.1:0-2761 GCA_035625535.1 Alphaproteobacteria bacterium
GTGGCATCCTCTTTTGCGCACCACTCCGGGTGACGGGCGAAGACGTCGGCCACGAGCTCGGGACGCTCGGCGAAGAAGCGGCGGAAGTTCGCGCCGAGCTTTGCCTCGAAGAGGCCGCGCGTGAGCTCCGCGAGCCAGGCGGTGAAGATGAGCGGCTCGCCGCGGTTGCGGTCCATGACGCCGTCCCACCGCCGCATGCGCTCGCGTGCCGCCCTTGCCTCCGGGTCGGAAGTCTCGACATCGAGGAGGAGGGGGAGAAGCTGGCGCGCCGCCAACGAGACGATGTCCGCCTGCATGTTGGCGAAGGCGTCGAGGGTCGCCTTGGGTATTGCGGCGAGCAGCTCATCGAGACGCTCGGCGCGATAGGGCGCATCCCAGCCGTCGCGCGTGATCGCGTAAGCGTAGCCGGATGGGGTCACCTTGTTGTTGGTGGTGGCGAAGCGGCCCGAGGGGGGATCGAGCCCGTGGGGCAGCTCGGCGAGGGGGATCATCCCACTCCAATCGTGCTCTCCGCTCCAGCCCTCGACCGGCAGCCGGCCGTCGCCCGCCTTGCGGATCGGCACGTCGCCCGCGGCATAGAAGCCGATGTGCCCGTCCACGTCGGCATAGACGAGGTTCTGCTCCGGCGCATTGAACGCCTTGAGTGCGGCCAGGAAGTCGTCCCAATTGCGCGCCTTGTCGATGTGGTAAATCGCCTCGGCGATGCGGTTGTCGGGATCGAGCCAGGTGGCGGCGAGTGCCAGCACGGTGCCGCGCTCGGTCGCCGCTTTCGCGTTCTCGACAACGTCGGAGATCACCGGCCCGTGCCGCGTCTCGCGCACCCTGAGGGTCACCGGCTCCTTGCCGCGCACTTGGATGATCTCCGTGCGCGTGCGGAACGGGCGGGGGCCGTCCGGCGTGAGGTAGCGCTCCGGATCGTCCGGATCGAGCTTCTCGACGAAGAGATCCTCCACGTCGCCGCCCGTCGTGGTCATGGCCCAGGCGATGCGGTCGTTGTGCCCGAGGACCACGAGCGGCACGCCCGGCGTGGTGACGCCCGCGAGGTGGAGGCTGGGCGTCTCGATGCGCACGAGATACCAGAGGATCGGCAGGCTGAAGGGGAGGTGGGGATCGTGGGCGAGGAGCGGCTTGCCGCTTTCGCTGTGGGCGCCGTCGACGACCCAGGCGTTGGACGCACCGTGGCCGACGAAGGCGGCCGAGAGGGCCGCGAGGCGCTCGAGCGGCAGGCCTTGGAGGGGCGGGGAGGCGGCGGCGAGCGTGGTGGGCGCCTTCTCCGGATAGGGCGGCCAAAGCTCGTCGACCTGGTCCGGCGTCAGGCTCTTGAGCAGGGTTGCGCGCAACAGCTCGCGGTTCCAGTGGCCCGAGAGCTGGACCGCCATGAGCTCGCCCCAGATGAGCGTGTCGGACGGCCGCCAGGGCTCGGGCGTCAGGCCGAGCAGCATGAACTCGGGCGGCCAGGCGCCGCGCTGATGCGCGAGATAGGCATTGACGCCCGCCGTATAGGAATCGAGGCCGGCGCGCATCTCGGGCTCGAGCCGGCCGACGGCGGCCTCGGCGAGGCGCGCGATGCCGACGGTGCGTGCGAAGCGGTCGAGCGGGAGGGTCTCCTCGCCCACGATCTCGGAGAGCCGGCCGCTGCCGAAGCGGCGCATCTGCTCCATCTGCCACAGGCGATCCTGGGCGTGGACGAAGCCCAAGGCGAACATCGCGTCCGTGTCGCTCTCGGCGAAGATGTGGGGAATGCCGTCCTTATCGCGCAGGATTTCGACGGGTGCGGCGAGGCCGGCACGCGCGATCGTGCCCGAGGTCTCGGGCAGCGAGGTCGAGAGCCAATAGAGGATGCCGCCGACGATCAAGACGAGCGGCAGGCCGATTATGAGAAGCGGACGCAAGAGCCAGCGGCGTGTGAAGCGACGCATGGGCGCATGGTAACAGGCGGAGAGCGAGGGGGAAATCGCGGTCGTGGGTCACATTGCTCGAGTCCTCATCCTTCGAGACGCGTCGCAAGCGACGCTCCTCAGGATGAGGACTTGAGAATTGGGTTTCACCTCATGGCAGGGCCTGTGCACATAAAGCATGGGCGTCATTCCGGACGCATAGGCGAGCCCCCACAGCGTCATTGCGACCCCACCCCGGATCTAGTCCAGGGGAAGCAATCCAGCTGCCGTCATGCCGATGTCGTCATTGCGAGCCGAAGGCGAAGCAATCTAGTCCTTGGCGCACGACCCTGCTGGATTGCTTCGTCGGCTTCGCCTCCTCGCAATGACGGAATGTTCTCAACGTGGAGGCTTCGGCGCCCTTCAGGCACCTCGCAATTCCCGCCCGCCCGCCGCGCGTCGCCGGCTCACGCCATGTTCAGTATGATCGTCTTCTTCTCGGTGAAGTGGTCGAGCATGGCCTCGAGCGAGGCCTCGCGGCCGAGGCCCGAGTGCTTCGAGCCGCCGTAGGAGAGCCCCGGCTGCACAACGAGGTTCTGGTTGACCTGGACGAAGCCGGCCTCGAGCCGGTGCGTCGCATCGAGCGCCTTGCGCAGATCGTTCGTCCACACGGTGGCGGCGAGGCCGTACTCCGAATCGTTGGCGGCCGCGATGACCTCCTCGTAGTCGCGCCATTTGATCACCGCCGTGACCGGGCCGAAAATCTCCTCGCGCGCGATGCGGTGGCTGTTGTCGATGCCGGTGAAGATCACCGGCCGCACGAAGAGTCCCTTCTTGAGGCGGGCGTCCTTGGGCATAGCCGAGCACTCGTGCGCCACGGCCCC
>DASPPM010000317.1:0-2726 GCA_035625535.1 Alphaproteobacteria bacterium
TGAACGGCCATTCGGACATGGTGGGAGGTATCGTCGCCGTCGGCGAGAACCGCGAGCTCGCCGAGCGCCTCGCCTTCCTCCAGAACGCCGTCGGCGCCGTGGCCGGCCCGTTCGACAGCTTCCTGGCCCTGCGCGGCCTCAAGACGCTCGCCTTGCGCATGGAGCGCCACTCTGCGAACGCGGCCGCGGTCGCCGCCTGGCTCGCGCGGCATCCGAAGATCGAGCGGGTGATCTATCCCGGACTCGCGAGCCATCCCCAGCACGCGCTCGCCCGGCGCCAGATGCCCGGCTTCGGCGGCATGGTCACCGCCTTCATCCGCGGCGGGCTCGAGCCCTCCCGCCGCTTTCTCGAGCGCTGCGAGATTTTCGCGCTCGCCGAGAGCCTGGGCGGGGTCGAGAGCCTCATCGAGCATCCCGCCATCATGACCCACTCCTCGATCCCAGCCGAGCAGCGCGCCGCCACCGGCATCAGCGACGGGCTCGTGCGCCTCTCGGTCGGCGTCGAGGACGCGAGCGATCTGATCGCGGACCTGGACCAGGCTTTGCGCTAGGATGCGGCGGTGACCCCGGCGGCGCGGTCACAGAGGATCGCCCACACCAGGTGCGTTATGACCAAGCGGGTTCGGAAGCTTCATCGAGCGCTCCTCTCTGCGGCCGCGACGGCGCTCTTTATCCTGAGTATCTCGCTCGGCCCCGCCCCGGCCCTGGCACAGAGCGAGCTGGGCAGAGCCGCGACCACCCCCTCCCCCTGGACCATCGATAGCGATCCCGGCAGCCTCTCCGACCCCGCCGAGCACGGCGACGCGGCCGCGCAATATGCGCTCGGGATGAAGCTGTGGCTCGGCCGTGGCATGAAGCGCGACACCAATGCGGCGATCGTCTGGCTTACGCGCTCGGCAGCGCAAGACTATCCGCTCGCCGAATCGGCGCTCGGCGTCATGTACGAGGACGGCGACGGCGTCCATCAGGATTTCGCCAAGGCCGCCTTCTATTATGCGCGCGCCGCGCAAAGCGGCGAGCCGCTCGGCCAATACCGCCTTGGCCTCCTCTATTTGAACGGGCGCGGCGTCGCCAGGGATACTGCCAATGCGGCGCGCTGGTTCCGCGCCGCCGCCGAGCAGGGCATGGCCGAGGCGCAAAACAACCTGGGCTACCTCTACGCCATGGGCATGGGGGTGGCCAAGGACCCTCAGGCCGCGCTCGCCTGGTACCAGAAGGCGGCGCAAGCGGGCAATACCGAGGCGAAAGCGAACCTCGTCAGTCTTCAGGCGCAGATGGCGGCAGCGCCGTCGCCGCAAGCACAACGGCGGCCGCCCGATCTCAAGGACATCGTGGCCACGCTTGAGGCCCACCCCCTCGACAGCGAGTCCCTCACGGCGGAGTTCGGCAAACCGGGCGCGCTCGAGATCAAGTCCGAGCCGAGCGAGGATGGGCGCCTCGAGGAGGTGCGCGTCGGTTTTGCCCAAACCTCGGGCCGAAGCTGGCTGAGCTATAAGATCTACCCCAGCTTGAGCACGGCGCAGGAAGCGTTCGAGGCCTACGGCAGGACGCCGCTCCCGGCCGGCTCGACGCTCGTCCGCCACGCCTTCACGGTCGGCCTCATGAGCAACAACCGACCCTTCACGGTGCGCTGCGTCGAGAGCCGCGATTCGAAGGGGCCGCCTGAGGAGCACGAGGTGAGTTGCGCCTTCTTCGAGGGCGATATGCCGCTCGTCTATGTCGGCGGCACGCTGGCACGCTACCAACAGGCCGATTACCCGCCCGATGAGATATGGAAGCGTGCCGGTACAATTGCCGCCGCCGGCTATTGGCACGCGCATCGGGTTCTGCCGTTGGACCGGGGCGCGGGACGCGGAGGCTGATCAGCGCTTCTCCGGCTTGAGCTCCTGGACCTCGCGGTCCTTGTCGCTGCGGTCGCTGGCAAAGATGAGGGCCATCAGCCCGACGCCGAGTGCCGACGTGCAGACGATGCCGCCCGCGAGCGCCACGGTGCCCCAGAGCCCGATTCCCAGCCCCTCGAAGCCGTTGAATGCCGACAATAGGGCGAGCACAAAGGCGATCGAGAAGAGGCAGGCGAACACGAAGGTGATCAGCCACCGGCGCATGAAGGCCCTCCCTTGCCGCGGTCTGCCACTCGGCCCACTTGATATAGTTCGCCCTAAAGCGGGCCGCGGCGAGCGCTTTGCGGCCATTTACCGCGGACGGGCGACGGGATGAGGGCCGCCGGCGTTTGCCTTTCGCCGGCCTCTCTCGTAGGCTTCGTGGGCAAACCGACCGGAGCGAGCCGCGTGAGCTATTACCCCGCACCCGACCCCGGCCCCTTCGCCTGGAGGCAAGCGGCGCCCGACCCGCTCGACTACCCGGAATATTACGAAGGCGTCATCATAAGACGCGTCTTCGCGCACATTCTCGACCTTTTCCTCATCTGCATGCTGGTGGCGGCACTCGCCATCTTCTTCGTGACCCTCGGCGTGCTGAGCCTGGGCCTCGTCTGGATGCCGCTTCTTGCGCTGAGCCCGGTCGTTACGCTCGCCTACGACGCCTTCCAGGTCGGCGGCAGACGCTCCGCGACCCTTGGCATGCGCGCATTCGGCGTCGAGGTGCGCAGCTGGACCGGCGCGCGGCCCGATCTGGCCCAGGCCTTCGTGCGCGCGCTTCTGTTCTGGGGCATGTCCTATATGACGGCGATGCTGCTCATGTGGCTGGTGCTCGGCTTCGCGCTTTTC
>DASPPM010000318.1:0-2233 GCA_035625535.1 Alphaproteobacteria bacterium
GATCTCGTCGAGCGGCGCTACGCCGAGGCGAGAGAGGCCTTAGGCCTGGCGCCGGAGAGTGCCATTTTCAGGCGGGTCTTCGTCAGCGATCTCATGAATCAGGTTCAAGCGGTCCGCGCCAGCGGCCTCTGCGGCACAGAGGCGGAGGGTCCGGTCGCGGTCTCGATCGTGCAACAGCCCCCGCTGCCGGGTGCGAAGGTAGCACTCCTCGCCTACCACCTCACCGGCGATGCCGATATCGCGAAGCACCGCTTGTCGCCCAACCACGTGCTGGTCGAGAAGCGCGGCTTGCGCCATCTCTGGAGCACACGGCTCTGCGTCGGTTGCGACTCGGCACCGGCATCGGCAGCCGGCCAGACGCGCGAGATCTTCGCCGATCTCATCGCCACGCTGGCCGGCGCGGGCGGCACGCTGCGCGACCATTGCGTGCGGACCTGGATCTACGTCAAGGACGTCGACGTCTTCTACAAGGACATGGTCGAGAGCCGCCGCGAGCTGTTCGAGCGCCAGGGCTTGACCGCGGAGACGCACTATATCGCCAGCACCGGCATCGAGGGCGGCTGCGCACACCGGTACGACCTCGTGGCGATGGACGCCTATTCCATTCTCGGCCTCGCTCCCGGGCAGATGTCGTACCTCAACGACTTCGACCGGCTGTGCCCGACGCGGAACTACGGCGTCACCTTCGAGCGCGGCACGCGCATCGCCTATGCCGACCGCTCGCACCATTTCATCTCGGGAACGGCGAGCATCGACGGGACGGGGGCCGTGGTCCATCGCGGCCATGTGCTGCGCCAGCTCGAGCGCACGCTCGACAACGTGGAGGCGCTCCTCAACTCGGGGCGCGCGGGCTTGGGCGACTTGATGCATCTCACCGTCTATCTCCGGGACCCCGCGGATTTCCCCCGCGTCGAGGGCTACCTCTCCGAGCGCTTTCGCGGGCTGCCCATGCTCATCGTAGAGGGTGCCGTGTGCCGGCCGGAGTGGCTCATCGAGGTGGAAGGTGTGGCGGCCGTGGCCGATAAGGCACCCGCCCTCCCGCGCTTCTGAGTGCCGCGCCAAGCGAGGCCGGTGGGCCGGCCCGGAGGGGGTCGACCCGCATCTTTGCCGCGCGGCCACCGGGCGACTTTATTGATCCAGATCAAAGCCAGCTTCCGCCGTTTTGGCGGATATGGAGAGAGCCTCAGTCCGTCCCAGGAGGGGATGATCCATGCCCAAGACCAGCGCGCCGTTGGTGATGCTCGATGAGGCGGCGATCGCCGCCGCCGAGCTGCGCCACGACCCCTACGACTTCGCCTTCGTCGAGCACGCCATCCCTCCTTGTTGGAAGGACGAGGTTCTCGCCGATGCGCCGCCTATCCCCGACCGCGGCAGCTATGGGCTGCCCGATCTTCGCTACGGACCCAAGTTCGGCGCGGTCGTCAAGGACCTGCTGAGCCCCTACTTCCGCGATCTCGTCGGGCGGAAGTTCGGCATGGACCTCTCCGCCTGTCCGCCCTGCATCGTCATGATGGGCAACACCACGGGCCACTACAACGAGGGCTACGCCCACCCCGATTCGAAGCACAAGATCGTCACCGTGCTGGTCGGCTTCAGCCGCGAGTGGCCCTATGAGCGCGGCCGACTCCGCGTGCTGCGCAGCTCGAACCGCGAGGACTGCGCCTTCGAGTTTGCACCCGAGTTCGGCAGGATGCTGATGTTCCGCGTCTGCGACCATTCGTGGCACGGCTTTCTGCCGCAAAAGGGTCAGCGCATGAGCCTGCAGCTCTGCTACGTCGATTCCGACTGGTACGTCCAACGCGAGTACTGGCGCCATAGCGTCAGCGCCTACGCCAAGTCGGTGCCCTTGCTTCACAAGATCATCGACTGGGCGCCGCGCCGGCTGTTCGGCTCGTGATCCCTGCGCGCGCGCGACGCGCGCGCAACTAGAGCATCTCCTCGATTAGTGGAGAAAACATTCCCCCTCACCCTCCCCTCTCCCCCCTGAAGGGGGAGAGGGTTGCGAAGGGTTGGCGAAGCGAAGCCGAGCCTTACCCGGAGCTGGGTGAGGGGGTCGCGATTCCACTCAGGTGAAACTTCATTAGGGCGATTCCATTGCCATGCCATGCATTCCCCTCCCCCCTTGAGGGACCGTTGCGTAAAGATGAGAATGGGATTGGCTGGTGCGTATTGGTCGGGTTTCGGTATGCCGCGTGCGCTGCTTGGCGTCCGCGGGAGGTCTTTTGCGGGGTTT
>DASPPM010000319.1:0-3611 GCA_035625535.1 Alphaproteobacteria bacterium
CTGAGCGCAGCTTGCCACTCTTGCCGGCAGCCGCCTCGGCCCGATCGTCGTGCGCGGCCAATAAAAATCCCGGTCGCGCATGGGCGGAACCGGGTGCGAACGACATCGGGCCTGCACACCCCGCGTCTCGCTGGGGCATGCAGGCCCGCGTCGACCAGCGTCAGCGCTTCGCGCGGCGCTTGGCCTTCTTGGCCGGCTTGGCCTTCTTCGCTGCCTTCTTCTTGGCTGCCATGTGTTTCCCCTTTGCAATGACAAACACGCCGCGGGACGAACCAGGCGAGATCACTCTCTGAGCCCGTCGGGCATCGACACGCGGGCGCACACGACGTGCGAGCACCAATAGCATATGTTGTGGTTTCTCGTTATGTCAATACTTTATATAGTTGGGGATAACTTTTTGACCATTTTTCGTTCCTGGAACCTCCGAACCCCACGCGCGGGAGCCTTTCTGCGCCTCTGAGCGCGCTCGCCGCTCTCCACCTCGCAGCGGCAACGGATTGCATATATCGCATGGCTTCACTGAGCGCATCTCGCGCCGCAGAGGCAACAGCGGTGGCGCTCCTCGCAGCGACGGCGGGTGCGCGATCGGCACTCCCTCGCCCGCGCGCGGGCGTGAGGCGCCTCGGCCGTCCAACTGGCGTCGCAGCCTCGCGCCGGCGTCGCTTCAGGGGATTGATTCGAAATTCTCGGCATGCGGTCGGCAGCGCTCGCCGAGGATGCGCGCGTCGGACGCGACGGCGCGATGGGCCAAGGCGGCATCACGCAACGAAATCCCGACGATGGCGCGCCCGCACCTCTTGCCGTCTTGCTGCAATGCCGCAATGATACGGGCGCGCACGCTTGGCGCCGGCGTGAACGCGGGCGCGCGTCGGGCAAAGGTGCCCTCTTTGCGCCACGCGCCTCGTCTCCGCGCGTAAGTACCCGGTTGACGCATGAGGCAGTGAGCCCAGCTGGTGCTGCAATGGCGCCGTTCGCGCAAGAACGAGAGGCGTAGGTGCCCATGGCGGCACGTCCTTCCCAAGCCATTCCGGTCAGCTTCAGCCATCGCGAGATCCTGGTCATTCTCTCCGGCATCATGCTCGGCATGCTGCTGGCGGGGCTGGACCAGACCATCGTGGCGACGGCGCTGCCGACGATCGCGCGCGAGCTCAACGGCATCGAGCACATGTCCTGGGTGGTGTCGGCATATCTCTTGGCCTCTACGGCGGCTACGCCGATCTACGGCAAGCTCTCCGACCTCTACGGCCGCAAGGTCATGTTGCAGGCAGCCCTCGCCTTCTTCCTCGCCGCCTCGGTCTTGTGCGCGCTCGCGGCCACCATGACCGAGCTCATCGCTTTTCGCGCCCTCCAGGGCCTCGGCGGTGGCGGCCTCATCGCCATGGCGCATGCGACCATCGCGGACGTCATCGCTCCGCGCGATCGCGGGCGCTACCAGGGCTATTTCAGCGCCGTGTTCGCGGCCACGAGCGTCGGCGGCCCGGTGCTCGGCGGCTTCTTCGCCCAGCATTTGACCTGGCGCTGGGTGTTCTGGATCAACCTCCCGATCGGCTTGGCCGCCATTCTCATATCCAACAAGGCATTGCGCAAGCTGGCGACGCGGCGCACCCAACGCGAGATCGATTACGGCGGTGCGGCGCTCCTGGTCGCCGCCGTGACGGCACTTCTCCTCGTCACCACGTGGGGCGGGCTCGCGTTTCCATGGCTCTCCGTGCCCATCATCGGCCTCAGCCTTGCGGGTCTCGTGCTCCTCGTCGTCTTCGCCTTTCGCGAGCGCCTCGCGCGCGAGCCGATCCTGCCGTTGCGGCTCTTCAGGAATGCTGTCTTCGCCTCCTCCGGCCTGTTCTCCTTCCTCACCTCGATGGCGATGTTCGGCGCCATCGTCTACCTGCCGCTCTTCATGCAGCTGGTCCGCGGCGACAGCGCCTCCCAATCGGGCTTGCTGCTCATCCCGCTCACCGGCGCCATCGTGGTGGGCGCCTACGCCTCTGGACGGATCGTAAGCCTCACGGGGCGCTACAAGATCTTCCCCTGCCTCGGCCTCGTCATGGCGAGCGTTGCCTTGGCGCTGCTCTCGCTCATGACGGCTCTGACGCCGGGTCTCGAATTGTGCGCCTATATGGCACTCTTTGGCATCGGCATCGGCCTGGTCATGCCGGTCGCGATCCTCTCGGTGCAGAACGCGATCGAGTTGCGCGACCTCGGCACGGGGACGGCCGCGGTCAACTTCTTTCGCTCCATGGGTGGGGCCTTCGGCGTCTCGCTCCTCGGCTCGGTGCTGCTCTCCGAGCTCGCCGTGCGCATCGCCGCCGTTCCCGGCCACGAGGCGCTCGGGCCGCATCCGGCTCTCGACCTCCTTCACGGTGAGACGGAGGCGATAGGGTCGCTTTCGGCGGCGACGCGGGTGCTCCTTGTCGCAGGGCTCGAGCGCTCCTTCGCGGTCATGTTCCTCGCCGCCTGTGCCTTGAGCGTGCTCGCCTTCCTCGCGGCACTCTTTCTCAAGGAGCTGCCGCTGCGCACGACCTCGGCCCTGGTCGCCGCGAGCAAGAAGGGCGAATAGGGAGCTAGCGCGGGCGCGGCGGCGAGGGCCTCACCCGCCGGCCACGCGCCCTTTGAGGGCTGTGAGGAACGTGACGACGCGCCTGGCGTTCACGCCGAAATCGCTTTTGCCGACCCGCGAGTCCGAGCGCATATCGACGCGCGTTTGCTCGCCCTCGGCCGCGATGCGGATGACCACATCGTCCTTGAAGCCGTACCAGAAGCTCGTCGCGGTGGCCTCGATGCGCCCCTCCGCCGGCACCGCCGCCACCACCTCCCAGCCGAAGTCACGGGCGGTCGCAAGTGCCGCCTTGAATACGTCCGGGGGGCCGGCCGCGAGGTGAAGCGGCTTGATCTCCGGGTAGGCCTTCTGCTGCGCCTCGGCTACTTGGGCTCCCTCGTAGGCGCTCGGGTTCTCGGCGCCGCTGCGGAGCGGGACGACGGCGACGAATGCCGGGGGGTTCTCCACATCCGTGGTGATGTCATGGATGCGCGGCACGGTGCGGCCTATGTGGAGGAGATAGACGGGATAAGCGAAGCTGGCGAAGCCGAGCACGAGGGCGGGGAGCGCGTAGAGGGCGCTCTTGCGCGATCTTATGCCGCGTGGCCAGGCGAGCGCCGCAAGGGAGAGCACCGCCGCTCCGGCTCCGCCATAGGCGGCATAGCTCAAGATCTGGAAGCCCGTGCGGAACGGCCACAGGCCGAGACGCGCGCCCAGGCCGGAGGCGACGGCGCCGAGGAGCGCAAGCGCGCCAAGGGCGAGGGCGGCGCGCGCGAGGAAGGGCTTGACCCGCCACGCGGGGCGGGACGCGTCTGCCGGAGCCGGAGAGGAAGCGCTCATCGCTTGACCGCCTCTTGCCAATTCGCCAGCCCTTCCACTCGATATAGCTTGGCCGCCGGCTCGATCAAGCAGGGCTCGACGGCGGCGCCGTTATGAGGGAGAGTCGCAAGCCCGGTGCGGCGACCGCACCGGCAGCCTTCGCCGCGGTAAGGGTGGAGAGACCCAAATGTCGACGAGCGAGATCACCAAGGCCGGGCGGCTCAACGAGCTGAGCGCGGCAGAGGCCGCGCGCCGC
>DASPPM010000320.1:0-8658 GCA_035625535.1 Alphaproteobacteria bacterium
CGAGAAGCAGCAGTGCCGGGTTCGCGAGCAGCGCCATCGCGATCACCACGCGCTGCTTCTGTCCGCCCGAGAGCTGGTGCGGGTAGCGCCCGAGCACCAAATCCGGATCCGGCATGTGCACGTCCGCCAACATGCGGGCGGCCAACGAACGCGCCTCCTCGGCGCCGGCACCCTGATGGGCGATCGGCACCTCCATCAGCTGCCGGCCGACGGTCATCGTCGGATTGAGGGCCGCTGCCGGCTCCTGGTAGACCATGGCGACGCGCCTGCCGCGCAGGCGCCGCAGCTCGGCCTCCGACGCGCGGACGAGATTCTGCCCCTCAAGGGTGATCTCGCCCCGGGCGATGCGGCCGGTGAGGCCGAGGTGGCCCATGATCGCCATGGCAAGCGTCGACTTGCCGCAACCCGACTCGCCGACGAGGCCGAAGCTCTCGCCCGCCATGATCGCGAGCGACACGTCCATGACCGCGGGAACCGAGCCGCCGGCGCTCAGGTACTCGACGCGCAGATCCTTGATGGCGAGAAGCGGCGCCGTCATGTGCGGCCTACTCCCTGAGCGAGAGCTCGCGCAGTCCGTCGGCCAGGAGATTGAAGCCGAGGACGAGCGAGCAGAGGGCGGCACTCGGCAAAAGCGCCATGTGCGGCCATACCGTTATCATGGCGGTCGCCTGCTGTACCATGCCTCCCCAATCGGGATCGGGCGGCGGCAGACCGAGGCCGAGGAAGCCGAGGATGCCGATCGTGATCGTGGTGTAGCCGAGGCGCAAACAGAAATCGGTGATCAGCGGCCCGCGGCAATTGGGCAGAAGCTCCACCACCATGATGTAGAGCGCCATCTCGCGGCGAAGCAGCGCCGCCGCGACGAAGTCCTGGCTTTTGAGCTCGAGCACGAGGCCGCGCACGATGCGGCCGATGCCGGGGGCAGACGCGAGCACCACGGCCACGATGATGTTCAGCATCGAGGGCCCGATGTTCGCGATCAGGATGACGTAGAGCACGATCACCGGAAAGGAGAGGATGACGTCCGAGAGCCGGCTGATCGCGGCGTCGACCAGGCCGCCGTAGTAGCCGGCGAGAAGGCCGAGCGTGCAGCCGACGAGGTAGGCGGCAAGCACCGCGAGCGGGGCCACGGTGAGCACCGTGCGCGCGCCCCAGATGAGGCGCGAGAGCATATCCCGCCCCAAGGGGTCGGTCCCGAGCAGATGCGCGGCGGACGGCTTGGGCTCTGCGATCGCGGCATAATCCTGGGCGTTGGGCGGCTGCAGGCCGAGCCAGGGCGCGAGAAGCGCGAGGATGACCCAGAAGAGGACGAAGCCGATCCCGACGAGCGCCACGCGCGACTGCGGCAGGCGCCGGATCAGGCTCGGCGGGGCCTGCTCCTCGCTGTGGACAAGCTCGCTCATGCGAGCCTGATCTGCGGGTTGAGCAGCATATAGCCGAGATCGCTCAGGAGCTGGGTGGTCATGGCGACGATAAGCGCGATCAAGGTCGCGGCCTCGATCAGCGAGATGTCGCCGAAGAGCGAGGCCTCGAGCAGCATGCGCCCGAACCCGGGATAGGCGAACACCATCTCCGTCACCACGACGCCGCTGATGAGAAAGTTGATCTGCAGCAGGATCACGGTGAAGGGTGCGATCATGGCGTTGCGCACGGCGTGGCGGATGATCACCTCGCGGCGCGGCAAGCCCTTGAGGATGGCGGTGCGCACGTAGGGCTTGTTCATCACCTCGGCCATCGAGCCGCGCACCATGCGCGCGACATAGCCAGAATCGTAGAGCACGAGGACGGTGACCGGGAGCACGAGCTGGGCGGCGAGCGACCAGCCGGCGCCGCGCTCCATCGGGCTCGTCCCCGGCAGCCAGGCGAGGCCGACGACGAAAATCGCGGTCAGGAAGACGCCCGAGGCGAACTCGGGGATCGAGGTGAAGACGATGCCGAGGAAAGAGATGGCTCGGTCGAGCCGGCTGCCTTCGCGCATCCCGGCGAGAATGCCCGCGAGAAGCGAGAGCGGCACGATGAGCGCGAATGCGATTCCGGCCAAGAGCGCCGTATGCTCGACGCGATCCCAAAGCACGTCGTTGACCGGGCTCTTGAACAGCGTCGAGTAGCCGAAGTTGCCGAAGTAGCGCTTGCCGCGCGGGTCCTCGAAGTTGAGCTTGAGGACGGGGTCCTGCAGCGGATCGTCGATGGCGCCCACGAGCACGCCGAGCCAGCGCGCGTAACGCACCAGCAGCGGATCGTCGAGATGAAGGCGCTTGTAAAGAAGATCGACCTGCTCCTGCAGCGCGTACGGGCCGAGCGTCTTGCGCGCGACATTGCCCGGCGAGAATTCGGTGACCGAGAAGACCAGGAAGGAGGCCGCGACGAGGGTGAGCGCCAGCCCGACCAGACGCTTGAGGAGGAAGCTTGCCATCGGCGCTATTCTAGCGCCAACTCCGGGCGGTGTAAGCCGCCCGGAGCCGCAGCGAAGTCCCCACCCCAACGCGCCCGAGGTTTAAGCCTCAAGCGCCAAGCGGTTCCCGAAGATGTAGTTGGTCGGGTGCATCGTGAAGCCCTTCACCTTCCTGTCGTAGAAGGTGAAGTTGTTGCGCCAGAGCGGCTGCACGATGGGTCCGTCCTCCTGCATGATCTCCTCGAGCCTGGCCATGAGCCTTTTGCGCTTCTCGACGTCGAGCGTGCCCTCGGCCTCGCCCAGCACCTTGTCGAACTCGGCATTGGAGAAGCCGGTCTCGTTCCACGGCACGCCCGTGCGATAGGCGAGGCCCAACAGCATGACGCCGAGCGGACGGTGGTACCAGATCGTGCAACCGAACGGGACCTTGGTCCAAACGTCCCAATACTCCTGGCCCGGCATGATACTGAGCTTGACGCGGATGCCTGCCTCCTTCCACTGCTCGATCGCAGCCTGGGACTCGGCCCCGTTCCACGGCGGATCCTTCGGCACGAAGATCTCGGTGTCGAAGCCGTTGGGCAAGCCCGCCTCCGCGAGGAGCTTCTTCGCCGCCGCCACGTCGCGCGGCATTGGCTTGAGCTTGGCGTAGTCCGGTTGGGCCTGCGCCACGTGATGGTGCTCGCCGGGAAGCCCGAGGCCGCGGAGCGCCACTTCGACGATCTTCTTGGAATCCACGGCGAGCCGCAGCGCCTTGCGCACGCGCGGATCGTTGAACGGCTTCTCGCTCACCTTGACGCGCAGCACCGCCGTCTCGGCGGTCGCCACCTGATACATCTCGACGCCCTTGAGCGCCTTGAGGGCGTCGTATTGGACCGGGTCGGCGCCGACGAGGCCGTGGACCTGCTTCGAGGCCATGGCGGAGATGGCGGCCGAGGGGTCGTCGCCCATGTCGCTGAACTCGATGCCGTCAAGATGCGGCCCGTCTCCCCAATAGCCCTTGCGCGCCTTGAGGACCGCCTTCTTGCCGAGCTCGTACCCGGTGAGCTCGAAGGCGCCGGTGCCCATCGCCCCCGCTTGGAAGACCCCCTTGTCGTCGGGATGGAGGATGGCCAGCGGATAGTGGAACAAATGCTCGGGCACGGCCACCTGCGGCGCCTTGCAATTGAGCCGGACGGTGAAATCGTCGACCTTCTGGATCGCATTGGCGTCCCAAAGACGCGTGGACTTCTTGGCGTTGCCCTTTTCGTCCTTCTGACCCGTGTCGTACTCCTCGAGCAGATAGCCCTTCATGAGCCCGATCACGGAGGAGCCGACCGCGGGATCGAGGCATTGCTTGAGGTTCCAGATCACCTCGTCGGCGGTAAGCGGCTTGCCGTCCCGCCACTTGACCTTCCGCCGGATGTGCAGCGTCCAGGTCTTGAGGTCCGGGCTCGCGTCCCACTTCTCGAGGAGATAGGGATGCGTGACGTTCTTCTCGTCGGTCAGCGTGAGATACTCGCAGACCTGGCGCGAGATGTTGCTATCCCAGGCGCCCCACGAGTAGGTGTGCGGGCTCTTGATGTCCTTGATGCGGCTGCCGATGCGAAGCACACCGCCCTTCGGCATGGCGCCTTGCGCGCGCGCGGGCGCTATGAAGCCCTCTCCCGTGACCTTGCCCGCAAACGCGTAGGCCGCACTCGCCGACAATCCCATAAGCGTGGCGAGGCGCAGGAACTCGCGCCGATCCATCTTGCCCTCGACGAACTGGCTCTTCACCAGCTCGACGTTCGGATTCCGCTTTTCCTCACTCATGTGCATCTCCCTATGCTGGGTTCGTTGTTTGCCTTTCGACCGATTCGCTACGGATGTCTTCACGCCGGCTCCATTGCGAACTGTCACGGAAGCAACGCCGGCGGCACCATGGCCCGACCTCGCGCTCTGCGACGGCGCGTTAAGACTCCACCCAGCATCTCAGGTCACGGAGCGAGACTAAGGCCCGGCGGATGAGGGCGCCCAAGCGGAATCAAGGCAACTGCCCAGGCGACCGCCTCCCTAGCGACCGGGGCTTCGTTCGTCCCCGCCAGACGATTGCGTCCTAGGGCAGCATAGGCGTAGTCCTGAGCTCCGACTAGTCAAATTGCGTCAAATATCTGCCGATTCGTGCCAGTCGCCGGCGGCTTGGGCCCGCGCGTAGGCGAGCCGCGCCGCCATGAGGTCGAGGTGGGCGCCGCCCGCGTTCTTGAAGAGCGTGATCTCGTCACTGCTCCGCCGGCCCGGATGGCCGCCCGAGGAGAGCTCGAAGAGATCGGCGGCGATGCCGTCCTTGGCCAAGGCGCCGGACGCCATCGGCTGGCTGATGTCGCCGCAGGCGCCGATGGTGAACCAGCGGGAATCGACGAACACGCTCGCGCGCCCAACCGCCTCATCGTCGGCCTCGCGCATCTCGTTGGTGTAGCCGCCGACGAGATCGAGATGGCTGCCCGGCCTGAGCCACCTCCCCTTGATGAGCGGCTCGCGCGCCATCGTAGCACAGGAGATCACGTCCGCGCTCTCGACGGCGCGCGCGAGGTCCGCGGCGAGGGCGAGCTCGATGCCGCGAAGCGGCAGCGTCTCGACGAGCCGGCGCGCCTTGGCCGGCGTGCGGTTCCACACGAGCACGCGCCGGAGCGAGGGCCGCACGGCGAGATGGGCCATGATCTGGTGCTGCGCCTGGCGGCCGGCGCCGACCATGAGCAGCGTCGCCGCGTCCGGCCGTGCCAAGTAGTCGGCGGCCAGCGCCGAATCCGCCGCGGTCTTGCGCAAGGTCAGCGCCGTGCCGTCGATGACCGCGAGCGGCGTGCCGTTCCTGCCGTCGAACAGCACGTAGAGCGCCTGTATGGCGGGGAGCGCTTCGGCCCCCTCGTTGCCGGGAAATACGGTGACGAGCTTGGCGCCGAGCGCCTCGCCGCGTTGCCACGCCGGCCAGATGAGGAAATGGTCCGCTACCCCCGCGCGCGACGGCTGCGCGAGGAGGAGGCGATCGACGGCATCGATGCCCTTGCGGTGGCCGGCACGCAGGGCCTCGATGAGGGACCGGTAGTCGAGCGCCCGGTCAACCGCGTCCGCGTCGATCCAGCGCATCGCCGTTTTGCACCGTTTGCTTGCGGGCGAGCAGCCGCTACGCTCATATTGGCACATCCGGCGAGCGCCATCACGCCCGAGAGGAGGACACGCCATGACCAAGAAGAAGACTGAGCCGCAGCACGCAACCGGGGGCTGCCTCTGCGGCCAGGTCCGCTACGAGGTCACGGGCCCGCTTCGCCCCATCATCGCCTGCCACTGCTCGCAGTGCCGGCGGCAGACCGGCCATTTCCTGGCGTCGACGGCGGCAGCGCGCGCGCATTTCGCGCTTACGCGCGCGGATGGGCTCAAGTGGTACGTCTCCTCGGCCAAGGCGCGACGCGGCTTCTGCGCCAATTGCGGCTCGACGCTCTTCTGGGACGGCCGCGGCCACGACTACATCGCGATTGCCGCCGGCACGCTCGACATGCCGAGCGGCCTCAAGATCGCGCGGCACATCTTCACCGCCGACAAGGGCGACTATTACGCGATCGACGACGGCCTGCCGCAGGCCCGCGGCGGACTATCCGCTTAGGCGGCGGTTCTCGGGATCGTAGAGCGCTTGGGCGCACACTTGCGCCACCCGCCGCTCCCCGAGAATCTCGACCTCGAGGGCCGTGCCCGGAGCCGCGAGCGCGGGCTCGACATAGGCCCAGGCGATGCTGCGGCCGACCGTGGGACCGTAGCCGCCGGAAGTGACGATCCCGACGGCGCGGCCGTCCTTGAAAACCGCTTGGCCGCCCGTGGCATCGGCATCCCCCACCTCGACGGCGAGATAGACCAGGCGCTCGCGGGGCCCGCGCGCGCGCTCGGCCAAGAGTGCTGCGCGGCCGATGAAGTCGCCCTTGTCGAGGCGGAGGAAGCGCTCGAGCCCGGCGGCAAGCGGGGTCACCTCGCTCGAGAGCTCGGCGCCCCAGCCGCGATAGGCCTTCTCGAGTCTCAGCGAGTCGAGGGCGCGGAAGCCGAAGGGGACGACGCCGAGCCCGGCACCTTCGGCCATGATCGCGTCGTAAAGCGCCGGCAGCCCTGCAATCGGCGCGTGGAGCTCCCAGCCGAGCTCGCCCGCATAGCTGATGCGAAGCGCCAGCGCCCGGATGCCGGCGAGCGCAATCGCTTGCGCGGTGCGCCAGGGGAAATGCGCGTTGTCGAGGGATGCGTTGGTGAGCTTCGCCAGGAGATCGCGCGCGCGCGGCCCGCTCACGAGAAGGGCGCCTCTCGCCTCCGTCACGTTCTCGAGCGCCACGCTGTTGTCTTCTGGCAGGTGACGCTCGAGCCAGTCGAGGTCGTGGAGCTCCGCGGCCGCGGCCGAGACGAGATAGAAGCGGTCGGGCGCTACGCGGCTCACCACCATCTCCGCATAAACGCCGCCCTTCTCGGTGAGGAAATGCGCCAGCACCACGCCTCCCACTCGGCGCGGCAGGCGATTGGCGATGAGGCGGTCGAGGAAGGCCGCCGCACCCGCCCCGCTCGCCTCGAACTTGGCGAAGCTCGTCATGTCGAGCACGCCTCCTCGCTCGCGCACGGCGCGGCATTCGCGTCCCACCGTCTCGAACCAGTTGGCGCGTTGGAAGCTCGGCCGGTCGACGGGCTCCTCGCCCGGGCGGGCGAACCAGTTCGCGCGCTCCCAGCCGTTGCGTGCGCCGAAGCTGGCGCCTGCCTTGGCGAGGCGGCCATGAAGCGGGCTCGTCCTCGACGGGCGGCCGGCCGCGCGCTCGAGCGCGGGGTAGGCGATCGCGTACTCGTCCTCGTACATGTCGACCGAGCGCGCGACCGCATAGTCGAGCGTGGCGTAGGCGCCGTAGCGCCGCGGGTCGATCTCCCAAAGATCGATGCCCGGCTCGCCCTCCGTTATCCACTCCGCGAGATGCTTGCCCGCCCCTCCCGCCTGCGTGATGCCGAAGCTGAAGCCCACGGCGAGGAAATAATTGCGCAAGCCGCGCACGGGGCCGAGCATGGGATTGCCGTCGGGCGTATAGGTGATGGCGCCGTTGACCACGCGCTTGATGCCGGCGCGGCCGAGCGCGGGCACGCGCGCGATCGCTTGCTCGATGATGCGCTGCAGCCGGTCGAGCTCCTGCGGCAGGAGCTCCATGCCGAAGCCTGGTGGAATGCGCCCCACCCCCCACGCCTTGGCCGGCCGCTCGTAGGGGCCGATGAGGAGCCCGCCGCGCTCCTGGCGCAGGTAGTAGGACACATCCACGTCGCGCAGGATCGGCAGCTCGCGCGCGAGCGCCTCCACCTCGGGGACGGCCTCGGTCACCAGGTACTGATGCTCCATAGGCACGATGGGCAGCGCGAGCCCCGAAAGCTCCCCCGCCTCGCGCGCCCACAGGCCGGCCGCATTCACCACCGTCTCGGCGCGGATGCGGCCTCGCGCGGTCTCGACCTGCCACTCGCCGCCCTGCGCGCGCGCGAGCCCAATGACCTCGCTTTGACGCAGCACCTTGGCCCCGCGATCTCTGGCCCCTTTGGCGAGCGCCTGGGTCACGCTCGAGGGATCGAGGTGGCCGTCGTCGGGGTTCCATATGGCGCCGAGCACGCCGCGCGTCTCGACGAGGGGATGAAGCTTCTTGATCTCGCCCGGTCCGACGAGCTCGTAGGGGAGCCCGAGATAACGGGCCTTGCCTTGATGGTGACGCCACTCGTCCATGCGCTCCGGCCTGGTCGCAAGCCGCAGGCTGCCGGTCTTGTGGAAGCCCGTGGCCTGGCCGGTCTCGGCCTCGAGGCGTTGGTAAAGCTCCACACTCTCCATATGGATGCGGGAGATCGCGAGGCTCGTGCTGAAATGGGGCGTGTTCCCCGCCGCGTGCCAAGTCGAGCCCTGGGTGAGCTCGCCCTTCTCGAGCAGGACGACGTCCGACCAGCCGAGCCGCGTCAGGTGATAGAGCACGCTGCAGCCCAAGATGCCGCCGCCGATGACGACGACGCGGGCCTGGCTTGGAAAGACATCGTTCATGAGGCTCCCTCGGCGATATTCAGCACCTCGGCACGCGTCACGGCGCGGCCCGCGCCGGGTTGATGAATTCCACCACGTCCCGGAAGTGACGATCGTTGAAGCTGACGACGGTGCAGCCGTTCGCCACGGCGGTCGAGGCGATCACCATGTCAAGCGCACTCCGCGGACGCCCCGCGGCGGTCCCTTCGGCCATGAGTCTCGCCCACGCAAGGGCCGCGCGCTCATCGAACGC
>DASPPM010000321.1:0-8067 GCA_035625535.1 Alphaproteobacteria bacterium
ACAAGCGCGCGCTCGAGATCGCGACGACGCTGGCATTGGAGCCGGAGATGATGCTGCTCGACGAGCCCACGGCCGGCATGGGCCACGAGGATATCGATCGCATCACGCAGCTCATCAAGCGCGTGTCCGCCAATCGCACGGTCCTCATGGTCGAGCATAATTTGAGCGTGGTCGCCGACCTGTCCGACTGGATCACGGTGCTCGCGCGCGGCGAGATCCTGGCGGAGGGCGACTATGCGAGCGTGTCCAAGAACCCGGACGTGATCCAGGCCTATATGGGAGCGGGCCATGCGTGAGAGCGCCGCAAGGGCGCTTGAGACGGAGCCGGTCGCGGCGACGGCGCCGCTGCTCGCCGTCGAGGGACTTCACGCCTGGTACGGCGAATCCCATGTTCTGCACGGCGTGGACTTCGAGGTATTGCCGGGCGAGGTGGTGACGCTTCTCGGCCGCAACGGGGCCGGCAAGACGACGACCATGAAGTCGATCATGGGCATCGTCGGCAAGCGCTCGGGCTCGATCCGCTTCGACGGCAGCGAGACAATAGCGCTTTCCTCAAACCGCATCGCGCGCCTGGGCATCGCGTTTTGTCCGGAGGAGCGCGGTATTTTCGCGAGCTTGAACGTGCACGAGAACCTGCTCTTGCCCCCGGTGGTGCGCGAGGGCGGGTTGGCGCTCGAAAGCATCTTCGCGCTCTTCCCCAATCTCAAGGAACGCCTCAAGAGCCAGGGCACCAAGCTTTCGGGCGGCGAGCAGCAAATGCTCGCGATCGGGCGCATTCTGCGCACGGGCGCCAAGCTCCTGTTGCTCGACGAGCCGACCGAGGGCTTGGCCCCGGTCATCGTCCAGCAGATCGGCCGGACGGTGCGCGAGCTCAAGAAGCTCGGCTTTACCGTGTTGCTGGTCGAGCAGAATTTTCGCTTCGGCGCGACGGTTGCCGACCGCCACTATCTCATGGAGCACGGTCGCGTCGTCGACATGATTCCGAACCGCGAGCTCGAGCGGAACATGAAAAAGCTGCACGAGTATCTTGGCGTTTAGCGAGGCGAGCGGAGCCTATGGAACCTTTGGAATGAGGGGGGTTAACATGAAACGGAGCATCTTGCTGACGGCAGCCGCGGTCCTGTTGGCGGCCGGCACGGCCCAGGCCCAAGTCGCGGTCAAGCTCGGCGTGATGAGCGACATGTCGAGCCTTTATGCCGATATCGGCGGGCCCGGCTCGGTCGTGGCGGCCAAGATGGCGGTCGAGGACTTCGATCCGGCCAAGAACGGCATGAAGGTCGAGGTAATCTCGGCCGATCATCTCAACAAGCCCGATGTGGGCTCCAACATTGCGCGCCAGTGGTACGACGTGGATCACGTCGACGCCATCATCGACGTGCCGACCTCGAGCGTGGCGCTCGCGATTGCCGATGTGACCAAGGACAAAAACAAGGTTTTCCTGATCTCGGGGGCGGCGAGCTCGGACCTCACGGGAGCGAAGTGCACGCCCAATAACGTGCATTGGACCTACGACACCTGGGCGCTCGCGCACGGCACCGGCGGCGCGCTGGTGAAGCAGGGCGGTAAGACCTGGTTCTTCATCACGGCCGACTACGCCTTCGGCCACGCGCTCGAGCGCGATACCGCCGATGTCGTCAAGGCGACGGGCGGGCAGGTGCTGGGCGACGTGAACGTGCCGCTCAACACGCCCGACTTCTCGTCTTTCCTCTTGCAGGCGCAGTCGTCCAAGGCGCAGGTGATCGGGCTCGCGAATGCGGGCGGCGACACCATCAACTCGATCAAGCAGGCGGCCGAGTTCGGCATCGTCCAGGGCGGACAGCGGCTCGCCGGCCTCCTCGTCTTCATTTCGGACGTCCACGCGCTCGGCCTCAAGACCGCCCAGGGCCTCACCATCACCACCGCCTATTATTGGGATCTCAACGACAAGACGCGCGCCTTCGCCATGCGTTTCGCCAAGCTGAGCGGCGGCAAGTACCCGAGCATGGTTCAAGCCGGCGTTTACTCCGAGACCATGCACTATCTCGAGGCGGTCAAGAAGGTCGGCTCGGCGGCCGACGGCGCCAAGGTCGTCGAGGCCATGAAGGCGACCAGCTATGACGACCCGCTTTTCGGCAAGACCACCGTGCGCGAGGACGGGCGCGCCGTGCACGCCATGTATCTCGTCGAGGTGAAGAAGCCGTCCGAATCGAAGGTCCCCTATGACTACTACAAGGTGCTCGCGACCATCCCGACCGAGGAGGCCTTCCGGCCGCTCGCCGAGGAGAAGGGCGTGTGCCCGCTCGTCAAGTGAGGGCACGCTAGCGGCGGGGAAGAAAATGCGGTGCCATCCCTCACCCCGACCCTCTCCCGCAAGCGGGAGGGGGAGGGTGAAGGATGGCGAGCCGAATCCAGCCCAAGGGTAGAGATTGCCGCCCATGTTCCAGCTGCTCGGCATTGCGCCCCAGGCCTTGTTCGGCCAGCTCCTGGTCGGGCTGATCAACGGCTCGTTCTATGCGCTCTTGAGTCTCGGCCTGGCCGTCATCTTCGGTCTCCTCAACATCATCAACTTCAGCCACGGCGCGCTCTACATGATGGGCGCCTTCTGCGCCTGGTTCCTCTTGACCAAGCTGGGGGTGGGATATTGGTGGGCGCTCCTCCTCTCGCCTATCGCGATCGCGGCGGTCGGCATCGTCATCGAGCGCAGCATGCTGCGCTGGCTCTACCGCCTCGACCCCCTCTATGGCCTGCTGCTCACCTTCGGGGCGGCCCTCGTCATCCAGGGCCTGTTCCAGAACGCGTACGGCTCCTCGGGTCAGCCCTATGAGATTCCGGCATCGCTCACGGGCGGCTACAATCTCGGCTTCATGTTCCTGCCCGTCTACCGGGCCTGGGTGGTGCTGGCATCCGCCGTGCTCTGCCTCGGCACCTGGCTCATGATCGAGCGTACCAAGCTCGGCTCCTATCTGCGCGCGGCGACCGAGAATCCGGCGCTCGTGCAGGCCTTCGGCATCAACGTGCCGCGCATGATCACGCTGACCTACGGCTTCGGCGTCGGGCTCGCCGCACTCGCGGGCGTCATGGCGGCGCCCATCTACCAGGTGAGCCCGCTTATGGGTGCCGATCTCATCATCGTCGTGTTCGCGGTGGTCGTGATCGGCGGCATGGGCTCGATCATGGGCTCGATCCTGACGGGCTTCGGGCTCGGCGTGATCGAGGGGCTGACCAAGGTGTTCTATCCGGAAGCCTCGAACACCGTGATCTTCGTGATCATGGCGATCGTCCTCCTGATCAAGCCCGCGGGGCTGTTCGGCAGGTCCGCTTGATGGCGGGCGTCAAGGAGGGGGCAAGGAGCGCAGCCCAGGCGATCTCGCTCGATCACCAGCTCGTCGCCTTCGGGGTCATGATGGCGTTCTTCCTGATCGCCCCCTTCTTCATCTATCCCGTGTTCCTCATGAAGGTGCTGTGCTTCGCGCTCTTCGCCTGCGCCTTCAATCTTCTCGTCGGCTATGTCGGTCTGCTCTCGTTCGGGCACGCCGCCTTCATGGGCATGGCGGGATATGTCTGCGGCCACGCGGCCAAGGTCTGGGGCCTTCCGCCCGAGCTTTCCATTCTCATCGCCACGGCGGCCTCGGCACTCCTCGGGCTCGTCATCGGGCTTTTCGCGATACGCCGGCAAGGCATCTATTTCGCCATGATCACCTTGGCGCTCGCGCAGATGGTTTACTTCTTCTGCCTGCAGGCGAAGTTCACCGGGGGCGAGGACGGTATTCAGGCGATTCCGCGGGGCAGGCTCTTGGCGCTCATCGACCTGAACCGGATGCTGCCGATCTATTTCGTCGTGCTGGCGATCTTCCTCTTCGGCTTTCTCCTCATCTACCGCACCATCCATTCGCCCTTCGGCCAGATCCTCAAGGCGATCCGCGAAAACGAGCCGCGCGCCACCTCGCTCGGCTACCGGGTCGACCAGTACAAATTGATCGCCTTCGTGCTCTCTGCGGCACTCTCGGGGCTCGCCGGCGCCACCAAGGCCATCGTCTTCCAGCTCGCAGCATTGACCGACGTGCATTGGAGCATGTCGGGAGAGGTGGTGCTGATGACGCTCGTGGGCGGTCTCGGCACGGTCTTCGGGCCGGTGGTCGGCGCCTTCATCATCGTCGCCATGGAGAACTATTTGGCCGAGCTCGGCTCCTGGGTGCTGGTGACGCAGGGCGTCGTCTTCGTCGCCTGCGTGCTCGCCTTCCGGCGCGGCATCGTCGGCGAGCTCGCGCGACTCATCAAAAAGCCGCTCTGAGCGGGCAGCCGCCCTGCGCGCAAAGGCCTTTCCTTCGCGCCCCTTATGTGTATATTGAGCCGCCACCCCTATCCCCAGGAGGCGGCATGCAGATTCGTGAGGCGCTCACTTTCGACGACGTCCTTCTCACGCCTGCGCGCTCCGAGGTTCTGCCCAATGACACCGACACGCGGACGCGGCTGACCCAAAGGGTCGAGCTTGGCATCCCGCTGATCTCGGCCGCCATGGACACGGTGACCGAGGCGGCGCTCGCCATCGCGATGGCGCAAGCAGGCGGGCTCGGCATCGTGCACAAGAACCTTGCGATCGACCAGCAGGCGAACGAGGTCCGCAAAGTCAAGAAGTTCGAGGCGGGCATGGTGGTCAACCCGGTCACCATCGCGCCCGAGGCGACGCTCGCGGACGCGCTCAAGCTGATGGCCGATCACAAGATTTCCGGCATCCCCGTGGTCGAGCGCGGCAACGGCCGCCTGGCCGGCATCGTCACCAACCGCGACGTCCGCTTCGCGACCAAGCCCGACCAGCCGATCCGCGAGCTGATGACCAAGGAGAATCTCGTCACGGTGCGCGAGGGCGTCGATATGGAGGAGGCCAAGCGGCTTCTCCACGCGCACCGCATCGAGAAGCTCCTGGTCGTCGACGGCGGCTTCCGCTGCGTGGGCCTCATTACGGTCAAGGACATCGAGAAGGCGAAGACGTATCCCAACGCGTGCAAGGACGAGAAAGGCCGGCTCCGCGTCGGTGCCGCCGTAGGCGTTGGGGATGCGGGCGTCGAGCGCGCCGAGGCGCTCTTCGATGCGCAGGTCGACATCATCGTCGTCGACACCGCCCACGGCCATTCCGAGGGCGTGCTCGAGACCGTCGCGCGCGTGCGCAAGCTCTCCAACTACACCCAGGTGATCGGCGGCAATGTCGCGACCGCGGATGGCGCGAAGGCGCTGATGGACGCCGGAGCCGATGCGGTCAAGGTCGGCATCGGGCCGGGCTCGATCTGCACGACGCGGGTGGTGGCCGGCGTCGGCGTGCCGCAGCTCACCGCCATCCTCGACGTGGCCGAAGTGTGCCGCAAGCGCGGAGTGCCGGTCATCGCGGATGGCGGGATCAAGAACTCCGGCGATCTCGCCAAGGCGCTCGCGGGGGGAGCGGACTGCGCCATGATCGGCTCGCTTTTCGCCGGCACCGACGAGAGCCCGGGCGAGGTCTATCTCTACCAGGGGCGCTCCTACAAGGCTTACCGCGGCATGGGTTCCCTCGGCGCCATGGCGCGCGGCTCGGCCGACCGCTATTTCCAGGCCGAGATCGCCGACACCCTCAAGCTGGTGCCCGAGGGGATCGAGGGCCGCGTGCCCTATCGCGGCCCGGCCGCGGCGATCATCCACCAGCTGGTGGGCGGCTTGCGCTCCGCACTCGGCTATACGGGCAGCGTCTCGATCGCGGAGCTGCAGAAAGGCGCCAAGTTCCTGCGCATCACCAATGCGGGCCTGCGCGAGAGCCACGTTCATGACGTGGTGATCACGCGCGAGTCGCCCAACTACTGGACCGAGCGCTGAGCTCGACGGTAGAGGGCGGCAAAGCGAGATGACCCCCGCCGCCCGCATCGAGGCGGCGATCGAGCTCTTGGCGGTGATCGCATCCTCAGGCGCTCCCGCCGATCGGACGCTCTCGGAGTATTTCCGCGCCCGCCGCTACATCGGCTCGAAGGACCGGCACGCCGTCTCCGACCTCTTCTATGGCGTCGTGCGCCGCCGCGCCGTCCTCGAGTGGTGGAGTCGCGAGAAGAACGCGTCAGGACTGGAGCCGGGCCGCGCGCACATGATCGCGGCCCTTGCCCTCATCGAGGGCTGGCGCAGGGAGCGCTTCGCCGCTGCCTTCGACGGCGCTCAATACCACCCGAAGCCCCTGGAAGCGGCCGAGCGCGCCTTTGCGCGTGCGCTTGAAGGCCATACGCTCGCCCATCCCGGCCAGCCCGACTGGGTGCGCTACGAGGTTCCGGAATGGCTCTTCGCCCCGCTCAAGCAAGCCTTCGGCGCCGGCCTCGAGCGCGAGCTATTGGCCCTCCAAGGCGAGGCCCCCGTCGACTTGCGCGTCAATACCCTCAAGGGCAGCCGCGAGGAAGCGCTGAAGGCGCTTCGGAGCGCCGGTATCGAAGCCTTGCCCACGCCTTACTCGCCGCTCGGCCTCAGGCTTTCGGGACGCGCCGGCATCGCCGGCACCAAGGCCTTCCAGCAAGGCTTGATCGAGGTGCAGGACGAGGGCTCGCAGCTCGTGGCCCTTCTCACCGATGCGCGGCCCGGCCAGCGCGTGTGCGACTTCTGCGCCGGTGCCGGCGGCAAGACCTTGGCACTCGCCGCCCAAATGGGGAACCGCGGCCAGATCATGGCGCTCGACGTGCGCGAGGGTCGCATCGCGCGCGCAGCCCTTCGCCTGAGGAGGGCCGGCGTCCACAATGTGACGCGGCGCGTGCTGGCGAGCCACCGCGATCCCTGGGTCAAGCGCCACAAGGCAAGCTTCGATCGCGTGCTGGTGGACGCCCCCTGCACCGGCTGCGGCACCTGGCGGCGCAATCCGGACGCCAAATGGCGTATCCGCGCCGAAGATCTCGACGAGCTCTTGCGTCTCCAAGGCGAAATCCTCGCGAGTGCCGCACGGCTGGTGAAGCCGGGCGGGCGGCTCGTCTATGCGACCTGCTCGCTTCTGCCGGCGGAGAACGAGGCGCAGATAAGCGGATTTCTGGCGCGCGATCCCGCCTTCCGCCTCGTTCCCGTGGCGGCCGTGTGGACGGGGACCGTAGGCGGCAATGCTCCCACCACGGCCGAGACCCTGCTTCTGACGCCGGCAAGCCACGGTTGCGATGGATTTTTCGTTGCCGTCCTCGAGCGAGGCTGACGCGGGGGAAAAGTCGTGCTAGCGTTTTGCCATGATGCTCGTGCGACAGGCGTACCCGTCCGACGCCCCGGCGATCGCCCGGATCCATGTCGAGACCTGGCGGGCGACCTATGCCGGCCTGCTTCCCGACCGCGTGCTCGCAGGCATGCGGGAGCTGAACCATCGGGCGAGCTGGAACAGCCTGCTCATGGGCCAGCGCGGGGGCGAGCTCGTGCTGGTGGCGGAGGAGGACGAGGTCGGCGTCGTCGGCTTCGTGAGCGCGGGCCGCGCCCGCGGCCCGCTCGAGCGCTATGACGGCGAGGTCTACACGCTCTACGTCGCCCCCGATTTCCAGAACCGGGGGGTCGGCACCCGGCTCCTCGAAGGCGCCTTCCAGCGCCTCGACGAGCGCGAATTCCGCAGCGCCATGCTTTGGGTGCTGGCGCGCAACCCCTCGCGCTTCTTCTATGAGACGATGGGCGGGGCGGCGGTGGCGACCCGCAAGGAGCGCTTGTGGGGTGTGGTCGTGCGCGAGATTGCCTACGGCTGGCCCGACCTCGCCCGCGCGCTCAACCGCTCGAGCGATGGCGCCAAGGCCGACTAATAAGAGAGTTTTTAGCGCGGAGGACGCGAAAGGATGCGCCGAGGGCGCCGAGAGGAAAGCTTATTCTTCGCGTACTTTGCGAGCCCTCTGCGACCTCTGCGCTCCATCTTGCTTCTCCTCTTTTCCCCAGTGGTGAGCCCTGACTTTCAATGACCGACCGCGTGCTCATCCTCGACTTCGGCTCCCAAGTGACCCAGCTCATCGCGCGGCGCGTGCGCGAGAGCGGGGTCTATTGCGAGATCCAGCCCTATAACCGGGTGACGGCGGAGAGCCTCGCTGCCTTCGCGCCCAAGGCGATCATTCTCTCGGGCGGCCCGGCCTCGCTCAC
>DASPPM010000322.1:0-2874 GCA_035625535.1 Alphaproteobacteria bacterium
ACCGTCAAGGGGCCGATCACCTCGACGGCCTTGACCGGCTTGAGCTCGCCCTTACGCACCGAATAGGCGGCGTCCCTATAGCGCTCGATATTGAACTTGACCGCCGCGGCGTCGAAGGGCTCGCCGTCGTGGAAGACGACGCCCGGCCGCAGCTTCATGGTGAGCGCCAAATTGTCGGCGGACCACGACCATGAGGTCGCAAGCTGGGGCACGATGTCGAGCTTCTGATCGATGTCGACCAGCTTGTCGCAGAGGCCCGCGAACACGATGCGCCCGACGAAGGTGCCGCTTCGCGCCGGATCGAGCTGATCGGGATCGTCTTGCAGCCCGATGCGAAGTGTAGCGGCTCCGGCCGTGCCGGCGACGAGCGCGAGCCCCGCTACGAGAGCCCCGAACCAGCGCGCGCCTCTCATGTTTGCCTCCCCGTTCGTTGTTGCGGCATCAGGTGACCGGGCCGCCCGCCCCTCGGCTCCGCCTCAAAGGCTGCGAACTATGCCACCCCGTGCGGCCGTGGTAAATGTCGCTCATGACGATCGATGCGCACGTGCATATCTGGAAGGACGGCTCGGGCTATGAGGTGTGGCTCCGCCGCAAGATCGCCGGCATCGACCGCGACTTCGGCATCGAGGATCTGAAGGAGGCGAGCCGCAGCGCGGGGCTCTCCGGAGTCGTGCTGGTCCACGCAACGGAAAACCCGATCGAGACCGAGTTTCTCCTCGAGCTTGCCGAGCGCGAACCCTTCGTGTGCGCGGTCGTCGGCTGGGCCGAGGTTACGGCGGCCGACCTCGGGGAACGGGTCGAGCGCTACATGCGCTACGGCAAGTTCCGCGGCCTGCGCGTCATGCCGGCTTTCGGAGCCGAGTCCGACTGGCTCGCGCGCCCGGCCGTCCGCGAGGGCCTTGCAGAGCTTGCACGACGCGGGCTCACGCTCGATCTTCTGGCGTCGCCCGCGCAGATCCCGCACGTGCTGCGGCTCGCCGATGCCCTCCCCGAGCTCAGGATCATGCTCAACCATTGCGGCAGGCCGCTCACCGCGACGGGCGAGCTCGAGCCGTGGGCGACGGCGCTCAAGGCGCTCGCCGCCGCGAGCGACGTGCGCTGCAAGCTCTCGAGCCTGGCGGAGCGCGCCGGCATGGACTGGCGCCCAGAGACGCTGGCGCCCTATGCCGACGTGGTGCTCGAGGCCTTCGGGCCCGCGCGGCTCGCCTTCGGCAGCAACTGGCCGGTCGTCAACATCGCCGCGTCCTACCGCGGCTGGTGGGAGGCGCTTGTGCAAATTCTCGCACGGCATGCGCTCACGCCGGCGGAGCACGCGGCGATCTTCGAGGGCACGGCGGCGAAGTTCTATCGCCTGGAGGAGGGCACGTCCGCCGCCGGCGAGCAACGGCCGAAGCAGCAGGAGAGGACATCGTGACAGCGCAAGAGAATTCCGCACGCAAGACGCTCGTCGACGAGGTGGTGCCGGCAGGCAAGCCTTGGTCGGGGATCGTCAAACAGGGCCAGCTTCTCCGCATCGTCGATCTCGAGGGCCGGCAGGCCGTCGATTTTCTCTGCTACAACGCCCACGACGCCGAGGAGCGCTATCACGCGCCCAACACCATCAAGGCGTCCGGCACGATTTTTCTTACCAAGGGGCACGTCCTCTATTCGGACGTAGCACGCCCCATCTTCACCATCGTCGAGGACAGCTTCGGTGGCCACGATACGATCGGCGGCTGCTGCAGCGCGCCGAGCAACGAGATGCTCTACGGTGTCAAGAACTGCCCGGGCTGCCGCGAGAACTTCCTCGCAGCCCTTGCGCGCCACGGCATGGGGCGCCGCGACATCGTGCCCAACATCAATTTCTTCATGCGCGTGCCCGTCGCAAAGACGGGCGAGGCGGCCATTGCGCTCGGCGTCTCCAAGCCGGGAGCCTTCGTCGAGCTCAGGGCCGAGATGGATGCGCTCGCGGTGATCTCGAACTGTCCGCAGATCAACAATCCCTGCAACGACTTCAATCCGACGCCGATCCGGGTGATCGTCACAATCCCGCGATAGCACTGATCGTTCGTCATTCCGGACAAGCAAATCATCGCATAAGCGATGATTTGCGCGATCCGGAATCCATATGTGGACGGCCCCGGTCAGAGGGACCCGTGTCATTCCGAGGTGCCCGAAGGGCGCCGAAGCAATCCACAACCTTTTCAGGCCAAAACACTGGATTGCTTCGCTCCGCTCGCAATGACGGGGGGCTCGCCTAAGCTTCCGGAATGACGAGGCATTCGAATGAGCGGAATTTGCGCTACGCGATCTCGCGCGGGTCGGCCGCGCGGAACGTCACCACGAGCACGTCGCGATAGGCCGGTAGCGCGGGATCGAGCGGCTCGACCGGCGTGACACCGTGATAGACGCGCGCGTCGTCGACGAGGGCCGCATCGAAGGGCTGCGCGAGCGTGAAGCTGCCGAGCGCGCGGCGGTCGAGGTCGTGGATCGTCGTCGTGCCGCGCTTGATGTTGCGGCGCGCGATGAGGAGGACCAGCACGTAGTCGACCCCGTCGCGATGCAGACCCTCGGGCGTAGGGCGGCCTTCCTCGCCTAGGCGCGCCTCGATGCGGAACTGGTGCACCTCGATGTGCCAAGTCCTCGTCCTAGGGGCAAGGCTGCCGAAGAGGGCGCGGCAGAAGCCGAGGATCGCGCGCATGGTCGGCCCACGGCCAATCTCGAGCGCAATCGGCGCGAACCAGCGCTCGATGCCGCCGTTGAGCGGGTTATAGTCGCGGCTCTGAAAGTGGGGCTGGTGTGGCCGGCGCAGGATCGGCCCCTCGGCTGCGGCACCATAAACGGCATGGCGGCGCCGGCGATAGCGCCCGCCGTCCGCCATGTAGGTATCGAGCT
>DASPPM010000323.1:0-10468 GCA_035625535.1 Alphaproteobacteria bacterium
AACCTCTTGGGCGCCAAGGGCTGCGGGGAAGCCGGCTGCGCCGGCTCGCTGCCCGCGGTGATGAACGCCGTCGTCGACGCCCTCAGCAGGCTCGGCATCCGCCACCTCGACATGCCGGCGACCCCGCTTGCGATTTGGCAGGCGATCTGCAAGGCCGAGAAGAAGAGTGCTGCGTAGACGATTCCCTCTCCCGCGTGCGGGAGAGGGAAGGGGCCCCCGCGGGCCAAAGGCCCGCTTCTTCTGCATCATGCATAAGAGGCGCGCCACGCGCGCCGGGCGCAGCAACGGGAAGGGTGAGGGGGCGCTTCCTCAGCCGCGCGCGTGGATGCCGCGGCGGGGGGGTGCCGGGCGGGGGGTGCCACCGCTCCCCTTGGCCGAGTGCTCGTCGAAGAGCTCGGTGAGCTTCTCCATCATGGTGCCGCCGAGCTGCTCGGCGTCCACGATGGTGACGGCGCGGCTGTAGTAGCGCGTCACGTCGTGGCCGATGCCGATGGCGACGAGCTCGACCGGCGAGCAGGCCTCGATCCAGTCGATCACGTCGCGCAAGTGGCGCTCGAGGTAGTTGCCGGGATTGACCGAGAGCGTCGAGTCGTCGACGGGCGCCCCGTCCGAGATGACCATGAGGATGCGGCGCTGCTCGGGCCGGCCGACCAGGCGGTTGTGCGCCCACAGAAGCGCCTCGCCGTCGATGTTCTCCTTGAGGATGCCCTCGCGCAGCATGAGGCCGAGGCTCTTGCGCGCGCGCCGCCAGGGCGCATCGGCCGCCTTGTAGACGATGTGGCGCAGGTCATTCAGCCGGCCGGGGTTGGAGGGCTTGCCGTCGGCCAGCCACTTCTCGCGTGCCTGTCCGCCCTTCCAGGCGCGGGTGGTGAAGCCGAGGATCTCGACCTTGACCGCACAGCGCTCGAGCGTGCGCGCGAGAATGTCGGCGCTCATCGCCGCGACCGTGATGGGCCGGCCGCGCATCGAGCCCGAGTTGTCGATGAGCAGCGTCACCACCGTGTCGCGGAAGTCGGTCTCGCGCTCGACCTTGTAGGAGAGCGGATAGACCGGATTGACGACCACGCGCGAGAGGCGTGCTGTATCGAGAATCCCCTCGTCGACGTCGAAGTCCCAGGCGCGCTGCTGCTTGGCGAGCAGCTTGCGCTGGAGGCGGTTGGCGAGGCGCGTGATGACGCCCTGGAGGTGCGAGAGCTGCTGGTCGAGGTGCATCCTGAGCCGCGCCAGCTCCTGCGGATCGCACAGCTTGTCCGCTTCGATCAGCTCGTCGAACTGGGTGGTGTAGGCGCGATAGGGCGGCTCGCCGCGCGCGTTCCTGAGGTCGCTCTGCGGACGGAAGGAGCGGCCCGGCCGCGTCGAATCGTCGTCGCCCGCCCCCGGCATCATCTCGCCGTCGGCCTCGCCGGTGTCGGCCTCGCTGCCGTCGCGGCCGGCGCCCTCCTGGACCTCCTGGGTGATGCCCGAGGCGGCACTCGAGCCCTCGCTGTCGCCGGCCTCCGAATCCGCGTCGGCGGCGTTCTCGTCGCTTTCGGAATTCTCGTCGTCCTCCATCTCGTTCTCGGAGGAGTCCTGCTCGTCGAGCTCGAGATCGCGGATGAGCTGGCGCGCCGCATCGGCGTAGAGCCGCTGGCTCTCGAGGCAGTGGCTTAGCTGGGCAAGATCCTTGCCGACCTTGCTCTCGAGCGAGCTGCGCCAGAGGTCGACCATGTGGCGCGCGGCCGGCGGCGGGCTCTCGCCCGTGAGCGCCTCGCGCGCGAGGAGGCCGACCACGTCGGCGAGGGGCGCGTCCTCCTTGGCGCGGATGCGGTGAAAGCCGCGCTGGCGGCATTCCTCGACGCGCGCCGCCGCGAGGTTGCTCTGCACGCCCGCCATGTGGCGCGCGCCGAGGGCTTCCACGCGGACCTGCTCGACGGCGTCGAAGATGGCGCGCGAGGTCGGGCCCGAGGGCTGGCGCTTGGCGTGCAGCTCCGCGTTGTGATGGCGCAGGCGGAGCGCGAAGCTGTCGGCCTCGCCGCGCACGACGGCCGCCTCGTCCGCGGGCAGCTCGCGCGAGGGCATGGGAAGACGCGCCTGGTTGCCGGAGAGCGAGGGGCGATCGGGCGAGAAGCTGACGTTCGCCTCGGGCTCGCACGAGAGCGCCCGCATCGCCGCGGCGGTGACCTGGCGAAACTCCTCGAGCGGATTGTCGCGGCTGCGGTCGTTCGCCATCGGCCCTACGCGTGATGCGCCTTGACCAAGGACTCGGCCAGCTCGGTGCCGAAGCAGCGCTGGTAATACTCGGCGACCACCGCGCGCTCCGCCTCGTCGCACTTGTTGAGGAAGGTGACGCGGAAGCCGAAGCCGATGTCGTGGAAAATCTCCGCGTTCTCCGCCCAGGTGAGCACCGTCCGCGGCGACATGACGGTGGAGATGTCGCCCGCGATGAAGCCGCTGCGGGTGAGCTCGGCGAGCTGGACCATGGCGTCGATCTGCTTGCGGCCCTCCTCGCTGTCGTAGTTGGGCGCCTTGGCGAGCACGATCGCCATCTCCTCCTCGTGCGGGAGGTAGTTGAGGGTGGCGACGATGTTCCAGCGGTCCATCTGGCCCTGGTTGATCTGCTGCGTGCCGTGGTAGAGGCCGGTGGTATCGCCGAGGCCGATCGTATTGGCGGTGGCGAAGAGGCGGAAGGCGGGATGCGGCCGGATCACGCGGTTCTGGTCTAAGAGCGTGAGCTTGCCCTCGACCTCGAGCACGCGCTGGATCACGAACATCACGTCCGGGCGGCCCGCGTCATACTCGTCGAACACGAGCGCCGTCGGATGCTGCAGCGCCCAGGGGAGCAGGCCCTCGCGGAACTCCGTCACCTGCTTGCCGTCGCGGATGACGATCGCGTCCTTGCCGACGAGGTCGATGCGGCTGATGTGGCTGTCGAGATTGACGCGGATGCAGGGCCAGTTGAGGCGTGCCGCCACCTGCTCGATGTGCGTCGATTTTCCGGTGCCGTGGTAGCCCGCGATGATGACGCGGCGGTTGTAGGCGAAGCCGGCGAGGATCGCGAGCGTGGTGTCGCGATCGAAGCGGTAGACCTCGTCGAAATCCGGCACCAGCTCGCTCGGCCGGCTGAAGGCCGGGACCTCCATGTCGACATCGATCCCGAAGGTCTGCCGCACGGAGACCTTGATGTCGGGGATATCGATCGGCGGGGTTTCGAGTCTCCCCGAAGGCATGGTCGCGCTCATTTAGTCTGTCCAACGGTTGTGGAGGGTGAGATCGCTATCACGCGGCGAGGCTGCCCTTCAAGGTGGTGTAGGCCTGGTTGATGACTTTCAAGCGCTCCTCCGCAACCTTGTCGCCACCGTGTCGATCAGGGTGGTGGAGCTTCACCAGCTCCTTGTAGCGCGCCTTGAGCTCCTTGAGGGTGACCGGCCCCGCGAGCTCGAACGTCGCGAGCGCCTCCGCCTCGGCCCTCGGCCGCGCGCGCGCCGCGGGCTCCCGCTCGGCCTTGCGCTCCTCCTCGAAGAGATCGAAGAAGTCGCGCAGCCTGGCCTGATGGAAGCGCCCGGCGCGGAACGCACCGATGCCGAGCGGCCAGGTGGGGCGCTCCCACACCGTGTCGCGCCTTAGATGCAGCTCGATCTGGCGCTCATCCATGCCGGCGAAATAGTTCCAGCGCTGGTTATAGTCGCGCACGTGCGTGAGGCAGAACCAATAATAGTCGGTCAAGCGCTCGCGGTCCTTGGGCGCGCGGTAGAGGCCCTCCTCGGCGCAGTCCGGATGATCGCAGCGGCGCAGACTGGGCGGCGCTTCCGCAGCCCATGGATCCATGCCGATGTAGGCCTGCCTGTGCATAGGCCCAGTATGGGGCGGCGGGGCGCGTCTAGCAAGCCCGCGCTGCCCGCAGCCGATTGCGCGGAGCCGCCTTGACGGGCGGCGCCCGAGACTGCACTTCTGAAGCATTACAAGGCCTTTCCACGGGGAGAAAGCCATGCGGGTCGAGGCACGCATCCGCGCCAAGCTCTGCGAGGCGCTTCAGCCCGAGCGGCTCGCGGTCATCGACGAATCGGCACGCCACGCCGGTCATGCCGGTGCCCGGCCCGGGGGCGAGACGCACTTCCGGGTCGAGATCGTCTCGGCCGCTTTCGAGGGTGCGGGGCAGCTCGCCCGCCAGCGCCGCGTCTACGAGATCTTGAAGGACGAGCTTAAGGGCGGCGTGCACGCGCTGTCGCTCTCCACCTTGACGCCCGGCGAGGCCAAAAAGCCTCACGCGCCCGTGTAATAGTCGGGCCAGTAACGCTTCACCACCTCGCTGTCGTGCGCGAGCGCCTTGCAGCTGTCGATGAGCTCGGGCCGGCCGCGCCGCTCGTGCCCCATCGTCTCGCCGTGCTCGCGCGCGCGCTTCTCGCGCGCCGGAAAGATGGATTGGAAGGCGGTGGTGGCGATCGGCCACAGGAGCTCGACGAGGTGGGTGCAGCCCTTGACGCCGCCGACCCGCGCGCGCACCTCCCGGCGCCAGCCGGGCCCGATGGTGAGGCCCTTGAGCGTGGCGAAATTGGGCGTGACCGTGGGACAGAGATGGAAGGGGTGGAAATCGCTCGCCGCCTCGACCTCGTGGATCAGGAGGTCCTCGTCGACGGTCACGCGCAGCCACATCTCGTGCACCGGCACGCCCGCCGCCACCTCGCCGCGATAGTCGCTGTGCCAGCCATAGGTCTTGGTGTCGACGAGGTGGCCCTCGATGTCCCAGAGGCCGTCCTCTCGCTCGTAGCCGCGGCACTCGATGCGCCGCGTATGGATGTGGGTGCGCGCAGTCGCTGGGGGGAGGGGCATGGCCGGTCCGCTCGTTTTTGCTGCGGTGCAATATAAGCATACCGGTGCGCCGGTCAAGCCGCCTAGCTCTCACGGCAGAAACAATGCCCCAATAAAGTGATTATTCGCCGCAGAACGCGCGCAAATGCGAAGATGGGGCGCAGCTGAGATCCTCTCTAAGCAAATACAATTATCGATTGACGCAATAATGCTACGAATTGCTGCAGTGCAAATTGTGCCGATTCGCCGGCAATATTAGACAAGACACCGCGCGGGAAAAAGTTTATATCCATCCAATCTGGGCGTAAAGCGCGGAAAGCGCACTGTGCTGTCCCGTTCCGCCCTCGGAACGGGGCGCGCGGCTTGACTTGGGCGAAGGTCGTGGCCATGGGCACCGCGGCGGTAAAGACGAAGCCAGGGTTTCGGCGCACGGACGAGTTGTGGCGTGCGTTCCTCGAGGCGGCGCCGGCAGGCGTGGTGGTCCTCGATCGGGACATGCGCTATCTCGCGGCGAGCGAGCGTTGGAAGCGCGACTACCACCTCGAGGGCCGCGAGATCATCGGCCGCAGCCACTACGAGATATTCCCCGAGATTTCGGAGCGCTGGAGGGAGATCCACCGGCGCTGCATCGCCGGCGCCACCGAGAGCTGCGAGGCCGATCCGTTTCCCCGCGCCGACGGCCGCACCGACTGGGTGCGCTGGGAGATCAGGCCTTGGCACCACAGCGACGGCGAGATCGGCGGCATCGTCATCTTCTCCGAAGTGATCACCGCGCGCATCCAGGCCGAGCAGGCGCTGAAAGCGAGCGAGGCGCGCTATCGCGCCCTCATCGAGCAGGCGCCCGAGGCGATCCTGATCCTCGATCTCGAGTCCGACCGCTTCATCGATGCCAACCGCAATGCCGAGCTCTTGTTTGGCTGCGACCGCGCCTCGTTGCTCAAGCGCGGGCCCCAGCACTTCTTGGCGCCCGAGCAGCCCAACGGGCGCCCGATCGAGGCAAGCTTCGATGAGCACAGGCGGCAGATCCTCGCCGGCAAGCCGGTGATCTTCGAGCGGTTGATCCGCAATGCCGCCAGCGCAGAGGTTCATTGCGAGGTCCGCCTCGCGCCCTTACCGTCAGCTGCCGGCCGGCTTGTGCGCGCGAGCTTGATCGACATCACGAGGCGGAAAGAGGCCGAGGACGCGCTCAGGGAAAGCGAGCAGCGATTCTCGGCCGTATTCCATGACAGCCCGGCGGGAACCGCGCTCATCGATTTGGACGACGACAACAGGATCGTCGATGTCAATCGCGCTTGGCTCGAGATGCTCGGCTACGAAGGCGAAGACCTGATCGGCCGTGCCACAGCCAGGAGCAAGATTTGGGTCGATCCCGCCTCGCAAGACGCCATGTACGCCGCCATTGGGTCCCCACCTGGACTGTGGTCCTCGGACATTCGGATGCGACGCAAGGACGGCGCCGTCGTGGATGTCGGCATGACCCTGCGCAGGATCGAGATCGGCGGCAGGCCGTTCGCGATCGCGCTCGGCCGCGACATCACCGAGCGCCGGCGCGCCGAGCGCGCGATCGGGCGGCTCAACCGGACGCTCAGGACCTTGAGCAGCGGCAACGAGGCGCTGGTGCGTGCCAAGGACGAGCAGCATCTCTTGGACGAGATGTGCCGAATCTTCGTCGAAAGAGGAGGATACTTGGCTGCCGCCATCCGCTATGCCGAGCACGATACCGAGAAATCGCTGCGTCTCGTCGCCTATGCTGGTGCCGATCGAGAGAGGCTGGGCGCGGAGAATTTGGTTTGGGCCGACGTGCCTTTGGGGCGGGGTCCGACAGGGACCGCTATCCGCACGGGGAAGGTGCAAGTCCGGCAGGACCTCGTGGCCAATTCGTTGCCCTCCTCGCGGCAGAAGATCCTGGACGAGCTGGGCGTCGCCGCCGCGATCGGGCTGCCGCTCAAGAGCGGCCCCGAAATGCTCGGCGCGCTCACGATCTATGCCGGGGAAACAAACGCATTCACGCCGGAGGAGGTCGGGCTGCTCACCGAGCTCTCGAACGATCTTGCCTTCGGCATCGTCGCGCTGCGCGACCGCAAAGAGCGCGAGGGCCACGAGCGCCGATTGCGCGAGACCTTGGATACGACGATCGAAGCTCTCTCGCGAACCGTTGAGACGCGCGACTCCTACACCGCCGGACACCAGCATCGCACCGCAGAGCTCGCGACCGCCATCGCCCGCGAATTGGGATTGCCGAACGTGCAAGCCGAGGGCATCCACATCGCCGGCGTGCTGCACGATATCGGCAAGATCAGCGTGCCGGCGGAATTCCTCAGCAAGCCCACCCGGCTCTGGCCGGCCGAGTTCGACGTCGTCAAGATGCACGTCCAGACCGGCTACGACATCATCAAGGATATCCGCTTTCCCTGGCCGATCGCGGACATCGTCCTCCAGCACCATGAGCGGCTCGACGGCAGCGGATACCCCAACAGGCTCAAGGGCGATGCCATGCTGCTCGAGGCCAAGATCCTGGCGGTGGCCGACGTGGCCGAGGCGATGATGTCGCACCGTCCCTACCGTCCGGCGCTCGGCCTCGATGCGGCCTTGCAGGAGATCGAGCGGGGGAAGGGCCGGCTTTACGACGCGGCTGCGGTCGATGCCTGTATTGCGCTCTTCCGCCAAAGGGGCTTCAAGTTGGACTGAGGGAGGGAACAGTCGGCGCCCTCACTTCCCCTCCTCGAGCGGGGGCGGGGTCAGGCGGATGGCGGTGATCTGGTTGCGCTGGCGGCGCACGATCTCGAAGCGGAAGCCGAAGAAGGTGAAGACCTGGCCGGGCTCGGGGATGGCGCGCGCCTCGTGCATGACGAGGCCGGCAAGGGTGGAGGCCTCCTCGTCGGGCAGGCGCCAGTCGAATTCGCGGTTGAGATCGCGGATGGTGACGCTGCCCTTCACCATGTAGGTGCCGCCCGGCTCGTGCCGCACGCCCGCGAGCCCGCTGCCCGGCTCGTGCCGCCCGCCGCGGAGCGCGATCTCGAGCTCGTCCGTGATGTCGCCGACGATCTCCTCGAGCACGTCCTCGAGCGTCACGATGCCGAGCCAGCTGCCGTACTCGTCGACGACGAACGCCATGTGCTCGCGCCGCTTGCGGAAGGCGCCCAGCTGATTGAGCAGCGTCGTCGAGTCGGGAATGAACCACGGCTTCACGATCGCGGAATCGAGCGCCTGCCGGTCGAGGCCGTCCTTGTGCGCGCGCAGCGTGCGCAGAAGCGCCCTCGCGTGCAGGACGCCCACGATGTTGTCGGGCTCGCCGCGCCAAAGCGGGATGCGCGAGTAGGGGCTTTCCGCGGCCTGCTCGATGATGCGCTCCACCTCGAGCTCGGCCTCGATGGTCTCGACGTCCTTGCGATGGACCATGATCTCGTCCACCTTGACCTCGTCGAGGTCGAGCACGCTCCTCAGCATGCGCCGCTCCTCGACCGTCTCGGGCTCCGGCCCGTGGTGGAGATCGATCGCTCCCCTGAGCTCCTCTTCGCCATGCGCGCCGCTCATCGCGACTCCGGGCCTGACGCCGAGAAACCGCAGCATCGCGCGCACGAGGACCTCGATCCCGTGGCTGATCGGTCCGAGCAGCCAGATGACGGCGCGCACGAGGGGAGCCGTGGCGAGCGCCACCCGATCGGCATGATTGATCGCATAGGTCTTCGGCAGCACTTCTCCGAACAACAGCACGAGCGTCGTCATGACGATCGTCGCGTAGGCGACGCCGGCGTGGCCGAACCAGCCGATGAGCACGCTCGTCGCCAGCGCCGACGCCAGAATATTGGCGAGATTGTTGCCGAGGAGGATGGCGCCGATGAGGCGCTCCTTCGCCTGGCGCAGCCGGTTGACGAGACGGGCGCGCTCGTTGCCGCGCCGCGCGAGCGCGTGCATGCGCGGCCGCGAGGCGCCGGTGATCGCCGTCTCGGAGGCGGCGAAGAAGGCGGAGGCGAGCAGGAGCACCAGGATGAGGGCAAGCGTGCCGACGAGCGTGAGGTCGATATCCATGTCCGGACGCACCGCTCAGGCGGCGATCGCGGCGTCAAGCAGCATCCGCACGGCCTCGGGCGCGACGTCGCGCGCGACGAAGGCCTCTCCGATCCCGCGCGCGAGCACGAAGGCGATGCGGCCGTCGCGCACCTTCTTGTCGCGCGCCATGTGCTCGACGAGCCGGTCCGCATCCCAGCGCCGGCCGTCCCTGCGATCGAGCGTCGTCGGCAGGCCCATCGCGGCGAGGTGGCGGCGCACCCGCGCCGCGTCCGCCGGCGGGCAGTATCCGAGCCGGACCGAGAGCTCGAAGGCCATGACCATGCCGAGGGCCACCGCCTCGCCGTGGAGGAGCTCCCGGCCGAAGCCCGTCTCGGCCTCGAGCGCGTGGCCGAAGGTATGGCCGAGGTTGAGAAGCGCGCGCTCGCCGCCCTCGCGCTCGTCGGCAGCTACGATCGCGGCCTTCAACTCGCAGCTCCTGGCGACCGCGTGATGCAGCGCTTCCGCGTCCCCCGCTGCCAGCGCCTTGCCGTGCCTCTCGAGCCAGGCGAAGAACTCGGCGTCGTTGATGAGCCCGTACTTCGCCACCTCGGCGTATCCGGCGAGGAGCTCGCGCTCCGGAAGCGTGGCGAGCGCTCCCACGTCGGCGAGCACGAGCCGCGGCTGGTGGAAGCTGCCCACCAGATTCTTGCCGTGGCGCGTGTTGATGGCGGTCTTGCCGCCGACCGCGCTGTCGACCTGGGCAAGCAGCGTCGTCGGAATCTGCACGTAAGCGATGCCCCGCAGCACGATGCTCGCCGCGAACCCGGTGAGATCGCCGATGACGCCGCCGCCCAGGGCCACGAGCGTCGTCGTGCGCTCGATCGCCCCCTCGAGCAGGCGATCGAGCACGGCCTCGAGGTGCGCCCAATCCTTCGTCGCCTCGCCGGGCGGCAGTACGATCTCGTCGTGGAAGACCTGGGCGCGGTCGAGGGAGGCGGCGAGGCGGTCGAGGTGAAGGGCGGCGACGTGCTCGTCCGTCACCACGACGACGCGCGGCCGGGCGAGGACGGGTGCGAGCAAGACGCCCGCGTCCTCGATTAGACGCTCCCCCACCAAGATGTCGTAGCTGCGCTCGCCGAGGGCCACGCGGATGGTGTGGCGCAGGCTCATGGTGCTGGCTCGCGCACCTTGCCCGGGCGCTCCTCTCGCTCGGGGCCGAGGAAGCGCTCGAGCGCCTCGATCACACGCTCGACCGTAACCTCGGGCGGCGCGTCATTGCTGTCGATTACGATGTCGGCCTCGGCATAGACCGGATAGCGCGCCTCCATGAGCCGCGCGAGGGTCGCGCGGCGGTCGCCGTTGTTGAGAAGCGGGCGATTGGCCCGTCGCGCGGTGCGCCGCAGCAGGAGCTCGAGGTCGGCGCGCAGCCAAATCGAGATGGCGCGCTCGCGGATCTTTCCGCGCGTGCGCGCGTCCATGAAGGCGCCCCCGCCGGTCGAGAGCACGTGGGGCGGCTGCTCGAGGAGCCTGGCGATCACGCGGCGCTCGCCGTCGCGGAAATGCGCCTCGCCGTGGCGCTCGAAGATGTCCGCGATCGTGCAGCCGGCCGCGCGCTCGATCTCCTGGTCCGCGTCCACGAAGGAGAGGGCGAAGTGCTGGGCAAGCCGCTTGCCGATACAGCTCTTGCCGGCCC
>DASPPM010000324.1:0-9664 GCA_035625535.1 Alphaproteobacteria bacterium
CGCCGAGCGTCGCCTGTGGAGCGCTCTGCGCGGGCGGCGGCTCAAGGGCTACAAGTTCCGCCGTCAGCATCCCCTCGGGCCCTTCATCGTCGATTTTGCCTGCCTCGAGCACCGCTTGGTCGTCGAGGCGGATGGGGGACAACATGCCGACAGCGACGACGATCGGCGCCGGACGGCGTGGCTCGAGCGGCGGGGACGGCGGGTCGTTCGCTTCTGGAACAACGACATTCTCGCCAATCCCGAGGGCGTACAGGATTGCGTCTTGCAGGAGCTGGAAGGGCGTGCGCGCGGCGCTCGGGCTCGACGGCCATGACCCTCACCCTCCCGGCCCTCGCGGGCCGGGCCCCTCCCTCTCCCGCTGGCGCGGGCGAGGGGCTTGGCGCCGTCGCCGTGATATGTGAATCCGATAGCTCGAAGGGGGAGGGTCGGGGTGGGGGAGACTGTCGCGCGAAAGGGCGGCGGCGATAGACGCCCATGCCTTACGGCTCCCTCCGCGACTTCATGGCCCGGCTCGAGCGCGAGGGGCGCCTCGTGCGCGTAGCTGCCGCCGTCTCGCCCGTCCTCGAGATGACCGAAATCCAGACCCGCCTCCTGGCCGAGCGCGGACCGGCCGTGCTCTTCGAGAACGTGGTCGGCACGGACGGCCGGCGCTACGACATGCCGGTCCTGGTCAATCTCTTCGGCACGGTCGAGCGCGTCGCCTGGGGCATGGACCGCGTCGCGAGCGAGCTTAGGGAGCTCGGCGAGACGCTCGCCTTCCTGCGCCAGCCCGAGCCGCCCGGCGGCTGGCGCGAGGCGCTCGGGCTATTGCCGCTCCTGCGCAAGGTCATGGCGATGAAGCCGAGGACGGTCTCCACCGCACCGTGCCAGGAGGTGGTGCTGGAAGGCGAGAGCGTCGACCTCGCGCGCTTGCCCGCGCAGACCTGCTGGCCGGGCGAGCCCGCACCGCTCATCACCTGGCCGCTGGTGGTGACCAAGGGTCCGGGCAAACGCCGCGAGGACGACTACAACCTCGGCATCTACCGCATGCAGATCACCGGGCGGAACAGAACGCTCATGCGCTGGCTCAAGCACCGGGGGGGCGCCCAGCATCACGCGCGCTGGAGTGCCGAGCGTGCGGAGGCGCTGCCCGCCGCCGTCGTGATCGGCGCCGATCCCGGCACCATCCTCGCCGCCGTGACGCCCGTGCCCGACACGCTCAGCGAGTACCAGTTCGCCGGCCTCTTGCGCGGCCAGAAGGTCGAGCTCGTCGAATGCCGCACGGTCCCGCTCAAGGTGCCGGCCACGGCCGAGATCGTGCTCGAGGGTCACGTCTCGCGCGACGAATATGGGGAGGAAGGGCCGTTTGGCGACCACACCGGCTATTACAACGCGGTCGACCGCTTCCCCGTCTTCACCGTGAGCGCCATCACCATGCGCCGCGATCCCATCTATCTCTCGACCTTCACGGGACGGCCGCCGGATGAGCCCTCGATCCTCGGCGAGGCGCTGAACGAGGTCTTCCTCCCCCTCTTGCGCCAGCAGTTCCCCGAGATCACCGATTTCTGGCTGCCGCCCGAGGGCTGCTCCTACCGCATCGCCGTCCTCTCCATGCGCAAGGCCTATCCCGGGCACGCCAAGCGCATGATGATGGGGGTGTGGTCCTACTTGCGCCAGTTCACCTACACCAAGTGGGTGATCGTGGTGGACGACGACATCGACGCGCGCGATTGGAAGGACGTCATGTGGGCGGTCTCGACGCGCATGGACCCGGCGCGCGACATCACCCTCGTCGAGAATACGCCGATCGACTACCTCGACTTCGCCTCGCCCGAGGCGGGCCTCGGCTCCAAGATCGGCCTCGATGCCACCAACAAATGGCCCCCCGAGACCACGCGCGAATGGGGCCGCAAGATCCGCATGTCCGACGCCGTCATCGAGGAGGTCACGCGCAAATGGCCGAGCCTCGGCCTGCCGGGCTCGGGCAAGCCGATCTGGAAATAGGGGCGGCCATCGCTTATCTCAGGGAGTGATCTGGAGCGGAATCCATTTCGGTGGAAGCAGCCCCCTCACCCTACCCTCTCCCCCTTTGAGGGGGAGAGGGTTGCGCAGCCTTAGCGAGCGTAGCGAGCTTAGGCAAAGCTGGGTGAGGGGGCGATTCCACTTCGCCGGATATTGCTCTAGCCTACGCCGATTCCGTCGTTGCGAGCCGACCTGCCTGCGCGAAGCCGAAGCGGCTTCGCTTCGGCGAAGGCAGGAGGCGAAGCAAGCCAAAGCCTGTTAGGCCATGGTGGATTGCTTCGCCCCCGCCCCCGATCCAGTCCGGGCAGTCGCGGGTCGCCTCCTCGCAAGGACATGCCCCGGACTGCCGATTGGAGCTGCCATGCCAGAAAGCGAGCGCGACGGCCAAAAGGCCCTGGACCTGCTAGCGACCCTGCTCGCGCGCGCCAAGCGCGCGGGTGCGGATGCGGCCGATGCGCTCTACGCCGAGAGCGCCTCCTTGAGCCACGCCCAGCGTCTCGGCAACGTCGAGAAGCTCGAGCGCGCGGAGAGCCGCGACCTCGGCTTGAGGGTGCTCATCGGGCGGCGTCAGGCGATCGTCTCCTCGACCGACCAGGACGAGAAGGCGCTCGCCGAGCTCGTCGAGCGCGCCATCGCCATGGCGCGCGTAGTGCCCGAGGATCCCTTTTGCGGCCTGGCACCCGAGGAGCGCATTGTGCGCGACATCCCCACCCTCGACATCTGCGATGCGGTGGAGCCCGCGCCCGAGACCCTCATAGAGCGCGCGCGCGCCTGCGAGGAGGCCGCGCGCGCGGTCAAGGGGATCACCAACTCCGAGGGTGCCGAGGCCGGCTGGTCCCTCGGGCGCGTGACGCTCGCGGCGACCAACGGCTTCGCCGGGAGCTACCGGCGCTCGCACCACTCGGTCGGCGTGGCCGTGCTGGCAGGGGAAGGTACCGCCATGGAGCGCGACTACGACTTCGCGACCGCGGTCAACGGCGCCGACCTCGAGGCGCCCGAGGAGGTGGGCCGGCGCGCGGGCGAGAAGGCGGTCCAGCGCCTCAATCCCAAGAAGCTCAAGACGACCAAGGCGCCCGTCGTCTACGACCCGCGTGTCTCGAACGGGCTCGTGAGCCACCTCGCCTCCGCGATCAACGGCAGCGCCATTGCCCGCGGCACGAGCTTCCTCAAGGACCGGCTCAACACGCGCGTCCTTTCGCCCGGAACCCGCATCACGGACGATCCCTTGCGCGCGCGCGGGCTGCGCTCGCGGCCCTTCGACGGCGAGGGGATCGCCTCCGAGCGGCGCCGGCTCGTCGAGGACGGCGTGCTCTTGAGCTGGCTCCTCGACCTGCGCACCGCGCGCCGGCTCGGGCTCGAGACCACGGGCCACGCCGCGCGCGGCACCTCGGCCCCGCCCGAGCCCGCCCCGACCAATCTCTATCTCGAGCCCGGCGCGCTTACGCCCGAGGCGCTCATCAAGGAGACCGGGCACGGCCTCTACGTCACCGAGCTCATCGGCTTCGGCGTCAACGGCGTCACCGGCGACTACAGCCGCGGTGCCGCCGGCTTCTGGATCGAGGCGGGCGAGCTCGCCTATCCGGTGAGCGAGATCACCATCGCGGGCAACCTCAAGGACATGTACCTGGCGCTCACCGCGGCCGACGACCTCGTCTTCCGCTACGGCACCAATGCGCCCACGCTGCGCATCGCCGAGATGACCATCGCGGGCGCGTGAACAACGCCCTCTCCTCCTTCAGGAGGAGAGGGTTGGGTGAGGAGGGGCCTCCTCACCTTCCCATCGCTACGCGATGGGCCCCTTCCTCTCCTCCTCAAGGAGGAGAGGAAGAATCACCGAAGACCGCGGAAGAACTCGCGGATGTCCTGCGCCAGGAGCTCGGGCTGCTCCATGGCGGCGAAATGGCCGCCCTTGGGCATGACGGTCCAGCGCCGGATGTTGTAGCCGCGCTCGGCGAGCGCCTTGGGCGGCATCGGGATCTCCTTGGGAAACACCGCGACCGCCACCGGCGCCTCGACTCTGTTGGCGCGCGAGAGGCGAAGCGGGCGGACGCGCGATTCGTAATAGAGCCGCATGGAGGAGGTGATGTTGGCGCCGAGCCAATAGATCATCACGTTGTTGAGGAGCTCGTCGCGGCCGAAGACGCGCTCGAGGTCGCCCTCGCAGTCGCTCCAGCGGTGGAACTTCTCGATGATCCAGGCGGCGAGCCCGAGCGGCGAATCGTTGAGCGCGTAGCCGAGCGTCTGCGGCTTGGTCGACTGCTCGTGGTTGTAGCCGCCTTCGGCATCCCACCAACGCCTGAGCTCCGCCAAATATTCGGCGGCAATCGCGTCCTCCGCGGGCTCGTTGATCGTTCCGCCCAAGAGAAAGCGTCCGGCGATGTGGTTGAGATGGAGGCCGAGGACGCGCGCCCGGTGGTCGAGTCCGAGTGCAGTCGTGACCGACGAGCCCCAATCCCCGCCTTGGGCCGCGAAGCGCTCGTAGCCGAGCGCCGCCATGAGCCGCGCCCAGAGAGCGGCGATGGCGTTGGGGTTCATCCCCGCGGTGCTGGGCGGATCGGAGAAGCCGTATCCCGGCAACGACGGCACGACCACGTGGAAGGCGTCGTCGGCGCTGGCGCCGTGCGCCGCCGGATCGGCGAGGAGCGGGATGAGCTTCCGCATCTCGACGAAGCTGCCGGGCCAGCCGTGGGTGACGATGAGCGGGAGCGGCCGCGCTCCCTTCCCGCGCACGTGCACGAAATGGATGCGCAAGCCGTCGAGCTCGACGCGGTACTGGGGCAGGCGGTTGAGCGCCGCCTCCTCCTTGCGCCAGTCGTAGCCGTCCCGCCAATAGGCGACGAGCGCGCGCAAATAGGCGAGGTTGGTGCCGCGCTCCCATCGCTCATTGGCGATCTCGTCCGGCCAGCGCGCGTCCTTGAGCCGGCGCTTGAGATCGGCGAGTACCGACTCCGGCACCTTGATGGTGAATGTCTCGATCGCCATGACCCCTCGGCCTCCCGCAAGGAGGAGTGCAGCCTTGCATATAGACCCGGGAACGGCGAAAGTCAGGCGGCGATCAGCCGACGCGCCGCCTTGCGCGTCGCGAGCGTACGAGCGAGTTACAAGCGCGCCGATGCTGACACGTCGCAGAATGCTCGCGGGCCTGGGGATCGCGAGCGCCGGGCTCAGCCGCGCCGCACTGCCCTTGAGGCGCGTCGCTGCCACGCCTGAGCGCGGCGACGATTTCCGCATTTCCTTTGCGGCGGGATCGCGCGACGAGGCCGGGCGTTTTGCCGGCGGCACGGAAATGCGCCTGCTCGTCCCGCATGCCGGCAGGCTTTATGCCGGCAACGGCTATTGGGAGGACCGGCCGGGTCCGGAAGGACCGCAAGCTGCTCAGGTCCTGGTGCTCGACGCTGCCGACGGGCGCTGGCGGGTCGATCATGCGTTCGAGGAGCGCCTGCCCAACGGGCGCTGGCGCAACCTTGCGATCAGCACCCTGGCCGACATCTCTTTTGCGACCGACGGCGCCGGCCGGCCCCTTCCCCAGCCGGTCTCGCTGCTGCTCGCCTCGAGCTGGGACTTGACCGGAGCCGCCCGGGTCTTCAGCCGCGACGACGCGAGCGGTGCCTGGACCGCGGTCACCCTTGCGACGGACCGACCGGCGCCCGACTTCCTGCCGCAAATTCGCAGCTTCGGGAGCCACCGCGACCGGACAACCGGCGTCGATCTCGTCTTTGCCGGAGAGATGCCGCGGGGAATCTTCGCCGGCCATTACGATCCGGAAGCGCCCGGCCTTATCCGCTGGCGCGATGCGCCCGAGCTCGACGCCTCGCAGGTCTCGACCGCGTTTTCGGGGCTTAGAGGCCGATTGCGCGTGAGCAGCTTCGCCGAGGCCAATGGCCGCCTCTATGCCGCGGTCGGACAGCAGCTTTACGAGCGCAGCGACGGCAATGAGCCGCGCTGGCGCCTCGTCTATACCAACCCGCGTCCTGGCCATTCGGAGACCGGCCTCAGGGGATTGACGGCGGTCCCCGATGGGCGCGGCGGAGAGGCGCTCTTGGCAGCGGTCGAGGGCGATCAGGCGCGCCTGGTGCGAATCGATCCGGCCAGCGGCGAAGAGGTGAGCGAGCTCGAGCTCTTGCACTTTCTTACGCAAGCATGGGGCATGCGCGTCGGCTACACGATCGCCGCCTACAACGACATGACGAAGGTGCCCCTTCCCGGCCGGGGCGACGCGCTGTTGCTCGGGCTGATGGCGTTCATACCGCGGAGCGCGCCGATCGCAGCGGGACACGTAATCGTCGATGTCGGCTACGGTCAGGTCGAAGGCGGCGCCTGGTACCTGGTGCGCTGGCCGGAGGGGCGTTACGAGCTGCGACGGGTCGCCGCCGCGTTCGACCATGCGCTGGTGGCGACGAGGACGATCCGGCTCTCGCCGTTCCCCGGCGAGGGCAATGCGGTCTATTTCGCCGGCTATGACGCGAACAAGGCGCCGGCGCACAATACCGCCTGGATCGCGCAGGCGACGCTTGCGACGGCGCTCGGCGGCACGCCGACGTCGCCGGGCCGGCGCTGAGAGGGGGACGCTCTCGATCCGAGACGCGCTAGAGCGACTGGCGCTGGAGCGGAACCCTCGCTCCAATCAGGACATGCCCTAGCGCGGAATCCATTTCGGTGGAAGCAGCCCCCTCACCCTACCCTCTCCCCCTTTGACGCTATCGGATTCACACATCTTCGCGGATGTTCGTGGGGGCACCGATCGCGCTAAGCCCCTCTCCCGCGCTAAGCGGGAGAGGGAGGGGCCCGTTGCGCAGCAACGGGAGGGTGAGGGGGCGGACGGCGCACGTGCTATTCTCTCGCGCTTGGCCGAGCGCAATGCACGCCAGTCGCGAGTCGACATGAGCGACGCCGAGCGTCGGCTGTGGACCGTTTTGCGTGGCCGGCGGCTCGCGGGCTACAAGTTGCGCCGTCAGGATCCCCTCGGGCCCTTCATCGTCGATTTCGCGTGCCTCGAGCACCGCTTGGACGTCGAGGCGGACGGGGGACATTATGCCGACAGCGACGATGATCGGCGCCGGACCGCGTGGCTCGAGCGGCGGGGACGGCGGGTCGTTCGCTTCTGGAACAACGACATTCTCGCCAATCCCGAGGGCGTACAGGATGTCGTGTTGCGGGAGCTGGAAGTGCGTGCGCGCGGCGCTCAGGCTCGACGGCCATGACCCTCACCCTCCCGGCCCTCGCGGGCCGGGCCCCTCCCTCTCCCGCTTTGCGGGAGAGGGGCTTGGCGCCGTCGCCGTGATGTGTGAATCCAATAGCGAGACGGGGGGGGGAGGGTTGCGAAGGCTTAACGAGGCGAAGCCTCGTTTAGCCGTTTGACGCCTGCCAAGCGTCCGCTGGACGCTTGGCCCGGACATGCCAGTGGCATGTTCGGCTGGCGTCAAAGGGTGAGGGGGATGATGCCATCCCTTCGGCATTTGCCATAAGCGCGGCCCCTCACCCATACGGCTTGAACTGCTTGGAGAGCTGCAGGCCCTGACGCTGGTAGGAGGAGCCGATGGCCGGGCCGTAGAGCTTGTCGGGCACGTCGGTTAAGCGCTCATAGACGAGGCGCCCCACGAGCTGGCCGTCCTCGATCATGAAGGGCACGTCGTGCGAGCGCACCTCGAGCACCGCGCGCGTGCCTTGGGCGCCCTCTGCGGCATGGCCGAAGCCGGGGTCGAAGAAGCCGGCGTAATGCACGCGGAACTCGCCCACGAGGGTATCGTAGGCCACCATCTCGGCGGCGTGGTCCGGCGGGACGTTGACCGCCTCCTTGGAGGCAAGCACGTAGAAGTCGTCGGGGTTGAGGATGATCGCGCGCTCGCGCCCCGCCGCGATCGGCTCCCAATAGTCGAGCGGATCGTAGTGGGCGATCCTGTCGAGATCGATGAGATCGGCGTGCTTCTTGGCGCGGAAGCCGATGAGGTCGGCACCCGGCTCGCCCGAGAGATCGACGGTCACCGGCAGCCCGCGCTGGACGTGGCGCGCCTCGAGCGGGCGGTCGACGAGTCGCAGCTGCTCCTGCAGGCGGAAGAGCTCGGCGTCGCTGTAGCTCGGCGAGCCGCGGCGCACGCGCAGCTGATTGAGGCGCGAGCCCTGGCGCACGACGATCGAGAAGGTGCGCGGCGAGATCTCCGCGTAGAGCGGGCCCGCGTAGCCCGGACGGATGCGGTCGAACTCGCTCGCGTGGTCGGTGATGAGTCGGGTGAAGATGTCGAGGCGCCCGACCGAGCTCTTGGGATTGGCAAGCCCCGAGATGCGGCTCGAGAGTGCCACATACTCCAACAGCGGGGCGATATAGACGCAGCCCTTCTCGAGCACCGCCCCCTGGGCGAGATCGATCTTGTGCATGCCGAAGAGATCGATCTTCCGCTTGACCGTGTAGCCCTCGCCCGGAAGAAAGCTCGCGCGCACGCGATAGGCGACCGAGCCCAAGCGGAGATCGACCGAGGCCGGCTGGACCTGCTGCTCGGAGAACTCGGCCGCCGCCATGATCTCCTTGTTGCGGATGAGCTCCTTGAGCGCCTGATAGGGGAGGATGCCGGTGGTGTGCCGGGGCGTCTGGCCCATGTGCGTCTGAGAAGCGGGGAAGAGGCTGTCGGCCATGGTCTTAAATCCTGGGCTCGCGATGGCTGCGTTCCGCGAGCCCCCTCACCATAGGCGATGCCCGATGCGAAGCCAACGGTTGAGCGTCAGGACGCCGCCATCGTTTACAGGCCAAACGATGCACAAGGGCCGTTCTCGCAAGCATCTGAATTTGGGGCCGTACGCAGCTTTTCCCCGCTTTGCTCGTGAGTCTCGTTGGGGACAACCGCAGAAAAGCTGTGGACAAATCTTCAGCCCCCCTTGCCCCGGAACGCCTCCAAGAGGCGCGCCGCGGCGGCCGTCGGGCTGAGCTTGCCCGCGGTCACTTGGGCCTCGATCCTGCGCGCGGTGGCACCGGCCTCGGGGTGGCTCTTGAGTGCCGCGAGCAGACCCTCTGCGAGCTCGCTCGAGAGCCAGGCGCGCGCCTGCTCGGCGCGCCGGGCGGCGAGCGCGCCCGTCGCCGTAAGGGCGTCGCGATACTGCTCGACGGCGCGCCAGACGTCGGCGATGCCTTTCCCCGTGAGCGCCGAGGCGAGCTTGACCGGCGTGCGCCAATCGAGCGAGCGCGGCATGATGAGCTGGAGCGCGCGGCGGTAGTCGGCCGCGGTATGCGCGGCGGCCGCCGCGAGCTCGCCGTCGGCCTTGTTGACGACGACGAGGTCGGCAAGCTCGATGATGCCGCGCTTCAAGCCTTGCAGCTCGTCCCCGCCCCCGGGCTGCAAAAGGAGGATGAACATGTCGACCATGTCGGCGACCGCGGTCTCCGACTGGCCGACGCCGACCGTCTCGACGACGACGACGTCGAAGCCCGCGGCCTCGGCGACGAGGATCGCCTCGCGCGTGCGGCGAGCGACGCCGCCGATGGCACCCCCCGTGGGCGAGGGCCGGATGAAGGCCCCGGGCTCGACCGCGAGCTTCTCCATGCGCGTCTTGTCGCCGAGAATCGAGCCGCCGCCGCGTTTCGAGGAAGGGTCGACCGCGAGCACGGCCAAGCGGCGGCCCTCTCCGATCACGTGGAGGCCGAAGGCCTCGATGAAGGTCGACTTGCCCACCCCGG
>DASPPM010000325.1:0-10705 GCA_035625535.1 Alphaproteobacteria bacterium
GGCGGCGCGCTTCGCCGCGGCCTCGCCGAGCGAAGCCGTCCGACCGTGATCGACGTCATCGTGACGCGCGACCCCGCACGCATGCTGTCGGCCGTGGACAGCCGCGCGGTCCACGTCAAGAAGGGCGACCGCATCGCGTAGCCAAGCCGCCGTGGCTGCTCAGTCCTGCGTAATCGCGCTAATCCCCTCTCGCGCACGCGGGAGAGGGCCGGTTGAGCCAGCGCTAGAGATAGTTCGCGCGGATATCGACGGTCGATTCGACGCCGATGCGCTCGAAGCTTTCGCCGAGCCAGGCGTGGGCGCGCTTGCGTCCGACTTCCATGAGTCTCGTGAGATGCCCCCAGTCGGCGTTGAGCTTGCTGGCGTAGCCGAGCTCGTCGATCGCCTCGCCGGGCACGATGCCGTGGATCAGCATCTTCTTCATGTCGTTGTCGCGGAACTTGCCCTCCTCGATGAGGCGGCTGACGAAAGCGATCGCGCGCATCTCGCGCATGAGCGACGAGTTGAAGCTGATCTCGTTGATGCGGTTGAGGATTTCCGCGGCAGTCTTGGGCAGGGCGCGGCGCTCGATGGGATTGATGTGGATGATCACGACGTCGCGGCTTTCGCAATGATAGATGAGCGGATAGATGGCCGGATTGCCCATGTAGCCGCCGTCCCAATAATGCTCACCTTCGATCTCGACGGCCTGGAAGAAGAGCGGCAGGCAGGCCGACGCGAGCACCTCGTCCGCTCCGATCTCCTCATTGGTGAAGACGCGGATCTTGCCCGTGCGCACGTTGGTCGCGGAGAGGAACAATTTGACCGGGCAACTGCCTTCCGCGAGTGCCGCGAAATCGACCGTGGCGGCGAGCACCTCGCGCACCGGATTGTAATTGAGCGGATTGAGCTGGTAGGGCGAGAAGAGCCGCGTCAGGAGGTCGAAGAACACGAAAGGCGGCGAGGCCTCGAGCGCGCGGTTGCCGGTCAGGCGGTCGAGGGGCGTGGGCTGAAGCGGGCTGAACGCCGCGGCTTGCGCGATGGCGCGCCAAAAATCGGCGAGCGCCTTCTTCGCACCAGCGCGCCCCCCGGCAGAAAGGCCGCTCGCGAGCACGACCGCATTCATGGCGCCGGCGCTGGTGGCTGAGATGCCGTCAATGGCAATGCGCTGGTCCTCGAGCAGGCGATCGAGCACACCCCAGCCGAAAGCGCCGTGGGCGCCGCCGCCTTGGAGTGCCAAGTTAATCCATTTGAGGCCGCTTGGGTCTGCCGCCCAGCAGGCCTCTCTCGCGTCGCGTCCGCTGCCGGGCCGCCGCGCCGCTGCGGCGGAGGGCGATCCGCCTCGTCGTCCAGCTTTTGCCGGCCTGTCCATTATGTTACTCTTTATTTGATGCTGTCGCGGACGGACGTGGCGGCGATAATAACAACAGGCGCCTCGCGAGGAAAGGCCGGGCCGGTAGAGAGAGATTGCCGGCGGAGCGGGGGCGCGCGCGGCGGAAGGAGGGCGCGGGATCGCGTTGAGACCCAGGCCGAAAAGACGAAGATTGTGGCCGCACCGGGCCCATGCGCTCGGCAATCCGCAGTGCGCGCCACGCGCCCCGTCCGTCTGAGGCCGAGCCTCGTCGGGGGTATAGTTCGCCCGCTATGGGGACGGTTGGGAGAGGCTTGATGCGGTCCCGCGATGGGCATGCCACCACGCTTCTGGAAGAGTCGCCGCGCCCATGGAAGATCTGGCTGCGCTCCTCGGCAAGTCTCGCGACACTCTTCGCGGCGCTTCTCTTCGCCACGCGCGTGCCACCCTTCAGCCTGCTCGAGACCTGGCTCGGCGACATTCGCCTGGCGCTTCTGGCACCCTCGGCACCCCCCCATCCGAAGATCGCCGTGATCGAGTTCAACGAGGAGACGGCGGCCAAGATCGGCCGCCGCTCGCCGATCGACCGCGGCCTGCTCGCCAAGCTCGTCGACACCGTGGCCTCCGCCGAGCCGGCGGCGATCGGCATCGACGTGCTCTTCGACGAGCCGAGCGAGCCCGAGAAGGACGCAGCGCTCTTGGCGGCACTCCAGCGCGTGCGCGTGCCGGTGGTGCTGGGTTGGATCGACGCGGTCAATGCGCCGGGCGCCATCGAGCACTGGCAGGAGACGTATCTCGAAAACTTCATCAGGCGAATCGACAATCCTCTCGTCGTGCCCGGTTTGAGCGTGATGCGCGAGGATCGCGACGGGGTGGTGCGGCAGCTCGTCCTGCGTGCGCCCGCGGGCGCGGTCCGGGAGAGCTTCGATCTCCTCCTCAGCAAGAGTGCCGGGGGCACGGCACCCCCCGGCCTCACGCGGCCGCTCGCCTATTACGGCCATCCCTTCAAGGATCAGCAGCCCTTCACCCGCTTTCCCGCGCACCTGCTCTTTCCCGACGTGCCGCAGATCTGGCGGGTGCAGAGCCGCACGCTTGCCGGTCGCGTGGTGCTCATCGGCGCCAATCTTCTCAATGTCGATCTCCACCGCACGCCCTTTGCCAGCGATCCGCTGACTGGCCAATCTGGCACGCCGGGGGTCTATCTTCAGGCGCAAGGCGTGGCCCAGCTTCTCGACGGGAGCGGGGTCGTGGCCGTGCCTTCGTGGGCCGCGGCTTTGCTCATTGCCGGCCTGGCCGCCTTCGGCTTCCTCATCGGCCGCCGAGAGATGGCGTGGTCGCTGCGCGTGATCGTCGGGTTCGCCACGATCACGCTGCTCTTGGTCGCGGCCGGGGCGATCTTTCACTATGGCGGCGCCACGGCGCCGGTGGTGACGCCGGGGCCGATCTTCCCGCTCGTGATGCCGGCGGCCGGCTTCCTCATCGCCATGACGATCGGCATTGCCCACGCGCGCCAGCTCCACGCCGCGGAGCGGCGCTTCGTCCGTTCGGTCCTGACCCGCTACGTGCCCTCGGAGGTGGTCGATCATCTGCTCTTCCACCCCGAGGACATGAAGCTCGGCGGCGAGCGGCGCATGATGAGCTTCGTCTATACCGACATCTCCGGCTTCACCACGCTGTGCGAGAGCGCGGATCCCAAGCGCCTGGTGCCGGCGCTCAATCGCTATCTCAGCGGCATGACGAGCATCATCTATGATCACAAGGGCACTGTCGCCGGCTTCATCGGCGATGCGATCCTCGCGTTCTGGGGGGCGCCGCTCGACGATCCCGAGCAGGCGGAGCACGCGCTCCGCTCGGCACTCGCGATGAACCGCTTCGCCAAGGAAGAGCGCCGGAATGCGGCGGCGGAAGGACTCGATTTCGGGCGCACTCGAATCGGCGTCCACCGCGGCCTCGCCACAGTCGGCAATTTCGGCGGCGCCGCCCGGCTCGAATACATGGCGCACGGCGACGCGGTGAATACCGTGGCGCGGCTTGAGGGTGCGAACAAGTATTTCCAAACCGATATCGCGGCGAGCGAGGCGGTGGTTGCCGAGGCGGGCGACATTCCCTCGCGGCCGGTCGGCGACGTGGTGCTGCGCGGCAAAGCGCACAGCGTCGCGGTCTTCGCGCCTGCCGACGACGACTCTCCTGGCCTTGCCGACTATTGCGCGGCCTTCGAGCTGTTGCGGCAAGGCTCCCCTCAAGCCTTGGGCGCCTTCGAGGCGCTCCACCGACGCCAGCCGGAGGAGCCGCTCGCGGCGTTCCATCTGGAACGCCTGCGGCGGGGGGAGACTGGCATCACAATCGTGTTGGAGGACAAATGATGCGCTGGTCACGATTTGCGCTCGTGCTCGCTGCACTCATACTCTCGGCCGTGCCCGCGAGCGCGGCGAAGCTCCTCGTGCTCGAGAGCTCGCCTGACACCGGGCTGCAGAAGGGCGACACCGTGGATGGCGGCCAAAGGCTCGCGGTCAAGGCCGACAACTATGTCGTGCTGATGGACGAGAGCGGCCAGGTGGTCACCGTGAGGGGGCCCTACAGCGGCATCCCGGGCGGCGAAGAGCGGGCGGACGGCCCCAGCCTGCTCACGCGGATGGCCGCCATCGTCACGACCGAGGGCTCGAGCGGAATGACCACCCTCGGCGTGACGCGGGGCTTGGGCCCCTCCGCCAAAATGCCGACGGTCTGGTCGATCAACGTCGCCCTCTCGGGGACGAAATGCATCAAGCCCGCGACGGAGCTCGAGCTGTGGCGGCCACCGCCAATGCAGACCGTGTCGATCACCATCACGCACCAGGGCACCAAGGAGCACAGCAGCTTCGAGTGGCCCGCGGACAAGATCGTCATGCCCTGGCCGAAGCGCGTCACCGTCGCGGACGGTGCCGGCTATGTCGTCACCTTCGCCCCGCCGGAAATGACGCGCGAGCTCACGCTGCGCATCATGCCCGCAAGAGTCGTGACGGATGCCGAAGTGCTGAGCTGGATGGGAACGGTCGGCTGCACGGTGCAAGCCAAGGCGCTGATCGAAGAACTGTCGAACCGGCGCGTGGTGGACGGCGCCACGGCGTCGGGCGAAAAGCTGTTCAAGTAGGCCCTGGCCGCGGTCGGGCGCGTCATGCCGCGAGGCCGGCGGCGCGCCCTCGCGGCGCAAGGAGGCGCGGGATCGCGTTGACACCCAGGCCGAAAAGCTGAAGATTGTGACCGTACGGGTGCCCATGCGCACGGCAATCCGCAATGCGTGCCGATTGGCACGCTTCGGCGCCCGCGCGACGGGATGGCAATGAGCGAGAGCTACGAAGTCGTCATCGTGGGCTCGGGCCCCGCCGGCATAAGCGCTGCCGGACGCGCCGCCGAATGCAAGATCTCGCACCTTCTCCTAGAGCGCGCGCCGCATTTCGCCGACACTATCCAGAAGTACCAGAAGGGCAAGTACGTCATGGCGACGCCGGCGCGCCTGCCACTCAGGAGCGCGCTCGCCTTCGCCGCCGGCTCGCGCGAGGACATCCTCGACACTTGGCGCGCCGGACTCGAGGCGAAGGGCGTCAACATCCGCTTCAACAGCGAGGTCGTGCGCATCTCCGGCTCGCGCGGCGCCTTCGAGGTCAAGCTTGCGGACGGTACCGCGATCACGGCCGCGAACGTCGTCATGGCGATCGGGCTCCAGGGCAATATCAACAAATTGACCGTGCCGGGGGCGGAGCTGCCGTTTGTGCAGTATCAGCTCGACGATCCCGGCGAATACAAGGACGAATCCATCGTGGTCATCGGCGCGGGCGACGCCGCGATCGAGAACGCGATCGCGCTCGCGCGGCAGAACCGCGTCGTCATCGTCAACCGCCGCGGCGAGTTCTCGCGGGCCAAGACCGGCAACCGCAACCAGATCCGCCAGGCGATCGAATCCGGCGCCCTGAAGTGCGAGTACAACGCCGAGCCCGTGCGCATCGAGGCCGGCCGCATCGCGCTCAAGGGGCCCACCGGGGAGGGTACGATCGCGTGCGACCGCATCATCGCGCGGCTCGGCGCCAATCCGCCGCGCAAGTTCGTCGAATCCTGCGGCGTCAAGTTCCGCAGCAGCGACGCGAAGTCGTTCCCCGAGGTCAGCAACACCTACGAATCGAACGTGCCTGGCCTCTACATCATCGGCGCGCTGGCTGGCTACCCGCTGATCAAGCATTGCATGAACCAGGGATACGAGATCATCGAGTACATCCGCGGCGAGAGCATCCTGCCCGCGGACGAGCCCCTGCTGCAGGAGAAATTCGCGATCATCCCGGGCCGGCCCGGCGTCAACGAGGTGCTCGACCGCATCGTGGCGTCCGTACCGCTCTTCGCCGGGCTTACGCGGCTCCAGCTGCGCGAGTTCCTCCTCGGCAGCGAGGTACTGGTCAAAGCGCCGGGCGAGCCCGTATTCCTGCGCAACGACTACGGCGACACACTCTTCGCGATCCTCGACGGCTCAGTCGCGATCGAGATCGATGCCGCCGACCCGAGCCGGACCGTGTCGCTCGGCAAGGGCGACTTCTTCGGCGAGATCGGGCTCATCTCGGGGCGCCGGCGCTCCGCCACGGTCCGTGCCGCGACCGAGTGCACGCTCATCGAGGTGCTGCGCTTTGCCGCCATCAAGCTGATCAACACGATCCCCGCGACCAAACGCCTGATGGACGAGACCATGCTTGTCCGCCAGCTGCGCGCCCATCTGGAGCAGAGCCTCTCCGACGAGGATCTGCACGAATTGGCCTCCACGGCGGAGATCGTCTCCTTCGACATCGGCGAAAGCCTCATCGAGGAGGGTGCCGTCGGCGATGACAGCGTCTACGTCATCCGCACCGGCTCGGTCAAAGCGTCGCGCAAGATCGGCGGCCGCGAAATCGTGCTCAATTACGTCCCCGCGGGGCACATGGTCGGTGAGATGGCCCTCTTGCGCCGAGCGCCGCGCTCGGCCACCGTGACCGCCGCGATCAAGAGCGAGGCGATCAAGCTCGACGGCGGCGCGGTGCGGCGCGTGCTCGAGCACAATCCCGAGCTGAAAGCCAGGTTCGAGGAGCAGGCGCGGCGCTATCTCCTCGGTGACCTGCGCCACGAGGCGGAGATCGATCACAGCAACATCTTCGAATTCTTCCTCGCCCAGGGCGGCGGTGAGGCGACCGACATGCTGCTCATCGACGAGGCGCTCTGCGTACGCTGCGACAATTGCGAAAAGGCCTGCGCCGAGACCCATGACGGCATCTCGCGCCTCGACCGCGAGGCGGGCCCGACCTTCGGCTCGCTCCATATTCCCACCTCGTGCCGCCACTGCGAGCATCCGCACTGCATGACCGACTGCCCACCCGATGCCATCCACAGGGCGCCCGGCGGCGAAGTGTGGATCGATGACAGCTGCATCGGCTGCGGCAATTGCCAGGTGAACTGCCCCTACGGCGTGATCCAGATGGCAGCACTGCCGCCGCCGAAGCCCGGCCTCTTGCTGTGGCTCCTCTTGGGCCGTGGCCCGGGCCCCGGCGCGGACAAGAGCCCGCATAAGAGCCACGAGGGCAAGAGCAAGGCGCCAAAGCTTGCCGTCAAGTGCGACATGTGCCGCGACATCAAGGGCGGACCCGCCTGCGTGCGCGCTTGTCCCACGGGGGCCGCCGTGCGGCGCGGCCCCGAGGAGACCATGATGCTCGGCCGGGGGGCGCAATGAGCCTCCACGAATCCTTCCTCGTCTACCGCAACCTGCTCTATCCCAAGATCGCCGCGGCGATGACCGGTGCGGCACTCGTCTGGTACGCCGTCGACTCGCCGCGCGGCGTGCCGAGCGGCAGTACTTGGCTCGGCTATACGCTCGGCACGGTGGCAGCACTTCTCATCGTTTGGCTGATGTGGTTCGGCGTGCGCAAGCGCCGCTACGGCCCCGGCGAGTGGCGGCTCGAGGCCTGGCTCTCCGCCCACGTTTACTTCGGCCTGGCGCTCGTCATCATCGCCACACTGCACACCGGCTTCCGCTTCCATTGGAACATCCATACCCTGGCCTATGTCCTCATGATGCTGGTGATCGGGAGCGGCCTCTTCGGCATCTACGTCTATGCCCGCTATCCCCGGCTCATGACCGATAACCGCCGCGGCGAGACCTTGCGCAGCATGCTCATCAAGCTCTCCGACATCGACCGCGAATCGCGTGCGGCGTGCCTCAACCTGCCGGACGAGTTCGCCGCCGCGGTGCGGATCAGCCACGAGGAGACACGCATCGGCGGCTCGCTGCGCCGGCAGTTGAGCGGCGTCGACAGCAACTGCGGCACGACGCGGGCGCTGGCCCGGATCGAAGAGCTCGCGGCCGATGTGCCCGCCAAGCTCGACGTGCCGGTCATGCGCCTGCGCCGCGAGCTCCAGCGCAAGCAGGCGTTGGTTGCGCAGGTCCGGCTCGACCTCCGCTACAAGGCGCTGATGGAGATCTGGCTCTACGTCCATGTGCCGCTCTCCTTCGCGCTGCTCGCTGCCCTCACCGCCCATATCGTCTCGGTCTTCTTTTATTTCTGAGATCCGCAAAGGTCGCCCGCCGTGCGTTGGCTCGTGAGATTCATTACCCGGCGCGCCGGAGGCGCGATCTCCCATTCCGACCAGTCCGTCGAGACGGCGATCCTGCGTTTCGGGCGCGGCACCGCAAACGAGGTCTACCTGCCCGACATCCGCGTCGCCTTCGGTCACGCGCGGCTGGGGCTGCTCGACGGCACCTACGTCATCGCCGCGAGCGGCGGGAACCTGATGACGGTCAACGGCATCCCGGTCGCCCGCGCCGTCGTCCAGCAGGGTGACGAGATCGGCATCGGTCCCTATCGCATCGGCCTCAACGAGGCCGAGGGCGATCACGACCTCGTCGTCGAGGTCGAGCTCGTCAACCCGCTCGAGGAGGGCTCGAGCCAGGGAGCGGCGATCAGCGGCCTCCAGCTTGCGGCCCTCTTGCCGAGCAAGCGCCGTTGGTCCTGGGTGTTCTTTCTCGGCATGATCGCCGTCACGCTTGCCTTGCCCATGGCGGCCTTCTACTCGAAGACCACCCGCAGCCTGTTTACCGCTGCCGCGCTGCCGCCCGACCGCATGGTGTCGAGTGGAACGATCTCGGCCCCGCACAAGAATCTGGTCGGCAATTGCCAGGCCTGCCACAAGGAGGCCTTCGCCAAGGTCGCCGATAGCTCCTGCGTCGCCTGCCATAAGGCGGTCCATCACCACGTCCCCCCGCAACAGCTGCGCTTGGCGGAGCTGCAGCTCGTGCGCTGCGGGATCTGCCACCAGGAGCACCGCGGCGAGCAGCCGATCGTGCGGCACGACCAGGCTTTCTGCACCGACTGCCACGCCGATCTCAAGCGCAAGGACAAAGAGACCACGCTCGAGGACGTCTCCGACTTCGCCGCCAGCCATCCCGAGTTCCGTCCCACGGTCGTGGTCGATCCGGCAAAGCCGCAGCTTGAGCGCCTGTCGCTCGCCGCGAGCACGCCGCTCGTGGAGCATTCCGGGCTCAAGTTCAATCACCAGAAGCACCTTGATCCCAAGGGCGTGCGCGACCCCCGCAGGGGCACCGTGGTGCTCACTTGCACCGACTGCCACAAGCTCGAGCCGGGCGGCAAATTCATGCAGCCGACCCGCATGGAGACCGAGTGCGGGCAATGCCATCGCCTGCAGTTCGACCTCAATGCCCCCGAGCGCCAGCTGCCGCACGGCAAGCCGGCCGAGGTCATCCGCATCGTCGCCGACTTCTATGCCGCGCGCTCGCTGAGCCGCGGAGTGATACCCGCAACCCTCGGCGGGCTGCCGGGCGAGCCGCTCGCCGAGGCGGAGCGCGTGGAGGCGCGCGAGTGGGCCGACGAGCAGACCAAGATCACGCTGCGCAAGATCGTCTTCGGCAGCGGCATGTGCGGCAACTGCCACACCGTGATCCCGCCGGAGGCGAGTGCCAGCGGGAACTGGGAGATCGCACCCGTGCTGCTCACGCAGCGTCGGATGCCCAAGGCGGAGTTCGATCACAGCAAGCATGGCACCTTGCGCTGTCAAGAATGCCACGTGGGCGTTGAGCGCTCGACGACCAGCGAGATCGTGATGATGCCCAAGATCGCCAAATGCCGCGAATGCCACGGCGGCCCGGCGGCGACGGCGGCGGTGCCGTCGCCTTGCCTGCTGTGTCACATCTTTCACCGCGCCAATCTCGAGCTCATGCGACCGGTCGAGGCCGCAGCCCCAAAACGTCCCTGACAAGCCGACCAACTGTCGGAAAGAAAATGAAGAAAGTGCCGCGGGCATCTGTCGGTGGGCATCTTGACCTGCGCCACCCTATGCCTTTTAATCGGGGCTGGCACGCAGAGGGGATGCGCGGCGAAGGGGGGGCACATGGTTGCGGCGGAATCGCGACCTCGTCGTGGCGAGGGACGGGCAGCGAGGGAAGCCGTCGGCAGCCGCCGCGGGCATGCTCTCCGGGTGGCGGTGGCATTTGCGGCGGCGGCGCTCGCCGCCACGTCGTTCGGGACGGCGCCGGCTCGCGCCCAGCAGCTCACCAGCAGTGCCGTAGCCCAAATCATCGCCCAGGCGGTGGGCGAGGCCAAGGCGCGCAATCAGCCCGCGACCATCGCGGTGGTGGACCGGGTCGGCAACGTGCTCGGCGTCTTCCGCATGAACGGCGCGCCGCTCGACGTGACGGTCACCTCGGGCCGCGGTGTGGTGGGCGGCCTGGAGAATGCGGTGGTGCCGGACACCGCGGCCGCGATCGCCAAGGCGATCACCGGCGCCTACCTCTCCTCCAACGGCAACGCCTTCACCACGCGCACGGCCAATTACATCATACAGGAGCACTTCGCGCCCGGGACGACGGACCAGCCCTCCGGGCCGCTCTTCGGCGTGCAGTTCAGCCAGCTGCCCTGCTCCGACCTTTCTTCGCGCTTTCCCGCGAGCGGGATGACCGGGCCGCAGCGCTCGCCGCTCGGGCTCTCGGCGGATCCGGGTGGCATACCGCTCTATTCGGGCGGCGTGCTCGTTGGCGGCATCGGCGTGACCTCGCGCGGCGTCTACAGTGACGACCTCACCGTCTTCGTCACCGAAAGCGATCCCGACGAGCTGATAGCACTCGCCGGCACCGTCGGCTTCGATGCCCCGGTCGGCATCCGGGCCAACAAGATCACCATCAACGGGCTCCTGCTGCCCTACACCGACCTCGACACCTCCGCACTCGCCGCGAATCCGGCGTCGGCACCTTCCTTCACCGCGATCAACGGCACCGCCGGCGCGCTCGTCAGCGTGAACGGCTACTATACCGCGGGACTCGTCCCTCTCAACGGCACGGTCTACGGCACGCCGGCCTCGGGCGTTGCGCCGGACAGC
>DASPPM010000326.1:0-12803 GCA_035625535.1 Alphaproteobacteria bacterium
GACCACCCCTTCCTCCATTTCGAGTGCTGCTACTACCGCGCCATCGACTACGCGATCGCCCGCGGCTTGGAGCGGGTGGAGGCGGGCGCGCAAGGACCGCACAAGATCCAGCGCGGCTATCTGCCGCAGCCGACCTATAGCGCCCATTGGCTCCGCGACGAGAGCTTCGCCAAGGCGGTCGGCGATTATTTGCGGCGCGAGCGTCGCGCGGTCCGCCTCGAGCGCGAGGAGCTCGCCCTTTACTCCCCCTTCCGCAAGGAGCCCGATCGGGCGTGAGGCGCGCTCGGGGGGTGGCTGAGGCCTAATTGCCCGGCGCAGGCGGAGCGATCGCCAATCCTTTCAATCCGGCGTCGTCGAAGGCGCGCCGCATCGTGCCGTCGGCCTTGGCGCGCTCGACGAATTCCTTGACGAAGGCGAGCGCCGCCGGGCGATCCTTGCCAAGCGCGATGGCGACCCCGGTCGTCTGGAAGGCGCCGTCCAAGATGCGCGAGCCTGGCAGCTCTTTCCGGAGAATGAGCAACGAATCGCGGGAAAGGGCCAAGGCCTGCGCCGTCCCCGCCTTCATCATCGCCAAAGCCTCATCGACGGATTTCGCGGGCACGAGCTTGGCCGCCTTGAGGCTGCGGCCCGCGGCCCGGATCGTGGTCGAGCCGGCGATGGCGACGACCGCGACTTGCGGCCGGTCGACGTCCGCCATCGTCTTGATGTCGGAAGAGGCGGCGGCGAGATAGGTGCTTTCGATCATGAAGTAGGGCGGGCTGAAGTCGAGGCGCTTGCGGCGCTCCTCGTCGATCGGCATGAAGCCTATGTCGATGGCGCCGGAGCTGCAGGCGTCGGTCAATTCGCCGGTGGTGGCGGCAACGACGATCTCGAAGGGCACGCCGAGCGCCTTGGCGAGCGCAGCGCCGAGATCGCGCGGTACGCCATGGACCTCGCCCGAGGCGTCCTTGACGACGAAGACGGGCGTGGGCGCCGGCGCATAGGCGACGCCGACGCGGAGCTTGCCGCTCGGGGCGAGTTCCTTCATGACGCCCCCCTCCGAAGCCGCGGCCTCGCTCGCGAGCGCGAGCCCGATCATCAAACTGAGAAAGAGCGCGACTTTCATCGGCACCCTCGTCTTGGTCGGCGCCGCCCCTATTCCGCGACTGCCCGGCGCCGCCAGCGCTCCACCACCTCGCGCGCGCCGGCAAAGCGCACCGGCGCGCGCGGGCCAGGTGGTGCGCCATCGACCCAGGCGGGATAGAGCACCTCGACGAGCGGCTCCGCCCCGCCGCTCGCCTGGACGAGCCGGCGGGCCGCGATCTGGGGATGGCTCGCGAGCTCGGGGAAGCTGCGCACGGGCTCGAAGCAGTTGTCGACCGCCTGCAGCAACGCTTCCCAGTGGGCGATCGGCTCGGCGGCGAAAAGGGCGCCCACCTCGGCGATGAGGGCCTCTTGCGGCAGCGGCTCCCACTGGCGCGCAATCCACGCGGGCCGGCCGACGGCGGTGCAGAAGTTGGCCCAGAACTTCGCCTCGAGATTGCCGATCGAGACGAAGGCCCCGTCCTTGGTGCGGTAGACGTTGTAGCAGGCAGCACCGCCGTTGAGGGTGTTCCTCGCGCGCGCGGGCGCATCCTTGCCGCGGGCGTCGGAGGTGAGGCCGATCGATTGCCAGGCGAGCACGCTCTCGGCGAGGCTCACGTCGACGAAGGCGCCCCGGCCGCTGCGCGCGCACGCGAGGAGGGCGGCGAGCGCCGTGGCGGCCGCCTGGATGCCGCTCGCGAAATCCGCCGTCGGCGGCCAGGCGAAAACCGGCGCCTCCTTGACCCCGGAGGCGACGAGGCCGCCGCCGAGCGACATATAATTGATGTCGTGCCCGGCCTTCAAGCGATAGGGGCCACTTTGCCCCCAGCCGGAGAGCGCCACGTGGACGAGCCGCGGATTGCACGCTTCGAGATGCTCGCGCGTGAAGCCCAAGCGGTCGAGCACGCCCGGACGATAGGATTCGACCATGACGTCGGCCGAGGCGAGCAGGGTCTCGAACGCCGCCTTGCCCGCGCTCGCCTTGAGGTCGAGCTCGACGACGCACTTGCCGCCGTTGATCACCTTGTAATGGGCCGAGGTGCCGTCCTTGTCGCGGGGCCGCAGATGCCGCATGGGCTCGCCGCCCGGCGGCTCGACCTTGACCACCTCGGCGCCGAGGTCGGCCAGGATGAGGGCCGCGTAGGGCCCGGGCACATATTGGCTCAGATCGAGGACGCGCACGCCGTCGAGCAAGCAATGGACCATGAGGGGGCCGTCCTCATCTGCCGCCGGCACGCGAGCGGCGGCTCAATAGCCGTGCTGAGCCGCCCACTGCTTGCCCGCCTCGAGCTCGCCGATCGCCTGATTGATGAGTCCGATGGCGTTCGCCTTGTGCCCGCCGAACACGTCGCGGGCGTGCTGCAGATAACCCAAAGCGGAATTGAGCGAGTTCTCCGCAGCGACGATGTCCGGGTAAGGTACCTGCGCGAGCGTGCCAGCGCCAAAGGACAGCAATGCGACCAACGCCATCGCGCCGAGCAGTCTGATGCGGCTCTTCCAAACCATGATCCCCTCCGTGCCGGATGATTTGACGCCTTGGGACGCGGTCCGAGCCTATTCGACGAAGGCAGGCGGAGCCGCGCCACCGGTCTCTTCCTTGGGCTTCTTGCGCGTGCGGATCTCGGGAGCGTAGTCGAAGGCGAGCGCCTCGCCCTCGAGCCGCACCTTGACGATGCCGCCCTGGACGAGCTTGCCGAAGAGAAGCTCGTCGGCGATGCCCTTCTTGACGTGCTCCTGGATGACGCGGCCGAGCGGACGCGCGCCGAAGGCCGGATCGTAGCCCTTCTGCGCGAGCCAGCGCCGCGCCTCCGCGGTCAGCTCGATCGAGACGTTGCGGTCGGCGAGCTGCTCCTCGAGCTGGATGACGAACTTGTCGACCACCCGCTCGACGATCTCAGGCGTCAGGTGCGCGAAGCCGATCACCGCATCGAGGCGGTTGCGGAACTCCGGCGTGAACATGCGGTTGACCGCCTCGTGGTCGTCGCCGAGGCGGGTCTGGCGCTCGAAGCCGATCGGCGGTTTCGCCATGTCGGCCGCGCCCGCGTTCGTCGTCATGATGAGGATCACGTTGCGGAAGTCGATCGTCTTGCCGTTATGGTCGGTGAGCTTCCCGTGGTCCATCACCTGGAGCAGGATGTTGAAGAGGTCGGGGTGCGCCTTCTCGATCTCGTCGAGCAGCAGCACCGCGTAGGGGTGCTGGTCGACGGCGTCGGTCAACAGCCCGCCCTGGTCGAAGCCGACATATCCGGGAGGGGCGCCGATGAGCCGCGAGACGCTGTGCCGCTCCATGTACTCCGACATGTCGAAGCGGATGAGCTCGACCGTGAGCGAGAGTGCCAGCTGGCGCGCGACCTCGGTCTTGCCCACCCCGGTCGGCCCCGAGAAGAGATAACAGCCGATCGGCTTCTCCGGCTCGCGCAGGCCCGCGCGGGCGAGCTTGATGGCGGAGGCAAGCGCGTGGATCGCGCGGTCCTGGCCGAACACCATGCGCTTCAAGTCCTGCTCGAGGCGCTTGAGCACGCTCTTGTCGTCGCGGCTGACGTTGCGCGGCGGTATGCGCGCGATCTTGGCGACCACGGCCTCGATGTCCTTGAGCGCCACCGTCTTCTTGCGCTTGTTCTCGGCCACCAGCATCTGCGCGGCACCGACCTCGTCGATCACGTCGATCGCCTTGTCGGGAAGCTTGCGGTCGGTGATGTAGCGCGCCGCGAGCTCGACGGCCGCGCGGATCGCCTCGGTAGTGTAGCGCACCCGGTGGTGGCGCTCGTAATAGGGCTTGAGGCCCTGCAGGATCTTGACGGAATCCTCGATCGAAGGCTCGTTCACGTCGATCTTCTGGAAGCGCCGCACCAGCGCGCGGTCCTTCTCGAAGTAGTTGCGGTACTCCTTGTAGGTGGTGGAGCCGATGCAGCGGATGGTGCCGCCGGCGAGCGCCGGCTTCAGGAGGTTGGAAGCGTCCATCGAGCCGCCGCTCGTCGCCCCCGCGCCGATCACCGTATGGATCTCGTCGATGAAGAGGATGGCGTTCTTCTGATGCTCGAGCTCGTTGATCACCGCCTTGAGCCGCTCCTCGAAGTCGCCGCGGTAACGCGTGCCGGCGAGGAGCGCGCCCATGTCGAGGCTGTAGATGACCGAGCCGCGCAGCACGTCCGGCACCTCGCCGCGCACGATGCGCCGCGCCAGGCCCTCGGCGATCGCGGTCTTCCCGACCCCGGGCTCGCCCACGTAGAGGGGATTGTTCTTCTGCCGGCGGCACAGAATCTGGATGGTGCGCTCGACCTCGGACTCGCGCCCGATGAGCGGATCGATCTTGCCTTGGCGCGCTTTCTCGTTGAGATTGACGCAGTAGGTCCCGAGCGCGTCCTGTCCGCGGCGTACAACCTTCTCCGGCGCCGCGTCCTCATCCGCGCCATGCGGGCTTTTTGCCTGCGCGTGGCCGGGCACCTTGGCGATCCCGTGGGAGATGTAATTGACGGCATCCAGCCGCGTCATGTCCTGCTCCTGCAGGAAGAACACGGCGTGCGACTCGCGCTCGGCGAACATGGCGACGAGCACGTTGGCGCCCGTCACCTCCTCGCGGCCCGAGGACTGCACGTGGATCGCGGCGCGCTGCAACACGCGCTGGAAGCCGGCGGTGGGCTTGGCGTCCTCCAGCCGGTTGGTGATCAGGCTCGAGAGCTCGTTGTCGACGTAGTCGCTCAGCTCCCGCCTGAGGCGCTCCATGTCGATGCCGCAGGCGCGCAGCACGGCGAGCGCGTCGGAGTCCTCGGAGAGCGCCAGAAGCAGGTGCTCGAGGGTCGCGTACTCGTGCCGGCGCTCGTTGGCGAGCGCTAACGCGCGGTGGAGGCTTTGTTCGAGATTGGGTGAGAGCATTCGGGCGACCTACCTGACTGGGATACCGGCTAATCCTTCTCGAGCGTGCATTGCAGCGGGTGCTGGTGGCGCCGGGCGTAATCGATCACCTGATTGACCTTGGTCTCGGCGACCTCGAAGGTATAGACCCCGCACACGCCGACGCCGCGCCGGTGGACATGCAGCATGATCTGGGTCGCCTCTTGGTGGCTCTTGCCGAAGAAACGCTCCAGCACGTGCACGACGAACTCCATCGGCGTGTAGTCGTCATTCAGCATCAGCACCTTGTAGAGCGCCGGCTTCTTCGTCTTCGGCCGGGCCTTGACCACCACGCCCGTGCCGGTGCCCCCATCCTCGTCAGACTTCCGCGTATTGCCCATGGCCGTCACACGATCGTCGCACAGGGTCTCGAGTGATCCAGCTATGATAAACAACTTCGCGCGCCGCACGAAAGCCCTTCGAGAGAAGTAGTATAGTACGCGAGGTGGGGCTGTGAAGGGTACCACAGAAATGACAAAGGGCCCGCGCTCCCTCGCAGGCCCCTTGCAGAATGTTCGGCGGATGCCGTTTCAGGCGGCAGCCGGCCGCAGAATTTTTTCGACCGTCACGTTCACCTGCTCCTGGATCGGCCCGAAAGCCTCGTTCGCGACCTTGACCGAGAGCTCGCCGAACTTGGTGCCCTGCTCGACCAAAGAGTCGAAAGTCTCCCGCGCCATCCCGGTCTGCAGCTCCACGAACTCGCGCAGCGTCTTCACGCCGAAAAGCGCCTGCGCATTGGCAACGCCCTTCTCGATCGACGCCTGATTGTAGCTCGCGAACTCCTTGCCGAGCGTCTCGAAGCCCTTGACCAGAACCGTGGAGGCCCGGACCAACGCGTCGAGGTTCTCCTTGCCGAGCGCCGTGAGCTCGTCATAGCTCTGGAAGGCGGCATTGGTCGCCTTCTCGAGCTGTTCCTGCGTCGCGGCGAACGCCTTCTCGTAGTTCTTCGTCGCCACCTCGGTCGATGCCTTGACCACGCTCTCGACCGTCTGCTTGCCGGCCTCGACCACCGACTCGAGCGGCTGCGCCAGCTTCTCCAGCCTGACCTTTGTCGCCATGTCCCGCACTCCTCAGATTAAATGTCAAAAAGGGGCTCTCTCCGCCCGCTGCCGCACCTGGTGCCGCGCTCTTGGGCGTCTATGCTGCACTGCAGCATTGTTGCGAATATAGGCATTCTCCGAGCTGAGTCAAGGAAAATTGTGCATTGCAACAAAATTGTCTTTTGCATTGCACGCGAAGGGCTTAGAGGGGCACGGGCCGACTCGGGCGGCCGGGCTTGCGGAGGCCGGGAGCGCGCCGCGCTCGCGCCGGCCTCACCTGCCATCGCGCCGGCGCGCGCCCCGCCTTTCGTTGCCATCGGCAAGAGCCCTCGGGGCTAATGCGACGAACCACCAAGCACTCCCCCGTCCCCAAGGCGTATAGATCGATTTTTTTCTGTCGAATCGTCTTTTGGGTAGACAGTGAATCTGTCCTTCCATAGAATTGCCACAATCTGATCAGGGATTCACTAGCTGGTTTGGCTGCAAGATTGGCCTCATCGTCTGGCCAGAGGGGAGACGGGGTTTGCTCATGTCCACGGCTCGCTTGCGGAACGCAGCATTCTCGCTTCTTGCGGCCATCGCCGTGCTGTGGGCAGGCCCGGCGGCCGCGAAATACGAGGCGCTCGTGATCGACGCCGGCAGCGGGCAGGTGCTTGAGGCCTATAACCCCGATGCCCTCACCTACCCGGCCTCGCTCACCAAGATGATGACGCTCTACCTGACCTTCGAGGCTCTCCAGCAGGGCCGACTCAAATCAAATCAACGGCTTGGCGTGTCCGACTATGCGGCCTCCCAAGACCCCACGAAGCTCGATCTGATGCCCGGCGAAACCATCACGGTCGACGAGGCCGTGCTCGCGCTCGTCGTCAAGTCGGCCAACGACGCGGCCGTGGTCCTCGCCGAGGCGCTCGGCGGCAACGAGAGCCATTTCGCCGAGCTGATGACGCGCAAGGCGGGCGAGCTCGGCATGCGCTCGACCAGCTTCCGCAATGCCTCGGGTCTCCCCGACCCCGGCCAGATGACGACCGCGCGCGACATGGCAAGGCTTGCACGGGCGCTCATTCGCGATTTTCCGCAGTACTACCATTTCTTCAGTACCCGTGAGTTCACCTTCCAAGGTACCACCATCGCGACCCACAACCACGTGCTGGTCAATTACCCAGGCGCCGACGGCCTCAAGACGGGTTACATCCACGCCGCAGGGTACAATCTGGTGACCTCGGCGGTGCGCAACGGCCGGCGCCTCATCGGCGTCGTGCTGGGCGGCAAATCGGGCGGCCAGCGCGATCGCGCCATGATGCGCTTGCTCGACCACGGCTTTGCCACGCGCCCCACCATCCGTGAGGCTAGCTATACCCCGCCGGCTGCAGCGGCCCCGGTGACCAGCGCGCCCGCTCAAGCGGCGGCGGCGATCCCGGTAGCCAGCGCACCCGCTCAAACGGCGGCGGCGACCCCGGTTGCCAACGCGCCCGCGCCGGCCGCGGCGGTTCCCAACCCGGCGCAGCCCTTTCTCCCGCCAGCCCCGGTCCTCGCGGTGAACCAGGCGCCGCTCGACGACGTGGTCGATGGAGGCGACAAGCCCGTGGCCCGAATCGGTCGCCCGCAGACGGCACCCGCGCTTGCCATGGTCGACGGCAACGACAGCGACGAGATGCGCGCAAGCGGCTGGGGCATTCAAGTCGGTGCCTATTCCCATCCGGCACAGGCGCGCGCGGCGGCCCTCCGCGTCAAGCGCTCGATCGCCGGGCTCCATCGGGCAACGATCTCGATCGCGGGCAGCCACACCGGCCACGGCATGATCTATCGCGCCCGCCTCACGGGCATAAGTGCCGGCGAGGCGCGCGCCGCCTGCAGCAAGATCCATCGCAAGCGGAGCGAGTGCGTCGTTCTCAATCCCGGCAACGAGCGGGCACTCGCCGAGGTTCGGCAATAGCTCTCAAGGGCTAATCTCGCGCGGCCCAGCGCTTGACCCAGCGCACGCGGCCGCGCGTCTCGTAGCCGGCTTGACGATAGGCCGCGAGCCAGAGGGCCGCGAGCCTGAGGTAAGCGCGCTTCGAGCGGCGCTGCCACTCTCTAAGCCGCCACGAGCCGCGGCGGAGCGGAATGCGGCCCCGGCCGAGGAAGACCATCGCCGCGCACGCTTCACCCTCCGCGAGGCGCACCTTGCATCGTGCCAAGCGATAATTGCGTCCCTCGTAATGGCGCAGGCGCGCGGCCTGGCGGCGATCGAGGCCGCGGACGAGCAGCCCGTCCACGCTGGCACCGCCGCGGCGCGCCAGGACCGGGGCGCTCGAACGGAGCTTCGGAAACCGCCGATAGCCCGCAAGCCGTGCCGGCACGAGCTCGAGCCTTGCCGCTTCCGGCCCGAGCACCAAGCGACGCACCTCCTCGTCGAGGAGCGTGCCATAGAAGAAGAAGTCCATCCGCACGAGCCTTCGCACCTCAGCACCCCTACGCTCCCCTTGCGGCGACGGAGTGCTCAGGGATCAGAACGCCGGCACCGCGACCCCGCTCGCCGCGAGCTGGCCGCGGAGGGCCGACTTGAGCCGCTCGAGCGCCTCAGCGCTTGGCGCCTCGCAACGGGCGACGAGTGCTGCCTGGGTGTTGGAGGCGCGCAACAGCCACCAGCCGTCGCCGCTCCGCACGCGCACGCCGTCGACGGCAACGAGCTCGGCCGCTTCCGCCGCTAGGCGCGCCTTGACCTCCTCGATCACCCTGAACTTGCGCTCGTCGCTGCACGGGATGCGCAGCTCGGGTGTATTGACCACCTGCGGCAGACGGTCGGCGAGCTCGGCGAGACCGGCACTTTCCCGCGCCACCACGTTGAGCAAGCGCACCGCCGCATAGAGCGCATCGTCGTAGCCGTAATAGCGGTCGGCAAAGAAGATGTGCCCGCTCATCTCGCCGGCAAGCGGCGCGCCGGTTTCGGCCATCTTGGCCTTGACCAGCGAATGGCCGGTGCGCCACATGAGCGGCCGGCCGCCCATGCGCGCGATCTCGTCGAAGAGCACCTGGCTCGCCTTGACGTCGGCGATGATGGTGGCCCCCGGATGCTCGCGGAGGACCTCCTTGGCGAGAAAGACGAGGAACTGGTCGCCCCACAGAATGCGCCCCTTGCCGTCGAGCACGCCGATGCGGTCGCCGTCGCCGTCAAACGCGATGCCGAGATCGCAGGCGTGCGCCAGCACGGCCTCGCGCAACTGCGCGAGATTCTCCGGCACGGTCGGGTCAGGGTGGTGCGCCGGAAAGCTGCCGTCGATCCGCTCGTTGAGCAGGATATGCTCGCCGGGAAGGCGCGCCGTGAGCCGCGCCATCGCCTCGCCGGCCGAGCCGTTGCCCGCGTCCCAAGCGACCTTGAGCGGCCGGGCCAAGTTTGCGTCCAGGGCGAGCCGCGCCACATAGTCGTCGAGCACCGGGCGATCGGTGATGCGGCCGCGCCCGGCCACGAAGTCGCCCTTGGCCGCGATCTCGCCGAGCCGGCGGATGTCGCGACCGTAGATCGCAGCCCCCTTGAGCACCATCTTGAAGCCGTTGTGGTTGGGGGGGTTGTGCGAGCCCGTCACCATCACGGCCCCGTCCGAGGGCAGGTGCCTGCTCGCGAAATAAAGCATCGGCGTGGCGCCGAGCCCGACGCGGAAGACCTCGAGGCCGGTCGACGCCAGTCCCTCGCCGAGGGCTTTTGCGAGCTCGGGCGAGCTCAGCCGTCCGTCGTAGCCGAGGGCCACGCACTTCCCGCCCTCGCGCACCAGGGTCGAGCCGAAGGCGCGTCCCAAGGCGCCTGCGTCCTCGGCCACGAGCGTCTCGCCGACGATGCCGCGGATATCGTACTCGCGGAGGATGCTGTCCTTGAACGCGTGACCCTTCATGCTGCGCGAGTCCTCGTGTGTATTCGCCTCGCCCTTCGAGACGCCCGCTTCGCGCGCTCCTCGGGGCGAGGCGGCCGGCAAATACAGCCTATGTCCTCGTCCCGAGGAGGGCCGTAGGCCCGTCTCGAAGGACGAAGACACATCACTCCGGCTCGACCGAGGGCCGGCCGAGGGAGGTGTAGCGGAAGCCCGCGGCTGCCATCTCCTCGGGGCGGTAGATGTTGCGGTAGTCGATCACGACCGGCGCCTTGAGCAGCGACTTCATGCGCTTGAGATCGAGGGCGCGGAATTCGTTCCATTCGGTGAGGATGGCGAGGGCGTCGGCGCCCTCGAGCGTGCCGTAGGCGCTGTCGCACCAGACGACGCCGTCCAAGAGCCGCTTGGCCTCGGGCATGCCCTCGGGATCGAAGGCGCGCACCGCCGCACCCGCGCGCTTGAGCGCCGGGATCACCTCGAGGCTCGCGGACTCGCGCATGTCGTCCGTATTGGGCTTGAAGGTGAGGCCGAGGACGGCCACGGTCTTGCCGGCGAGCGAGCCGCCGCAGGCCTCGATCACCTTCTCCGCCATGCGCGCCTTGCGCGTCGCATTCGCCTCGACCACGGTCTCGACGATGCTGAGGCTCACCCCCGCCTCTTGCGCGATGCGCACGAGCGCAACGGTGTCCTTGGGAAAGCAGGAGCCGCCGTAACCCGGGCCGGGATGGAGGAACTTGCGCCCGATGCGGCCGTCGAGCCCGATGCCCCGCGAGACGTCGTGCACGTCCGTGCCGAGCCTCTCGCACAGGTCGGCGATCTCGTTTATGAAGCTGACCTTGGTCGCGAGGAAGCTGTTGGCCGCGTATTTGATGAGCTCGGCGGTCTCGAGCCCGGTGAAGAGGATCGGCGTCTCGATGAGGTAGAGCGGGCGATAGATGCGCTGCATGAGCTCGCGCGCCCGCTCGCTCTCGGCCCCGATCACGACGCGGTCCGGGCGCATGAAGTCGCCGATCGCGGAGCCTTCGCGCAGGAACTCCGGGTTCGAGACCATGTCGAAGTCGGCGTCCGGCCGCATGCCGCGGATGATGCGCTGCACCTCGCGGCCGGTGCCCACGGGCACCGTCGACTTGGTCACCACGACCGTGTAGCCCGCGAGTGCCGAGGCGATCTCGCGCGCGGCGGCGTAGACGTAGCTCAAGTCGGCATGGCCGTCGCCGCGCCGGCTCGGCGTGCCGACGGCGATGAAGACGGCGTCGGCCGCGCCGACCGCGGCTTTAAGATCGCCGGTGAAGGAGAGCCGGCCGTCCCTCGCGTTGTTGACGATGAGCGCCGCCAAGCCCGGCTCGTAGATCGGGATCTCGCCGCGTCCGAGGCGCGCTATCTTCGCCTCGTCCTTGTCGATGCACACCACTTCGATGCCGAACTCGGAGAAGCAGGCGCCGGAGACCAGCCCGACATAGCCGGTACCGACCATGGCGATGCGCATAAGCGTCCCCTCGATTTGTTTTGCTTGTCGCGGCCGCGCTCAGCGCGCCAGCTTGGCGCGGGGACTCAACAGCTCGGCGTAGCGCTGGATCACGTCGCGCACGGCCGGGCCGAGATCCCGGCGCTGGATGGCGAATGCGATGTTCGCCTCGAAGAAGCCGATCTTGTCGCCGCAGTCGAAGCGCGTGCCCTCGAAGCGCAGGCCATGGAAGGGGCCGTGTCCAAGCGTCCTGGCGAGCGCGTCGGTGAGCTGGATCTCGCCGCCGGCACCGCGCTCCCTGCGCCCGAGATGCTCCATCACGTCGGGCTCCAGTATGTAGCGGCCGATGATGGTGAGCGTGGAAGGCGCCTTCTCGGGCGCCGGCTTCTCCACGAGCCCCTTCACCTCGACGAGCTTGCCGCGCTCGCGCGCCACGTCGAGCACGCCGTAGCGGTTGGTGTGCGCGCGCGGCACCTCCATGACGGCGACCATGTTGCCGCCGACCTCGGCGCGGGCGTCGACCATCTGCTTGAGGCAGGGAACCTCCGCCAGCACGAGGTCGTCCGCCAACAGCACGGCGAAGGGCTCGTCGCCGATCAAGTCGCGCGCGCACCACACCGCGTGGCCGAGCCCGAGCGGCTCCTGCTGACGGGTGTAGGCGACCCGGCCGGGCTCGGGCAGCCAGCGGCGCAGCGCCTCGAGCTCCTCGCTCTTGCCGCGCGCGGCGAGCACGCTCTGCAGCTCGTAGGAATGGTCGAAGTGGTCCTCGATCGCGGTCTTGCCGCGGCCGGTGACGAAGATGAAGTCCTCGATGCCGGCCGCCTGCGCCTCCTCGACCGCATATTGGATCAAGGGCTTGTCGACGACGGGAAGCATCTCCTTGGGCATGGCCTTGGTCGCCGGCAGAAAGCGGGTGCCGAGGCCGCCGACCGGGAAGATGGCTTTGCGTACGCGCTGGATCATGATGCGGTTTGGCGCCTCGGCGCTCGGGTTGTCATTGGGCGGGCTGCTTTGTGCCATAGCGACGGGGGGATGGCAACGGCAACGGGCGCCCCCGCCATCGCCTCAATCGCCGAGGAGGGTATCCTTGGCCTGGTTGAGCTTGGCCGCGAGATAACCCGACCCGCCGTGGTCGGGATGCAGCTTCAGCATGAGCCGGCGATAAGCTTCCTTGATCTCGGCGGGGCCGGCGCCTTCGGCCACGCCGAGGATCTGCTGCGCCTCGCTGCGGCTCATCGCACCCGAGGCGCGCGGCCGGCCGCGCGTGGAGCCGGCGCCGGCGGCACGCTCGTCTTCCGGACCGGCCGCCGCGTCCTCGCGCCAATCGGCGCCGAAGCGGCGCTCGAGATAGCTTTCGAGCAGCGAGACCGAGGGTGGATCGCGGCCCTCGCACTCGGCGAGGAGGGAGAGGAGCTCGGCGCGGCTCAGTTGCGCGAGGCTGCGGCCCGCGGCAGTGCCGGCCAGCACCGTCCCCGACATATCGCCGGTATCGTGGTCGAGGCT
>DASPPM010000327.1:0-3246 GCA_035625535.1 Alphaproteobacteria bacterium
AAGGCGACCCCCGGTGGCGCGCCTCAAAGGCCTCCTCGCGCCGCCGGGAGCTAAAGCAATATCCGACGAGGTGGAATCGCCCCCTCACCCAGCTTTGCCTAAGCTCGCTACGCTCGCTAAGGCTGCGCAACCCTCTCCCCCTCAAAAGGGGGAGAGGGTAGGGTGAGGGGGCTGCTTCCACCGAAATGGATTCCGCTCTAGGCGCCCTCGCCGCGCGCAGCGCGCTTTTGCGGCGGTTGGCTCCCCCGCCGCGACGCGTCATACTGGGGCCCGAGCTGAGCGAGGCGGGAGCGATCGATGTCGACAGTCGGCGAGGAAGGGCGCCTAGGGCCCCCGTGGCACGCGATCGTGCACGAGACGCTCAAGCGCAATCAGGTGCGGCTCGTTACCTATGTTCCCGACCGCGTGTTGACACCGCTCATCAGAGGCGTGCACGCCGACGCCTTCTTCACGGCGATTCCGACGACGCGCGAGGAGGAGGCCGTGGGCATCGTCGCCGGCGCATGGATGGGCGGGATGCGCGGCGTGGTCCTGATGCAGACGAGCGGCTTCGGCACCTTGCCGAACGCCATCGCCTCCCTCGCCGTGCCGTTCCAGATTCCGCTTCTGATGATGATCTCGGAGCGCGGCACGCTCGGCGAGTTCAACCTCGGCCAAGCGCTGGTGTGCCGCGTCATGCGCCCGGTGCTGGACGCCCTCGCCGTCGAGAGCCACACGCTTCAGCGTCTCGACGAGGTCGAGTTCGTCATCGACCGTACGATCAAGCAGGCCTTCGCCACGCAGGCGCCGGCGGCCTTGATCCTCTCGCCGCTCCTGACCGGCGGCAAGGTCTTCACCGCGTGAGGCACGCCATGTCCGCGAGCGAGCTCAGGCCGGCCCCCTCCGGCAATACCAAGGTGATGAACCGCTCCGACCTGACGAAGCGCCTCGTCGCCAAGCTCAAGTGCCAAGAAGCCGTCGTCGGCGGCATCGGCAACACCAATTTCGACCTGTGGGCCGCGGGGCGCCGGCCGCAGAATTTCTACATGCTCGGCAGCATGGGGCTCGCCAGCCCGATCGCGCTCGGCGTGGCGCTCGCGCAGCCCGCGCGGCGCGTCATCGCACTCGAGGGCGACGGCTCGCTCCTCATGCAGCTCGGCTGCCTCGCCACCATCGCGATGCTGCGCCAGAAGAACCTCGCCATCGTCGTCATGGACAATGCCATGTACCAGATAACCGGCGCGCAGGCGAGCGCCACCGCGTTCGGCGCCGACATCGCCGCCATCGCGCGCGGCGCCGGGATCGCGAAGAGCAGCTGGGCCGCCGACGAGGCCGATTTCGAGCAACTCGTCGAGCGCGCCCTCGTCGAGGACGGGCCGTGGCTCATCGCGGCGCGCATCGACGACAAGCCGGCGGCCGGACAGACCGAGCGCGACCCCGCGCAGATCCGCGACCGCTTCATGCGCGGGCTCGGCGTCAAGAAGTGACGCGCAACTTCGGGCGCGCCGAGACGCAAACAGGAGGAGCGAGCGCCGTGACCCTCATGCTTGCGAAAGCCGTCGGAGTGCGAGGACTCACAGTGAAAGGGACGCTGATCTCAATGTTGGCGGCGGCACTCGGAGTTCTCGTTGTCGCGGGGAGCGAGGCGGCACCGGCGGTCTCGTGGCAGGAAAGCGTCTCCCCCTCCTACCGCATCGGCATTCGCGACAAGTTCGGCGACCTCGGCCAGTACGACGCGACCTTCATCGTGAGCGACGGCAAGCACGACTGGACCAAGACCATCCATGTCCGCAACGACGACTGGGGCTTCGTGCTGTTTCCCGATGACTTCGAGGACGGCACTTTCGCGAACTTCAACAACGTCAAATATAAGTGGCGGGCGACGGTCAACGGGAAGGTGGTGATCTCGGGCCGCTTCACGCTCGTGAGGCCGCCTTTCGACTGAGCGGCGCCCGCGTCGCCAGCGGCCGCTCAGCCGCTCCCGGCGAGGAACGGCTCGATCAGGCCGGCCACCGTCCCGGGCGCCTCGACGAGGATGGCATGGCGCAAGCGCGGCAGGATGACGAGCCGCGAGCCCGCGATGCGCTCGTGCATGAGCCTGGCCATGCGCGGGTTGGAGCCGATGTCGTTCTCCCCGGTCGCGATCAGCGTCGGTGCCTTTATCTCATGGAGGCGGTCGGCGAGGTCGCTTTCAGCGAGCACGCGATAGGCGGCCGCATAAGCGAGCGGATCGTTCTCGCGGTTGCGCGCGGCGTGCTCGGCGATGATCTCGGGATGCGTGCGCTGGAACTCGTCGGTGAACCAGCGCGCAAGGGAGTTGTTGAAATGGGCGCCGGGAATGCCGTGCGCGACCATCGCAAGGCGCTGGGCCACGCGCTCGCGTTCCTCCGCGCTGCGCCCGGCCACCGTGCTCAAGAGCACGAGCCGGTCGAGCCGAGCGGGGTGCGCAAGCGCCATGGCCTGTGCCACCAGCCCGCCGAGCGAAAAGCCGGCAAGATGGCAGCGCTCGATGCCGTGCGCGTCGAGCAGGCCCTTGAGGTCGCTGACGAAGTCATCGAGCGCGTAAGGCCCCGGCGGCTTGTCGGAGGCGCCATGGCCGCGCAAATCCCAGCGCAAGGTGCGCAAGCGCCCGCCGAGCGCCGCGACGACGCCGTCCCACGCCTCGAGGCGGTTGCCGACGCCGTGGATGAGCACGAGCCAGGGGCCGTCACCCTCGATCCTGTAACGCAGCCGGATGCCGCCAACCTCGCCGAATCCTTCCACGGCCCCTCTCGTCGCCCCTCTTTGCATGCGCGCCCCAAGGCGCTCGTCGCTGCGCCCGGAGCGCAGATGTAGCACGGAATGCGCGCCACAGCAGCGGCCGGCTGCGGCAAGGCGCCTCAGCGCAACGCGCCGGAATTCACCGTGTAGCCCTGCAGGATATTGATGTAGTTCGCGCGATCGAAGGCCGCAGGGTCGGCGATGGCACCCCGCCGCATCTTGCCGCGGACGCTGGCGAGCGATTCGATGTCGCGCGCCTCGAGCCATTTTTCGAGCCCGGCGAGGAGCTTCGCCATATGGCCGACGCCATAGCGCAAGAGGGAGGACGTCGTCATGACCACGTCGGCGCCGACCAGGAGATACTTGACGACCTGCTCGGCGCTGTCGACTCCGCTGCTGGCGGCGAGCGAGGCGGGCAGCTTCCCGGCGAGGGCTCCGATCCACAGCATCGGCAGGCGGATCTCCATGGGGTGGCTCAGGTGGAGGTCGCGCTTGAGGCGCAGCTCG
>DASPPM010000328.1:0-7060 GCA_035625535.1 Alphaproteobacteria bacterium
GCGATTGCCGCACCCGCCTTGATGCGCCGCCGCATTAGCGCCAAACTCGACGGTGGTGCGGGCAACCGATCCATTGGCGACAGCCGCGCCGACTTCGTCGTGCGAGGCTAGGGAGCGCAAGCGGAGGATACGCATGCGGGCGGCGGCAGTAGCAAGCGCGGGTGCGGTCGTTCTGCTGGCCGCCCTTGTCTTCGCCGGCCGGGTCTCCGCCGATGAGGCGCGCATCCGCATCACCCTCGTCACGCCCATGGGAATTGGCGCCACGATCGGAACCATTCGCGCGGCCGACAGCGGCGGCGGCCTGCGGCTCACCCCTCTCCTCAAGGGTCTGGCGCCGGGCCCTCATGCGATCTCGATCCACGCGAACGGCGACTGCGGCCCCGCCGAGATCAATGGAACGAAGGTCGCGGGCGGTGCCGCGGGCGACATCTTCGTGCCGACAAAGGCCGAGCAGCCTGGCAAGGCCCCGGGCACGGATGTGTCCGCGGCCCCCTCGCTCGTGCTCACCGTCGACAAGGACGGGATCGCGCGCAGGGCGGTGACGGCACCCGGCTTGCGGCTCGAGGAGTTGAATGGCCGCGCGATCGTCATCGAGGGCGGCGCGCCAAGCGAGACGGACAAGGCCAAGACGGCGGGCGAGGCCGGAGTGCGCGTCGCCTGCGGCGTCATTCCGTGATGCGCCTGGAAAATCGGGTATTATGGGGTTGGGAGACTCGGCCATGAGCAAGCTGACCCGCGAGGAGGTGATAGGGATCCTCGGGCGCCTCGACGACGTCAAGCTCGCCTCCGTGATGGCGCTCGCGCCGACGAAGGACGAGATCATCCAGGCGAAACTGTGGTTGACGCACACCGACTTGCGCGACACGGGCGCACTTGGCACGCCGAGCGCCAAGGTCACCCGCATCTACGACCTGCTGCGCGCGGACACGCCTCTCGATTGGGAGGAGTAGCTTCTCGGCGCTATACGCCGCGAAAGTTGGGCTTGCGCTTCCCGATGAAGGCGCGATAGCCCTCCTGGTAGTCCTCGCTGCCCGCGGTCGCGAAGCCCTCGGCGAACTCCTCGGCGGAAAGCGGCCGGGGATCGAGGAGCCGGCGCGCGAACTTCTTGTGGTAGCGGTTCGAAAGCGGCGCGCCGTCGGCAATGCGACGCGCGCTCGCATAGGCCTCCTCCTCGACCTTGTCATCGGGGACGACGCGCGTGACGAGGCCCTTCTCCTTAGCCTCCTCGGCGCCGAAGAGGCGGCCTTCGAGCAGAATCTCAAGCGCCGTGGCGCGGCCGACGAGATCGATGAGCGCTATGATCTCGGGGTACGCCATGATCACGCCGAGACGGTTGATCGGCACGCCGAAGCGACTCGATTGTCCGCAGATCCTGAGATCGCACATCATGGCAAGCTCGAGCCCGCCGCCGACGCAGATGCCCTTGATCATCGCGACGGTGGGATGGCGGCACTCGGCGATGCGGCCCATGGCCACGTGCATGACGCGGCCGTAGGCTTGCGCCTGCTCCCGGTTCGCGCGCTCGCTCTCGAACGCGCCGATGTCGGCACCGGGTGCGAAGGCCTTGTCGCCGGCGCCGCGCAGGACGACGGCGCGCAGGCTGTCGTCGCGCTCGAGTGCGGACATCGCCTCGCCGATCGCCTGCCACAACGCCTTGTTGAGCGCGTTGAGCTTCTCGGGCCGATTGAGGATGACGGTCGCGATGTCGGCTTGGCGCTCGACGAGAACGAGCTCGGACATGGGGGCAATCCCTGCAAATGGCGACCGCGGAGCTTAGCAAGCAGCGAGACGGGTGCAAACGAGCGCATTTGCCGCGGCGTCCCCGCCCGCGGCGATGGCGCGCGGCGCTTGCGCCAAACCCCTTCCCTCGCAGGGCGTTCGGCCGTAACGTTCGCCTGGAAGGGCACCTCCGGCCCGCCGCGGCCAGTCGCGCCCCGATCTGGAGACCCGGCATGAGTGCTGCAAGAGAGCCTCCCGCGCAAGACAGCCCGGCCTACACCACCGCGCGCATCCTGCTTGAGCTCGATGCCGTCAAGTTCAGTCCGGACAAGCCCTTCGTCTTCACCTCGGGACGCCGCTCGCCGGTCTATATCGACTGCCGCAGGCTGATCTCCTTCCCGCGCGCGCGCGCGAAGCTCATGGATTTGGCCGTCGAGATGATCCTGCGCGAGACGGGTTACGAATCGCTCGACGCCATCGCGGGCGGCGAGACGGCGGGCATCCCCTTCGCCGCCTGGATCGCCGAGCGTCTCTCCCTTCCCATGCTTTACGTGCGCAAGCAGCCCAAGGGCTTCGCCCGCATGGCCCAGATCGAGGGCGACATGGCCGAAGGTGCCCGCGTCCTTCTCGTCGAGGATTTGGCGACCGACGGCGGCAGCAAGCTCGTCTTCGTGGACGCGCTGCGCAAGGCGGGGGCCAAGGTCACGCACAACTTCGTCATCTTTCATTATGGCATCTTCCCCGCGGCCATCGCGCGGCTCGCGGAGGCCGGCGTCAAGCTCTTGGCCCTTGCGACCTGGTGGGACGTGCTCGCGGTCGCGGAGGCCGGAGGCTTCTTCGACCGCGTGGCCCTCGATAAGCTCAGCACCTTCCTCAACGACCCCGACGGATGGCAAGCCGCCCACGCGGGTGCCTTGGGCACGAGCTGAGGCCGCGGATGGCGCGCGCGCAGGCCTGGAGCCTCCGACCGCGAAGGCGCGCACGGCGCCTTGGCCTGCCTCGCCGCCGTCCCCACCCGGGAGGAGCAACATGGCCCAGGACAATGTCGCGATCATCACCGCCGCGGGACGCGGCATGGGTGCCGCGATCGCCGTCGAGCTCAAGGCGCGCGGCTGGCGCCTGGCGCTGATGTCGCCCTCGGGTGCCGCCGAGGGGCTCGCACATGCGCTCGGCGCCGTCGGCACCAGCGGCTCGGTCACCGTGGCGGCCGATCTCGAGCGCCTCGTCGAGACGACGCTCGAGGCCTATGGCCGCGTCGATGCGGTCGTCAACAACACCGGCCACCCGCCATCGGGCGCGCTCCTCGAGGTGCGCGACGCCGAGTGGCACGCCGGGCTCGACCTGGTGCTGCTCAACGTGGTGCGCATGGCGCGCCTCGTAACCCCCCTCATGGAGCGCCAAGGCAAGGGCGCCATCGTCAACATCTCGACCTACGCCGCGATCGAGCCCGAGGCGGCCTTTCCCGTCTCCTCGAGCCTGCGCGCAGCCCTCGGCGCCTTCGCCAAGCTCTACGCCGATCGCTACGCCAAGGCCGGCATCCGCATGAACAACCTGCTGCCCGGCTTCATCGACTCTTATCCGGCCGACGCCCTGCGCACACAGCAGATTCCCATGGGCCGTTACGGCAAGGTCGCCGAGGTCGCCAAGGCGGCCGCCTTCCTCGTCTCGGACGATGCCAGCTACCTGACCGGCCAGAACATCCGGGTCGACGGCGGACTCACGCGCTCGGTCTGAGAGCCCGATGGGCCGCGCGGCAGTTGCGATCTTCCTGGCGGCCGCCCCGCTCGGCTTCGGTCTCGCGACCTTGGCGCTCGGCATGGACGCCAATTGGGACCTGAGGAACTACCACTTCTACAATGCCTATGCCTGGCTCACGGGCCGCGAGGGCTACGATATCCTCGTCGCCCAGGTGCAAAGCTTCTTTAATCCCCTCATCGACGTGCCGTTCTACCTCGCGACGCAAGCCTGGCCGGCGCGGCTCGTGGGCTTCCTTCTGGGCACGGTACAGGGGCTCAACCTGCTGCCGCTTTACGGCATCGCCTATGCCGCCCTCGACGTGGCCGAGGGGCGCCGGCGCCGGCTCCTCGCCGCAGGCTTGGCCCTCCTCGGCATGGTGGGGGTGGGAAGCCTCTCCGAGCTCGGCACCACCTTCTATGACAACGTGGTGAGCCTGGGGCCGCTCACCTCGCTCTGGCTCATCCTCCGCCGCCATGAAGCCCTCCTCGGCGGCAGCTGGCGCGAAATCTGGCGCCCCCTTCTGCTCGCCGGGCTCATCTCAGGGATCGCGATCGGGCTCAAAGAGACGATCGTGACGCTCCCGCTCGGGCTCGCGCTCGCCTTCCTCTTCGCCTCGGCATCGCTTCCGCGCCGGCTCGCGCTTGCCTTGCTCTACGGTGTCGGCGTCACTCTCGGGGTGGCGCTCTCGGCCGGCCCCTGGATGCTCCACCTGTGGCAGGCCTACGGCAACCCGCTCTTTCCCTTCTACAACCAGCTCTTCAAATCGCCCTGGGGGCTGCCCCAGGACTACCGCAAATACTTCTATATTCCCGGCGGGGTATGGACGCGCGTCTTCTTACCCTTTGCCTATCTTCGCGATCCCCACCTCACGGCGGAAGTGGACTTCCGCGACCTGCGCATCCTCGCCTGCTTCGTGCTCGTTCCCCTTGCAGCGCTCGCGGCCCTCGTGCGCCGTCTCAAGGCGACGGCGACGCCCGCCCCCGCCGAGCGTCAAGGCGCGGCGCGCTATCTCCTGATCGCGTTTGCCGCCGGCTATGTCGTCTGGGTCGCGATCTTCTGCATCTACCGCTACATCATCGCTTACGAGATGCTGGCGCCGCTGATGATCGCACTCGCCATCGACCGATTGCCTCTTCCCGCGCGCGCGCGCGCGCTCCTGACCGCTACCGTGCTCGCGCTTGCGGTGGTGACGATGAAGCCGGTTGATTGGATCCGTGTGCCGTGGAGCGAGCGATGGGTGAGTGCCGTCGCGCCGAAGCTCGCCGACCCGGAGCACACGATCGTGCTCATCACGGGGCACGAGCCGCTTTCCTACCTCATCCCCTTCTTCCCGCCCGCGGCGCGCTTCCTGCGCATCCACAGCGGCTTCACCGGGCCCTACGAGCCCACGGTTCGCTTCAATGTCGAGATGCATTCCATCGTGGCGCGGCATCGCGGGCCGCTCTTCGTGCTTTACAACCCCAACGAGGTCGGGTCCGCCGAGACGCATCTCACCGCCTACCGCCTCGCGATCGAGAAGACGGCATGCCAGCTGGTGCCCTCCAACATCGGCTACCTGCCCTATCTCTTCTGCCGCTTGCAGATGACGGATGACAGATGACGGACCACGGATTAGAGAAGGTCGAGATGCCTGAGCGACACGCCACCAGTCGGGCGATGGGTACTTGCACCGCGCAGCTTCTTCTCTGTCTTCTGTCGTCCGTGCTCTGTCTTATCTCCTCCGGCGTCGCCTTCGCGAGCGACGAGCTCACCATCGGCATCACGCAGTTCCCCTCCACCTTTCATCCGAACATGGATGCGATGCTGGCGAAGAGCTACATCCTTGCGATGACCCAGCGGCCGTTTACCGCCTATGACGCGAGCTGGCGGCTCGTGTGCATGCTGTGCGCGGAGCTGCCGAGCTTCGAGAACGGCCTGGCCAAGCGCGAGGGTACGCCGGAGGGGAAGGACGGCGTCGCCCTCACTTACAAGATCCAGCCGGGTGCTAGCTGGGGCGACGGAGTCCCGGTCACCAGCAAGGACGTGCTCTTCACCTGGCAGGTCGGGCGCGAGCCCAAGAGCGGGGTGGAGGGCCTCGAGCTCTACCGCCGCATCCTCAAGATCGATATCGTCGACGACAAGACCTTCGTGCTCCATGTCGACCGCGTGACCTTCGACTACAACGCGATCAACGATCTGCGCGTGCTGCCGGCGCACCTCGAGGAGGCCGCCTTCACCGACCCCGCGCAATACCGCACGCGCACCCACTTCGACACGGACACGACGAACCCCGGACTCTATTTCGGCCCCTACCGCATCACGCAAGTCTCCCCCGGCGCCTATGTGGCGCTCGAGCCCAACGCCACCTGGTACGGCAAGAAGCCCTTCTTCAAGCGCATCGTCGTCAAGGTCATCGAGAACACCGCGGCACTCGAGGCCAATTTGCTCTCGGGCGGGGTCGACTATATCGCGGGCGAGCTCGGCTTGACGCTAGACCAGGCCCTCGCCTTCGAGGCGGAGCACCGCGACCAGTACCGCTACCTCTACAAGCCGGGCCTCACCTACGAGCACATCGACCTCAATCTCGACAATCCGATCCTCGCCGATCTCCGCGTGCGCAAGGCGCTCGCCTATGCGCTCGACCGCAACACCATCAACGAGCGCCTCTTCGGCGGCCGCCAGCCGCCCGCCAACAGTTTCCTGAGCCCGCTCGACTGGCCTTACGCAAAGGACCTCCCAGCCTACCCTTACGATCCGAAGCGGGCGGCCGAGCTCCTAGAGGAGGCGGGCTGGAAGACGGCGGCGGGCGGCGGGCGCCGCAACTCCGCGGGTGCGGCGCTCACGCTCGAGCTCATGTCGACCGCGGGAAACCGCATCCGCGAGCTGGTCGAGCAGGTGCTGCAGAGCCAATGGAAGGCGCTCGGCATCGACGTGCGCATTCGGAACGAGCCGGCGCGCGTCTTCTTCGGCGACACCGTGAAGAAGCGCAAGTTCGCCGCCATGGCCATGTACGCCTGGGTGAGCGCGCCGGAGAACGTGCCGCGCTCGACGCTCGATTCGAAGGAAATCCCCAGCGAGGCGAACGGCTGGAGCGGCCAGAACGCCACGGACTACAAGAGCGCCGAGATGGATCGCCTGATCGACGCCGTCGAGGTCGAGCTCGATCGCGACAAGCGCGCGGCGCTGTGGCACCGCATCCAGGAGAAGTACCTCGAGGACCTGCCCGTGATCCCGCTTTTCTACCGCGCCGATCCCTTCATCATTCCGAAATGGCTCGAGGGCATCGTGCCGACCGGCCACCAGGACCCGAGCACGCTCTGGGTGGAGACGTGGCGCGCGAGCCCATAGCCGGCGAGCAAGGAGCACCGCTCTTGGCGGTGCGCGAGCTCGCCGTCGTCTTCGAGCTGCGCGAGGGGCGCCTCGCGGCGGTCGAGGACGTCTCCTATACGCTCGCGCGCGGCCGCACGCTCGGCATCGTCGGCGAGAGCGGATCGGGCAAGTCGGTCTTGGCCCTCTCGCTCCTCCGTCTCGTGCCGCCGCCCGGACGCATCGTCCGCGGCAACATCCGGCTCGACGGCGTCGAGCTCACCTCGCTCGGCGCGCGCGAGATCACGGCACTCCGCGG
>DASPPM010000329.1:0-9650 GCA_035625535.1 Alphaproteobacteria bacterium
CAAGAACGAGCTCAAGGGCTGCGGACCCTTCCTCCACGACGATCCCAAGAACCGTCCGCCCGAGCTGTTCGGCGGGGCCGTGACGCTCCATTCCGGCCCCGGACGGCAAAGCTACCTCTTGCTTCCGGTCATTCCGCCGCAGCGCTGAGGGGAAGGCGCGGTGTTGAACTAGCCATCGCTGCGCCGGAGCCAGGGGATGCGGTGGAACTCGACCCCTTCCTCGGTCAGCGCCTCGGCCTCCTCGTCCTTCGCCTCGCCATAGATGTCGCGCCGCTTCACCTCGCCGTAGTGGATCTTGCGCGCCTCCTCGGCGAAGCGCTCGCCGACATACTCGCAATTCGCCTCGATTTGCCGCATGAGAGCCTTGAGCGCCTTCTGCGCCATCAGCGCGGGGCCCCCGGGCGACTCCTTTGCCGCCGGCGCTGGGGTCGTCTGAGCCTCTGCCGGGCGCTCCGCGGGCTCACCCTCGGCGCGCGGCCCGCGCGCGAGGCGCGGCGCCATCGGCGCCTTGCTCACCTTGGTGCTGCCGCACTCGGGGCAAAGAACGGCGCGGCGCGAGGCCTGGGCCTCGTAAGAGGCACTGTCGCGAAACCAGGCCTCAAAGGTGTGATGCTTCGCGCAATTGAGGCTGTAGACGATCATGGATCAGGCATGTCATTCGTAATGACGATCGAACGAACCTTATATAGAGCAACTTCGCGCGTTTTGAAACATGGTCATCCCTGAAGCGCACTCACCCGGCGATCCTCACGGCAAGAACCCGCCCTCGGCCTGGGTGCGCCGTTTCGCGAGCCTGGTGAGGTGCCAGGGTGCCGTACTCGACATCGCCTGCGGCGCGGGGCGCCACACGCGGCTCTTCAGCAGCCTCGGGCACCCCGTGACCGCGGTCGACATCGATCTCGCGGGGCTCGAGGACTTGCGCGGGAGAAGCGGGATCGAGCTCGTCGAGGCCGATCTCGAAGCCCGGCCGTGGCCCTTCCCCGGCCGCCGTTTCGCCGCGGTGGTGGTGACGAACTATCTCTGGCGCCCACTCTTCGCCGAGCTGCTCGCCGCCCTCGAGCCCGCCGGACTGCTGATCTACGAAACCTTCGCCCGCGGCAATGCCCGCTTCGGCAAGCCCGCCAACCCCGCCCATTTGCTCGAGCCGGGCGAGCTGCTCGAGCGCGTGCGCGGCCGGCTCCATGTCGTCGCCTATGAGCATGGCATCGTGCGCGAGCCCTACCCCGCCGCCATCGAGCGCCTTGCCGCCATCAGCCGTCCCGCCGACCCGGACGCGCTCAGCGAGCTCCCTGGGCCAATCGCGGAGCGTGACGCCGGGCCCCTATAACGAGACAATCCTGTAGAACTTGGGCATTTCACACAAGGCATCTTGAGCTTTGGCCGCCGACGGCTTAAGTGAGAGGTGCGCTGCGGCAGCCCCAGCACGATGAATGGGAGGATGAGACCATGACCCTTCGTCTTGGCGATACGGCCCCCGACTTCGAGGCGGATACGACGCAAGGGCGCATCCGCTTTCACGATTGGATCGGCGAGAGTTGGTGCATCCTGTTCTCGCATCCCAAGGATTTCACGCCGGTATGCACGACCGAGCTCGGCTACGTCGGCAAGCTCGCCCCTGAGTTCGCGAAGCGGAACGTCAAGGTGATCGGCCTCTCGGTCGATCCGGTGAGCTCGCACGCGGGCTGGGTCAAGGACATCGAGGAGACCCAGCGTGCCAAGGTCGCCTATCCGATCGTTGCGGATGCGGACCGCAAGGTTGCGAATCTCTACGGCATGATGCACCCCGCGCACGACGAGGTGTACACCGTACGCACGGTCTTCGTGATCGATCCCAAGCGCAAGATCCGCCTGATGATCACCTATCCGCAGACCACGGGCCGGAACTTCGACGAGATCCTGCGCGTCGTCGACTCGCTCCAGCTCACCGACAAGTACCAGGTCGCCACCCCGGTCAATTGGAAGCACGGCGAGGACGTGATCATCGTGCCCTCGGTGACGGACGAGGATGCGAAGAAGAAGTTCCCCAAGGGCTGGAAGGCGCTCAAGCCCTATCTCCGGCTCACGCCGCAGCCGGGCAAGTAACGCCCGAGCGGCGAGGATGACGCGCGGCCCCGGCGCTTAGCGTCTCCGGGGCCGCGTCCGCGACCGCGCGCGGATGCTAGAGCGCCGCGCGCCGGAGCCTGAGCGAATTGCCGATCACGAGCAGCGAGCTCGCGCTCATCGCCGCGCTCGCGATCATCGGGTTGAGGAGAAGCCCCGTGAACGGGTAGAGCACGCCCGCCGCGATCGGCACCGCGAGCGCGTTGAAGACGAAGGCGAAGAACAGGTTCTCGCGGATGTTCCGCATGACGGCGCGGCTCAGATGGCGCGCGCGCGCGATGCCTCGGAGATCGCCCTTGACCAGCGTGATGGCGGCGCTTTCCATCGCCACGTCCGCACCCGTGCCCATGGCGATGCCGACGCGCGCTTGGGCGAGCGCCGGAGCATCGTTGATGCCGTCGCCCGCCATCGCGACCGCGCGCCCCTCTTCCGCGAGACGCTTGACCATAGCCGCCTTCTCCTCGGGCGGCACCTCGGCGAACACCTCCTCGATGCCGAGCCGGCGCGCCACCGCCTCCGCCGTGGTGCGGCTGTCCCCGCTCAGCATGACCACGCGAACGCCGTCTCGCCTGAGCGCCTCGATGGCCTCGCTCGTCGTCTCCTTGATCGGGTCCGCGACCGCGACGAGGCCGGCGGCCGCCCCGTCGACGGCCGCCATCATCACGGTCTGGCCCTCCTTGCGCTGCACCTCGGCCCACAGCGGAAGATCCCTCGGGGCGATCGACAAGGCACGCAGCAAAGCGACACTCCCGGCCGCCACCTTCCTGCCGCCGATGGTGCCGACCACCCCCTTGCCGGTCAGCGAGCGGAAATCGGAGACCGGGGCGAGCGCGATCCCGCGCGCCTCCGCTCCTTTCACGATGGCGGCGGCGAGCGGGTGCTCGCTGCCGCGCTCGAGGCTCGCGACGAGCCGCAACAGCTCGTCCTCGCCGATATCTCCGATCGCGGTGACGCTCATGAGGCGCGGCTTGCCCTCGGTCAGCGTTCCGGTCTTGTCGCAGACCAGCGTGTCGATCTTCTCCATGAGCTCGAGCGCCTCGGCGTTCTTGACGAGGACGCCGGCCGCCGCCCCGCGCCCGGTGCCGACCATGATCGACATCGGCGTGGCCAGGCCGAGCGCGCAAGGGCAGGCGATGATGAGCACGGCAATGGCGTTGAGAAGAGCAAAACTCATCGCCGGCGCCGGGCCGTAGACGGCCCAGACGACGAAGCAGGCAAGGGCCGTCAGCACCACGCCGGGCACGAACCAGCCCGAGACCCGATCGGCGAGGCTCTGGATCGGCGCCCGCGAGCGTTGCGCCTCGGCCACCATGGCGACGATCCGGGCAAGGAGGGTGTCGGCGCCGACCCGCTCGGCGCGCATCAGAAAGCTGCCCGAGGCGTTGAGCGTGGCTCCGGTCACCCTGTCGCCGCCCGCCTTCTCGACCGGCAGCGCCTCGCCGGAGATCATCGATTCATCGATCGAGCTGTGGCCTTCGAGCACGACGCCATCGACCGGGACCTTCTCGCCCGGCCGAACGCGAAGCTTGCAGCCGGGTGTCACCTGATCGAGCGGAATATCCTCCTCGCGGCCGTCTTCGCGCACGATGCGCGCGGTCTTCGGCGCCAGGTCGAGGAGCCCCCGCATGGCGCTCGAGGTCTCCGCGCGGGCCTTGAGCTCGAGCACCTGGCCGAGAAGCACGAGCGTGGTGATGACGGCCGCTGCCTCGAAATATATCCCGACCTCGCCGTCAGGCCCGCGGAAGGACTGCGGAAATATCCCCGGCAACAGGGCGGCCACGAGGCTATAGGCGTAGGCCACCCCCGTGCCGGTCGCGATCAGCGTGAACATGTTGAGACGCCGGGTCAGAAGCGAGGTCCAGGCGCGCGCAAAGAAGGGCGCCCCGCCCCAAAGCACGACCGGCGTCGAGAGCGCGAGCTGCAGCCACGTCGAAGCGCGCGGCGAGAGCATTAGCGCGAGCGGACGGCCGACCAGCTCATCGACCGTGCTGAGAAAGACGAGCGGGAGCGAGAGTGCTAAGCCGATCCAGAAGCGCCGCGTCATGGCGGCGAGCTCGGCGTTCTCCTCCGCGGCCGCGCTCGGCAGCATGGGCTCGAGCGCCATGCCGCAGATGGCACAGCTTCCCGGCCCAGGGCGCACGATCTCCGCGTGCATGGGGCAGGTCCACAGGCCGGCCGGGGGTGCAGCCGCGGCCGCCCGGTCCGGCGTGCGGGCCGCGTGATCGCGCCCGCCCAAATATGTCGCGGGCTCGGCAAGAAATCTCTCGCGGCACCTGGCTCCGCAGAAGTAGTAGCGCTGGCCCGCGTGCTCCGCGCTGTGCTCGGCCGTGGCCGGGTCGACCAGCATGCCGCACACGGGATCGCGCGCCATGGCGGTCGCGGGCGCCGCTGCGCCGTGGCGAAGGCGATGAGGGCCGTGGCCGTCTTGGAATGCGGTCATGGTGCCGGACTGTCGGCCAACGAGGGGCGAGGTCCCATGGGAAATGGGGCTTCCCGCCAGGGGAAGGCCAAGCCCTCTCTTCTCGGGCGGCGGGGTGCCGTCTACTCGCCGGCTTGCGCGAGACGCACGGCGGCGGCCGCGCTGGGGCCGCTAAAGGCGCGGTCGTGCTCGAGCGAGGGGATCATGCGCCGCACCTCCGCGATCTTTGACGGATCGACCTCCGCGATGATGTAGCCCGGCGCCTCGCCGCCGTCCGCCAGGATCTCGCCCCAAGGATCGACGACGAGCGAATGGCCGTAAGTCTTGCGCCCGCCCGCGTGCTGGCCGCATTGGGCGGGAGCGAAGACGTAGGCGCCCGTCTCGATGGCGCGGGCGCGCACGAGGGTGTGCCAATGCGCCTGCCCCGTCGTCTTGGTGAAGGCCGAGGGAATCGTGAGGTAGCCGGCGCCGGCCTGCGCCAAGGCGCGGTAGAGATAGGCGAAGCGCAGGTCGTAGCAGACGCTCATGCCGAGGAGTCCCCATGGGGTCTCGGCGAGGACGGCGCGATCGCCCGGCTCGACGGTCGCCGATTCCCGGTAGCTCTCCCCCGCCTTGAGCTGCACGTCGAAGAGATGCAGCTTGTTGTAGCGCGCGACGATGCGGCCGTCGGAGTCGATGAGATAGGAGCGGTTGTTGACCTTGCTGGGCGCGAGCTTGATGGTGAGCGAGCCCATCAGGAACCAGACGCCGAGCTCCTTGGCAAGGGCGGTGAAATGCGGCACGGCCGGGTGCTCCGCCTCGGGCAGCGCCTTGTCAAGCGAGCGCTCGGCACCGAACTCGATGCTGGTGAAGTTCTCGCTCGTCAGGATGAAATCCGCCCCCGCGGCACGCGCGGAGCGGGCCAGGCGGTCGACCTCGCGGATGTTGGGCAGGATGTCGGGGCCCGCATTGTTCTGGATGCAGGCGACCTTGAAACGCTCGCTCATGCGGCCCTCTCCAAGAGCTGGTCGAGCTTGCCCTCGGCCTCGAGGGCTGCGAGCTCGTCGGAGCCGCCGATCGGCTCGCCCCGGATGAAGATTTGCGGCACCGTCTCGCGCCCCCCGGCGCGCGCGCTCATCTCGGCGCGCTTGCCGGGATCGTAGGTCACGTCGATCTCCTCGAACGCCACCCCCTTCTTCTCCAAGAGGCTTTTCGCCCGGTGGCAATAGGGGCACCACATGGTGGTGTAGATCACGACATCGGGCACGGTGGTCCCCGCTTCGTCCATTGCTGGCTCCCTAATTAGGCGCCCTTGGCCATAAAGTAAACACGCTCGCGTGTCAGCCGGGTGCCGGGTAGCGGGTCACATTGCCCAAGTCCTCATCCGGCGGAGCCGCCGCAGGCGGCGTCTCGAAGGATGCGGTGAAACCGGTCCACGACCGGATGGCGCTATCCCTCCCCGCCTTCGGGCCCGTAGAAGACGACCCAGCTCACGAGCTCTTGCCCGAAGCCCTCGAAGCGGTGCTCGACACCAGCAGGCGCAAAGAGCACATCGCCGGGCGCGAAGGGCGTGCGGCGCCCCCCGCAAAGGAACGTCCCCTTTCCCTTCTGGACCACGTAAAGCTCGTCCCGCGTATGCGGCGTCTGCGGGTCTGTTTTGCGGGGATTGTAGAGCTTGAGGGTGAGGGAGCCGTGCTCGAAGACGGGGACGGAGCGCGGGTGCGCATCGGCCGCGATCGAGCCGAGCGCGCCTTCGATCCCCCAGCAGAGCTCGCCTTGAGGGGCCGGATGGGGGGCCGAGGCCTCGCCGCCATCGGCGCCATAGAAGACGACCCAGACGGCGAGGTCGCGGCTGAAATACTCGAAACGGTGCTCCACGAGGGCGGGCACGAAAAGCACGTCGCCGGGAGCGAAGGGGTGGCGCCTGTCGCCGTTCACGAAGCTGCCGCGGCCGCGCATCACGACATAGAGCTCGTCCTGCCTGTGCGGGCGCTGATTGTCGCGTCCCTCGGGAGCGTAGATCTCGAGGCTCATGCTGCCGTGGGCGAAGACCCTGGCGTAGGGTACCGGGACGCCGGCGGGGATCGCTTTGAGCGCTTCCGCGAGCGTGAAGCGGACGGCCGGCAGATCCTCTTGTCGCATCCCGCGCGCTGTCGTCTTTTCCATCTAGTCCTCATCCGAAGGGCTGCGGCCGCACCACGCGGGCGAGCGCCAGCACATCGACGTGCGCTGCCCCCGACTCGATCAGCACTTTCGCGCAAGCGTCCACCGTGGCGCCCGTGGTGAACACGTCGTCGATCAGAAGCACGCGCGCGCCTCTAATGCGGCGCGCGGCACCGGCGCTCGGCGCGAAGGCGTCGCGCACGTTGCGGCGCCGCTCGGCGGCATTGAGCCGGCCTTGCGAAGGCGTGCGGCGCTTGCGCAGCAGGAGGTCGGGGACGCAGGGCACGCCGCTTGCCGTTGCGAGCGCATTGGCGAGGAGGGCCGCCTGGTTGTAGCGACGCATGAAGAGCCGGGTCCAATGGAGAGGAACCGGGACGAGAAGGCTCGCGTCGGCGAGAAGCTCGGCGCCGGCGCGGGCCATCCATGCGGCGTAAGCCTTCGTTCCCTGCAGCCGGTCGCCGTGCTTGAAGCCGAGGATGAGCCGGCGGCTCGCCTCGCTGTAGCGGAAGACGGCGCGCGCCCGCGCGAAGTGCCGCTTATGGGCGAGGCACGCCCCGCACAGCGCCGCCTCGCCCGGATCGACCTCGAAGGGCATGCCGCAGCAAGCGCAAAGGGGCGGTGCCAGGAAGTCGATGGTGCGCCAGCAGGCCGGGCAAAGCGTCCCCGGCCGCTCGACCACGACGCCGCAGCCGAGGCAGCGCGCCGGCAGCACCGCGCCGAGGGCGACATTCGCCCAGTGGCGCAGGCTTGACACCGCGATGTTCGCGCGCATAAGGGACCATGAAAGTCCCGCCGCGGCGGGCTGTCAATGCGCGCGCGCTCCAGGTGCCGTCCGGACTTGGTCGAAAGTCGATGGCCATGCCATATATAGAGGCATGACCCAAGCGGGGATGGAGGTCTTCGACCGCCGGCTTGTGCGGCGCCACCGCGAGCGCGCGGCCGCGCGGCTCGAGCATCACGACTTCCTCTTCCGCGAGGTGGCGGAGCGCCTTGTCGACCGCCTCGCGGACACCAAGCGCCACTTCCCCCTCACCCTCGATCTCGGCTGCCGCGGCGGCGAGCTGGCCCGGCTCGCGCTTGGCCGGAGCGGCATCGAGCGCCTCGTCGGAATCGATTTGACCCTCGGCCTCCTGCGCCGCGCCGAGGGCTTGGCCTTGGTCGCCGACGAGGAGGCGCTGCCCTTCGCCGATGCGAGCTTCGATCTCATCCTCAGCAATTTGGCGCTCCATTGGGTCAACGACCTGCCGGGCGCCCTTATCCAGGCCCGCCGCGCGCTCAAGCCCGACGGGCTCTTCCTCGCGGCCCTCCTTGGCGGCGAGACGCTCCGCGAGCTGCGCGCGGCGCTGCTCGAGGCGGAGGTCGAGGTCGAGGGGGGTGCGGGCCCGCGCGTCTCGCCCTTCGCCGACTTGCGCGACGGGGGCGCGCTTCTGCAGCGCGCCGGCTTCGCGCTTCCCGTGGTCGACCGCGACACCATCGCCGTGACCTATCCGTCGGCATTGGCACTCATGCGCGACTTGCGCGGCATGGGCGAGACGAACGCGGTCGCGGCGTTGCGACGCGGCTTCAGCCGGCGCACGACGCTCCTGCGCGCGGCGGCGCTCTATGAGGAGCGCTTTGCCGGCCCCGATGGGCGCATTCCCGCGACCTTCGAGGTCATTTACCTGACTGCCTGGGCGCCGCACGCCTCCCAGCAGAAGGCGCTCAAGCCCGGCAGCGCCACCGCCCGGCTCGCGGCGGCGCTCGACAGCGAGGAGCGGCCTGCGGGTGATAAAGTCCCGCGCGGCGCGCGCTGAAGCCGGCTTGTTGACTTACGTCAATGCGAAAGGCAGGCGGCAAGCCTATGTCTCGATCTCGTCGAATAGGCGCCTTAGGCGGGCGCACAGCTTGCGAGGCGCATATGGAAAAGGCTGCGCTCTTCTTTCTGCTCGCGATCTCGCTCGTACCCCCCGCTCTCGCACAAGAGAGCAACGTCACGGGCGATGCGACCAGGGGCTACGCTCTTGCGCAGCGCTGGTGCTCGGATTGTCATCTCCTCAAGGGCGAGAGCCGCGCCGTTCAAGGCATTCCGCCCTTCCAGGCGATCGCGCGCGACCCGAGCAAGACGCCGGAATACCTACGCGCTTTCCTAGTCAAGCCGCACGGGTCGATGCCGCCGCTCGAGCTCGACCGGCGCCAGATCGAGGACATCATCGCCTATATCGCATCGTTGCGGACGCGCTGACAGGGCCCGGCTGCCTCGCCCTCGACAAGGCGGCGGCTCCCTGCGGAGCGCCGATGCTCACCTTATCACTTCGATGGCAATCCCGACGGATCTCGGGAGCTTATGCCACGCGCGATCGGCCGTGAGCGCCTTGACGCCCAGGCGCCGCGCGAGCGCCAGGCACGCGCGATCGCCGAGCGAGAGCCCCGCCGTCTTCGTCGCCGGCAGGAGCATCGCGGCCCCATAGGCCAATTCCTCGTCGAAGACAACCCGCTCGATCTCCAACGAATCGAGCAGGAGGTGGATGTCCCTTTCGGCGACCCCGTTGCGCGCGTAATATCCGGCCACTTCGGCGAGCGTTACCGTGGTGATCGCCGACCCGGCGAGTGCTGTCCGAACCTTGTCGCCGCCTCGTTCGTCAAGGAGCATGGCCAGCAGCGCCGATGCGTCCAGCGCGACGCCCGTCATTCGCGCTCAGCCTCGCGGTGGCGCTCAGCGATAAAATCATCGAGAGAGAATTTGGGCTTTCCCTTCAAGAGGCGACGCGATAGCGCCTGCGCCCGCGCGACCGCCTCCGCCGTCGTCATGATGTGCATCTCGCGGCCGTCGAGCGCGATCACGACATTGCCGCCCCGCTCGAGCCCGACGGCCTTGCGGAATCCCGCGGGTAGGCTGAGGCGGCCGGAGGCGGAGACTATGGCGTGTGCGTATTTCATGGCGAAAATTCCTCGCAAGCCATTTTTGAGAAATATGGCGCGAATCCCGCCGAAAGCAAGCGCTTTGTCGGCT